>CP053031.1:2450864-2774485 GCA_021496505.1 Thermoleophilia bacterium SCSIO 60948 | reverse complement strand
CGTGTTCAAGCGGCGCTGAGGTTTTCTGCCCGGCGGTAGTCCGTGGCGCCACTCGGGTAGCGCCATCGCATGGGCTACCTGCACACCTGTTACCGGATCACCGACATCGATCGCTCCGTCGCGTTCTACGAGGCGCTCGGCTTCGAGGAGGTGCGGCGCAAGCCGATCGGCGACGAGGCGATAAACGTCTTCATGAACATGCCCGAGGACGGCGGTGAACCGCGCCTTGAGCTGACCTGGAACCGCGACCAGGAGGGTCCTTACGACCTCGGCACGGGCTACAACCACATCGCGATCTCGACCTCGGACATCGAAGCGCGGCTCGAGCAGCTCGCCGAGCAGGGGATCGAGCCCGAGAAGCCGCCCTACCGCGTCGGCGGCAGGCCGGACGGCACGCTGATCTGCTTCGTCCGCGACCCCGACGACTACCGGATCGAGCTGATCCAGCGCTAGGAGGCCGTCCCCCGGGGCGGCCGCCCGACGCCGCTGCGGCCGACGGACCGCTGCCCATCGCGTCGAGCGACGATTCGGCGCCAGCAGGTGGCCGCCGATCGTCGCCCGACCGTCGTCCGCCGGCTCGCCACCGCCGCGGAGGCCGATCTGCTGGACTTTCCGCGCGTTCGGTGTTTGATTGCCGGTCGCGGGATCGAGCCGCGCACGTCGAACTGGGTGGGGGATGGCGAAGAGGCTTCACGATCTCGGAGCGTTCTGCGCGCGCCACGCGTGGATCGTGCTCGCGGTCTGGATCGTCGCCGCGGTCGGCGTCGGTGCTGCCGCCGCGACCGCCGGGTCGGAGACCAACGACAACCTGACGCTGCCGGGGACCGACAGCCAGACGGCCAGCGACCTGCTCGACGACCGCTTCCCCTCACAGGCCAACGGCAGCGTCCCGATCGCGATCCGCGCACCGAGCGGCGAGAAGCTCTCCAAGCCCGAGTACAAGCGGCCGATCGAGCAGGTCACCCGCGCCTACCAGAGCGACCCCGGAGTGCGGAAAGCGACGGGGCCGTTCGACCGCGGCGGTTCGCTGACCGGCAAGGGCGACGTTGGGACCATCACGCTGCTGCTGGAGGACGGGCCGTCGGACCTCACCGTCGACGAGGCCGAGCACCTCGTCGGTGTTTCCGACCCGCTCGGCGACGCCGGCCTCGACGTCGGCGCGGGCGGCTACCTCGGCCAGAAGGTCTCCAAGCCCTCGACGCACCTCTCCGAGGTCGTCGGGATCGTAGCCGCCGCGATCATCCTCGCGTTCACGTTCGGAACGCTCGTGGCGATGGGTATCCCGCTCGTCACCGCGGTGATCGGGCTCGTCATCGGACTGGGGGCGCTGACCCTGCTCAGTCACCTGACCGACATCCCGACGTCCGCGCCGGCTCTGGCGACGATGATCGGCCTCGGCGTCGGCATCGACTACGCGCTGTTCATGGTCACGCGCTACCGCGGCTTCCGCGCCGACGGTCGCGACACGATGAAGGCGATCGGCGCGGCGACGGCGACGGCCGGCGTCTCGGTCGTCTTCGCGGGAACGACGGTCGTCATCGCCCTGCTCGCCCTTTGGGCGGCCCAGATCCCGGTCGTGACGACGCTGGGGTTCACGGCAGCGATCGTCGTCGCGGTCGCGATGGTCGGCGCGGTGACGCTGCTGCCGGCGATCCTCTCGTTGCTCGGCCGCCGCATCGACAGCCTGCGGCTGCCGGTGGGGCACAAGCCCCACGACGACCGTCCCCACGGCTGGGCGCGCTGGGCCGAGACCGTCACGCGGCATCCAGTCGTCTGCCTGATCGCCGGCTTCGCGATCCTGATCGCGTTGGCGATACCGGTCGGATCGCTGACCCTCGGCCAGCAGGACAACGGCGCGCTGCCGAAGGACACCGAGTCGCGGCAGTCCTACGACATCGTCCGCGGCGGGTTCGGGGCAGGCGCCAACGGCACGATCCTCGTCTCCGTCGACCTCGAGAAGCCGGCGAAGAACGACCAGGCCTCGCTGAACCAGCTCGACCAAAAGCAACAACGCCAGAAGCAGCAGGCCGAGCAGCAAGCTCAGCAGCAAGAGCAACAACAGGTCGCGCAGCTGACCGAGCAGCTGGAGGGCGAAGGGATCCCGCCGGACGAGGCATCCGAGCAGGCGCAGGAGCAGGTGAGCGCTCAGGCCCCGCCGGCGCCCGGACCGAGCGCGGCGCAGCAGCGAAAGCTCGACAAGCAGCGCAAGTACCTGCGCTCACCCGAGTCCGACCCGAGGCTCGTCTCGCTGCGCAAGAAGATCGAGCGGACCGACGACGTCGATCAGGTCAGCCCGCCGCTCGTCAACAAGGCCGGCGACGCCGCCGTGCTCACGGTGGTGGCGACGAGCGCGCCCTCCTCCCCACGGACCGCGGACCTGGTCGAGACACTCCGTGACGACGTCCTCCCGAAGGCGACCGCCGGCAACGACGAGACCGCCTCCGTGGGTGGTCTGACGGCGAGCTACGTCGACCTCGCGACGCAGATCACCGGTCGGTTGCCGCTCGTCATCGGCCTCGTCCTGTTGCTCACGTTCATCGTCTTGATGCTGGCCTTCCGGTCGCTGCTCGTGCCGCTGAAGGCGGTGGTGATGAACGCGTTCTCCATCGCGGCCGCGTTCGGCGTCGTCTCGTTCGTGTTCTCCAACGACTGGACGGCTCGGCTCGTCGGGCTCGAGGGCGCGGTGCCGATCGTCTCCTACGTGCCGCTGATGATGTTCGCGATCCTGTTCGGGCTCTCGATGGACTACGAGGTCTTCCTGATGTCACACGTCCGCGAGGGCTGGATGGCGACGTCGGACGCGCGCGAGGCGATCGTCCACGGCGTCGCGGGCACCGCCCGTGTGATCACCTCGGCGGCGCTCATCATGGTCTCCGTCTTCTGCGCCTTCGTGATCTCCGGCGACCCGACGATCAAGCAGTTCGGAGTCGGGATGGCGGTGGCGGTCGCCGTCGACGCGACGATCGTCCGCTGCCTGCTCGTCCCCGCGATCCTCGAGCTGCTCGGACGCTCGGCCTGGTACATGCCGGCGTGGCTCGACCGCGCGCTGCCCCGGATCTCCGTCGAGGGCGACCCCGACGCGGGCCGCTGAGCGCTACCGGGAGAAGGCCTGCGTCTGGACGCCGCGCTTGCAGACGGTGTTGCCGACCCGCTTGCGCTCGACCTTGACCTTGATCGCGTCCGGATACGAGGGGACGGGCCCGCTGACGTTCCAGACGCCCTGGACGCCGGAGACCGTGACATCGAGCGGCTGCGAGTTTCCGCCGATGATCGCGAAGGCGCGAACGACCCGGTCCGGCTCGCAGCGCTCGACCGCGTCGATCGACCCGGAAACGCCCGCCTCGGAGGTCACCGGATTCCAGGAGTAGCTGGTCACGCCCGGCTTCGTCGGCTTCTTGCGCGGCTTTCCGGCGTCGGCCGGAGCAGACACGCAGAGCGCCAGCACCACGGCGAGAACCGTCGTTGCGATTCGCTTCATCCCTCGTCCTCCGTTCGCATCTCTCATCAGGTCGCGACGCTGCCCTCGCGACATACGACCTTGCCGCGCTTCGCCCGCTCTGCCACGACCTGGTAGCCGTCGGGTGAGCCGGGGACCGAGCCCTCGCCTGCCCAGGAGCCGTTGCGCGACGAGCGATCGACGTCGACGAGCTTCTTCGTCTGGCCGATGAACGCGTAGATCTTGACCGTGCGGCCGCCGAGGCATCTCTTCGCCGTCTCGAGGCGACCGTAGGCGTTCGCCCTCGAGGTCGTTCCATCGCTGACGTAGCCAGAGCCGACGAAGACGACCGTCGTCGGCTTACCCGCCGACCCCGCCGAAGCCGGCGCTGCGCACCCGAGCGCCATGACCGCGGCCGCGAACGCGACGGCGCACCTGTTCGATCTCAACCGCGAGCTCCCATGGTTTCCGGCGCCTACGGCGACGTGCGGGCCAGCCTACGCATCAGCCCGGGGATCTCCAACCGAGGACGTTCGGATCGACGACCGAGGAGTTTGGGTCAGCGGCGACTCGGCGAGGACGCTCAAGCCGCGGCGCACTCGACGCAGAGCACGCTCTCCGGCCGGGCCTGCAGCCGCCCGGCGGGTATCTCCGCGCCGCAGTTGTCGCAGGTCCCGTAGCTGCCCTCGTCGAGCTTCTCGAGCGCCCGAGCCACCTGCTTCCCGGACTCGTCGAGCTGCTCGGCGACGCCGACCCGGACGAAGCGGTCGACAGCCTCGGTCGTGCCGTCGCCGATGCGCTTGCCGAAGCTGATCCCCGACTGGGCGTCGGGCGGGCGCACGGCCTCGTCGATCCGGCCGCCGAGCTCATCGAGGCGAGCCTCGAGATGGGCGCGGATCGCTTCGAGATCGATGTCGTCACGAGCGTTCACTCGTTCGATCGTAGGCGGGGGAGCCCGCGGGCTCGGGGGAGATCAGGGCATGCGGTCGGCGAAACCGAAGCGCTCGGACCTGACGGCCGTCTGCCGAGACGGCCGAGCGACTGCGGTCAGACCTTCGCCGCGAGCCACTCGGCGTGCTCGCGGCCGAGCTCGCTGACCGGCTCCTCTGAGCCCTCGATCAACTCCTGGAGCAGCAGGCCCCAGTTGGCCTCGGCGCGCACGGTCGATGCGACCTGGAAGAGCAGCCCCTCCATGCGGCGAAGCAGCAGCGCGACGGGCGGCACGGTCATCCGCCGCATCTGATCCATCATCTCGCCGCCGAAGTCCTCGAGCATCGGGTTCGCCCCGCGCCACAGGTCGTCGGGCTCGAGCCGGATCGGCTCCTCGGAGACGAGCCACCAGCCGGCCATCCGCATCTGCTTCATCAACACCGAGGCGTCCCACTCGGCGAGCTCGCCTGGCAGGTAGCCGAGCTCGTGCATCGCGCCGACGAGCTCGTCCGGGTCCTCCTCGCGGATCGAGCGGAAGACCCGTCCCTCCTCGCGCAGATAGTCGGCCGGGAGCCGGCTCATCATCCCGAAGTCGAAGAACGCGACGCGGCCGTCTTCCCTCAGCAGGTAGTTGCCGGGGTGCGGGTCGCCGAGCGCCTGGTTTAGGCCGAGGACCGTGCCGTAGAAGAAGCGGTAGACGATCTCGGCGTAGCGGTCGCGCGTCGGCTCGTCGAGCGCCGAGACCTGCTCGAAGTCCTTGCCGTCGACCCACTCGGTCACCAGCACGCGCCGCCGGCTGAGCTCCGTGTCGACCTCAGGCACGTGGACGAAGGGGTGGTCGCGCCAGTAGCGCGCGATCCGGCGATGGGTCGATGCCTCGAGCTCGTAGTCGCACTCCTCACTGATTCGCTGGGCGAGCTCGGCGAGGACGCTCTTGAAGTCGAGGCCGGGCATCAGGCGACGCAGCATCGGCGAGAGCAGACGCACGTTTCGCATGTCGGACTCGACCGCCTCCGCCACCCCCGGGTACTGGACCTTGATCGCGACCTCGCGACCGTCGTGATCGGTGCCGCGGTAGACCTGCCCGATCGATGCCGCGGCGGCGGGCTCGTGGTCGATCTTCGCGAGGACCTTCTCGGGGTCGCGGCCCCACTCCTCGCGCATCACCTTCGACATCTCCTTCCAGCCGACGGCCGGGACGTCGTCGCGAAGCGACGCGAGGCGCCCACGCAGGTACTCGGCCTGGTCGGGGTCGAGACCGGGGAACTCGACGGTGGAGAGAACCTGACCGGCCTTCATCGCCGCGCCGCGCATCACCGAGAGCTGGTCGACGAGCGAGTCGATCGTCTTGACGACGCGGTCGCCGCGGCGCCGCTTCCGCTCCTCGTCGGAGCCGCGGACGTCGAAGCGGTCACCCGCCCAGCGAGTCGCGCCGCCGATCGCGACGCGCCCGAGCCGAGCGGTCCGCGCGCCGCGGCCCTTCGTCGGTCCCTTTCCACCGTCGGTCATTCGAGAGTTCAGTCTGCCAAGCCGGGTTCACGGGGCCCGGGAGACTCACCGCGCCGCCGCCGGGTACGGGCTCCGTGTGTCCCGACTCAAGTACTTCAACCCGTTCCGGATCCGGCGCTTCGTTCGCGAGGTCAGGAACCTCAGCGGCCACGGTGGCCCGGCGCGCCTGAGGCTCGTCGGAGCCGAGAATCCGCGCGGCATCATCTTCCCGACCTCGAAGTTCGTGGTCGAGGTCGAGATGAAGGACGGCCACGTCGCCGACTTCGCCCCCCTGCTGCCGATCCCGTGGCCCTACGCCTGGTCCTACCGGATCGCCCACCGGCTCGGCGTGCCGCTCGTGAGCAGCGTCGACCCGGAGAAGATTCGATTCGACCTCGCGGTTCCGCGGGGCCGCAAGGAGGCCTAGATGGCGCGCAGATCTCTGACCAAGAACGAGGGGCTGGCCGGGCTCTCACGCCCGAGCAACCGCATGATCGCCGGCGTCTGCGCGGCGATCGCCGACCGCTTCGACGTCTCGACGTTCTTGGTCCGGGCGGCGTTCGTGATCTCGATCGTCCTGCCGGGCCCGCAGTTCCTCGTCTACATCGCGCTCTGGATCCTGATCCCGAACCGCGACTGATCGCGGTCTCGGTCGGCCGGGCCGGCTCCATATCCTCGGTCGGGATATGAGCGCAGAGGCAACGCAGGGACGAGACGAGGAGCTGGCGGCGGCGAGGTGGGACCTCGAACCGCTCGTCGAAGGTGGCGGCGCCGAGGGCGCCTTGGAGCTGCTCGAGCAGGCGCGTGAGCGTGGGACGAAGCTGGCGAGCGCGCACCGCGGCCGGGTGGCCGAGCTCGACGAGTCCGGGTTCGCCACCGTGATGGCCGAGCTCGAGGCGATCTTCGACCTCGTCGGTCGTGCCGGCTCCTACGCCTCGCTGCTGTTCACGACCGACACGCAGGACCCCGAGCGCGGCGCGCTGCTCCAGAAGGTCCGCGAGCGCGGCGCCGAGCTCGAGACGGAGCTCCTGTTCTTCGAGCTCGAGTGGAACGAGCTCCCCGACGAGCACGCCGACCGGATGCTCGCCGGCGAGGGCTCCGAGCGCTGGGCGCACTACCTGCGCACTCTCCGCCGCTATCGCCCCCACCAGCTCTCCGAGCCGGAGGAGAAGGTGCTGACGGAGACCGCGGTGACCGGTCCGTCGGCCTTCCGGCGGCTGTTCACAGAGCAGATCTCGGCGGTCACGGTCGAGCTGTCGGACTCCGACGAGCCGGTGGCGCTGATGGAGGCGCTGTCTCGCTTCGAGGATCCCGATCGCGAGCGTCGCGCCGAGGCCGCGGGCGCCGTGACCCAAGCCCTCCAGCCCGGACTGCGAACGCGCGCGTTCGTCTTCAACACCCTGCTCGCCGACAAGGCGACGAAGGACCGGCTGCGCTCCTATCCGAGCTGGATCGCGTCGCGGAACCTCGCCAACGAGGCATCTGACGAGTCGGTCGAGGCGCTGATCGAGGCGGTCGTCGGGCGCTACGAGCTCGCGCGGCGCTGGTATCGCCTCAAGGCGAAGGTGCTCGGTCTCGACCAGCTCGCCTACTACGACCGCATGGCGCCGATGGCGACGACGGACGCCCTGATCCCTTACGCCGAGGCGCGCGACCTCGTCCTCGACTGCTACCGCGGGTTCTCGCCCGAGCTCGGCGACGCGGCGGCGGCGTTCTTCGACGGCTACATCGACGCGCCGCCGGACCGCGGCAAGCGCGGCGGCGCGTTCTGCTCATACACCGTCCCGAGCTCGCATCCGTACGTGATGCTCAACTACACCTCGCGCCCGCGCGACGCGCTGACCATGGCCCACGAGCTCGGCCACGGCGTCCACGCCTCGCTGGCGCGGCCGCGCGGGCTGTTTCAGTTCGCGACGCCGCTGACCGTCGCCGAGACGGCTTCGATCTTCGGCGAGACGATCGTCCTCGAGCGGATGCTCGAGCGTGCTCCCGACGCCGCCGCGCGGCTCGGCCTGCTCGCCGACTCGCTCGACGGAGCCGTCGCGGCCGTCTTCCGCCAGGTCGCGATGAACCGCTTCGAGGATGCGATCCACACCCACCGGCGCGAGCGCGGCGAGCTGTCGACCGACGATTTCGCCGAGCACTGGCTCGCCACCCAGACCGACCTGCTCGGCGACTCTGTCGAGCGCTCGGAGGACTACGGCTCGTGGTGGAGCTACGTGCCGCACTTCGTCGATACGCCGGGCTACGTCTACGCCTACGCCTACGGCCACCTGCTCGCGCTGTCGGTCTACCGGCGCTACGAGGAGGAGGGCGAGGGCTTCGTCCCGTCCTATCTCGAGATGCTCAAGGCGGGTGGCTCACTACCCCCTGAGGAGCTCGGCGAGATCGTCGGCGTCGACCTCCGCGATCCGGGGTTCTGGAGCGCCGGCCTCGACCTGATCGAGCGCCAGCTCGAGGCGGCCGAGCGGGCCGCCGAGGAGGCGGGACAGGGCTAGTCGCCACCGGTGCGTTTGAGCTCTGAGGGACGGGTAAACGCCGCGGGCACCCCGACGCGAAGGAGCATCAGATGGGACTTCAGGACAAGGTCACGGGCCGCGTGAAGCAGGCCGTCGGCGATCTCACCGGCGACAAGGAGACGCAGAAGCAGGGCCGGCGCGAGGAGCGCAAGGACGAGGTCGCCAACGAGGCCGCCGAGGCTGAGGACAAGGCCACTCAGAAGCGCCAGGAGCAGGCGAACCTCGAGCGCAAGACCTGATCCGAGCCGACCGGCGCGCCGCGCCGGAGATCTGACGGCCGCGGACGGATCCCGGCCGGACTCACGCGTGGGGCGGTCTTGCAGGGGCCGCCCTTCGCGCGTCTGCGAGGCGGGAGCGGCCTAGAAGTAGCGGCTGAGCGGCCCGGGCATGTTGCGGATGACGCGCGGGATGTCCTTGCGCGAGCGCGCATAGGCGAGCTCGAGCGCGTCGGTCGCTTCGGGGCCGTGGATCGGGTCGCCGTGGCCCATCAGCAGGTGCTGGGGCGAGCGGCCGCGGAGGATCCGCGGGGGCCTCACGCGAAGCATCGGGTGGATCCCGGCGGCGCGGTCCGATCCGCCGGTGAACAGCGCGTTCGTGCCGACGACCTCAGCGACGACGAGCGCCTGGCGATCGGCCCACCACAGGGCGCGCTCGCGCCAGACGGGGAGGTTGAGGACCTTGATCACCTCGAACGGGGTGCCGGGCAGCTCGTCCGGCGTTCGGTGATGCGGCACGCCCCAGCGCTCCGAGAGCTCTTTGCAGTCGCGCCAGTGGCGATCGAGGAGCTGGATCACGGCCGCCGGCTCGCCGAGCTTCCTGACCTTCTCCTCGAGCCCGTCGAAGTCGACCGGGTCGATCAGCCAGACCTGGCCGCCCTCGGCCAGCGCATGGCAGCCGCGGCCCATCTCCTCATCCATCACCCAGGTGAAGCCGAGCGGGGACTCATCGACGGTCTTTGGTGGCGAAGGCATCGGCGCCGTACCTTAAACGGACCTCAAGGCTCGCCCCGGCCGTCGCCTCGCGCCGGGCTCCGGCTGGCTAGTCTCGCGCGCTTGGCCGAGTTCACGATCAGGCACGCCGAACCGGGTCCCGATGCCGCGGCGTGCGCGCGGATCTATGCCCCCTACGTCTCCGACAGCGCGATCTCGTTCGAGGACGACGCTCCTGACGCTGAGGAGATCGCGCGCCGGATCGAGGTCGCGAACGCGAGCTATGCCTGGCTGGTCTCCGAGGACGAGGCCGGTGTGACGGGTTTCGCCTACGCCGGTCAGCACCGGACCCGCACCGCCTACCGCTGGGCCGTCGACGTGTCGGTTTACGTCGATGGGCGGGCGAAGCGCGGCGGGGTCGGCCGGGCGCTGTATGAGGCCCTGTTCGGTCTGCTCCGGCGCCAAGGCCTGCGGATCGCCTGCGCCGGGATCACCGTGCCGAACGACGCCTCGATCGGCCTCCACCGCGCGCTCGGCTTCGAGTCGATCGGCGTCTACCGCGCGATCGGCTGGAAGCACGGCGCCTGGCGCGACGTCTCCTGGTGGCAGCTTCGCCTCGGTCCCGAGGAGGACGGCGAGCCCGCCGATCCGATCGGCCCGCAGCGGCTCGAGGGCTGACCGCGCCCGGTCAACCCTCGCGCCAGGAACCAGACTCGAGCCGGTCGGCGAGCCGGTTCATCCCGAACTCGCGCGCCGTCGCCGCGGCGCGCGAGTCGTCGGTCGGTGCGTCGGCCGGTAGATCGAGCTCGGCATCCTGGAGCGTCGCGATGCGCTTGAACTCACGCAGCTCGTCGGCCATCTCGATCAGCGTCGTGCGGAGCTTCGGGCGGCGCTCTCGGATCGCCCCTTCGAGGATCGCCTCGAGCGAGCCGTGGGTGCGGAGCAGCTCGGCGGCGGTCTTCTCGCCGACGCCCTTCGCGCCGGGGATGCCGTCGGAGGGGTCGCCGCGCAGCGCGATGAAGTCAGGCACCTGCTCGGGGTCAATCCCGTACTTCGCGCGGACCTCGTCGGGTCCCATCGCGGTTCCGCCGCGGGTCCCGGTGGAGACGTAGAGCACGCGGACGCTGTCGGAGGCGCACTGGAACATGTCGCGGTCGCCGGTCAGGAGCAGCGCCTCGCCGCCGGCCGTGGTCTCGAGGTCGGCGAGGGTGCCGAGCAGGTCGTCGGCCTCGAGCGTCGGGTGGCGCAGGACGTGCCAGCCGAACCCGGAGTAGAAGGCCTCCGAGCGCTCCCACTGCGAGGCCAGCCCCTCGGGCATCTCGGGGCGGTCGGCGTGGTAGCTGCCGAGCAGCTCGGTCCGGTACGCGGCGGCCTCGGCGCCGAAGCAGAGGCAGACGGCGCGCGGCGAGTGCGCGGCGGCCTCGGCGAGGATCAGGTTGGCCGAGCCGAGCAGCGCGTTGACCGGACGCTTCTCGTCGTCGGTGATCGAGTCGGGGAGGGCGAAGAACGCGCGGTAGAGCAGCGACGGCGCGTCGACCGCGAGCAGCGGCCCGCTCACTCGGGGTCCTCGAGCATCTCCTCGGCGTCCGTGCCCTGTCCCGGCGGGACGCGGAGCGAGATGTCGCCGCGCCCGAACTCGTCGAGCGGCCAGTCGCTCGTCAGGATCGCTCGCTGGCCGCGATCGGTCAGCGACTGGCGGAAGGCGCGCGCCGTCTCGAGCTCGCCGAAGTCCTGGACGATGTCCCAGCCGTCGTAGCTCGCATCGCCGACCACTAGCTCCGCCTCGCCATCGGGGTGCTGTGGGCCGGTCGCCTGGGTCGAGAGGTTGCGCAGCCGGTCGAGGAAGCCCATCGACGGCAGGGTATCCCTGAGTGTCGATGCCCGTCAGTCGCCGGTCTCGCCGAGCGCCTCGACGTAGCGCCGTGCCGAGCGCGCCACCGCCTCGCGGCCGCCGTGCTCGATCGTCTTCTCGCTCCAGCCGCCGTGCAGGCGGTCGAACCCGAGCTCGGCGGCGCGCGCGGCGATCCGTTCGACCCCGCGCGCGGGCAGCGGGATCAGGTTCGGGTAGCTGCGCATGAACGAGACCCAGCCGGGGTCGTTGACGAGCTGGATCACGTCCGAGCAGAGCAGCGAGCCGCGGCCCTCGGCGCCCGCGGGCCACAGGCAGACGGTGGCGCCGGAGAAGTGCCCGCCGAGTCGTACGAGCTCGAGCCCGTCCGACCCGAGCTCGAGCCGCTCGCCGTCCCAGAGCTCGATCCGCGGCCCCGGATCGAGGACGTGCTCGCGGTCGGCGGCGTGGAGCAGGATGCGCGCGTCGAGCAACTCGGCCCAGCGGTTCATCGAGGCGTGGAAGTGTGGGTGGCTGATCGCGATCACGTCGACGCCGCCGAGCTCCTCGACGCGCTCGGCGCTCGCCTCGTCGGCGAGGCTGACGCAGTCCCAGAGCAGCCGCTCCGGCCCGACGTGCAGCGCCCGCTGGCCGATGGCGAACCCGGGATCGGTCCGGATCTCGACGAGGCCCGGCTCGATCTCCGCGAACTCGCTGGAGTGGTCCTCGGCGAGCTCGGCGTGCGTCGTCCACAGCTGCCCCTCCGCCGGCACCCACTGGCGCTCGTCGAGACACGTCCGGCACTCGCCGTCGAGCGCGGCCGCGACGGGCTGGGCGACTCCGCAGGTCACGCAGATCCGGTTCCCGGAGGCTGAATTCTCGTCAGGGAAGGCGCTCATCTCCTCGTGCCGCGAAGGGGCGAATTTGGAGGTTAATTCGAGGGAGGCCGGGAAGTGTTCGGGCCTGACGACAAGTCCGGGCCGTGAGGCCCGTTCCTTGAATCGATCAAAACGATGGAGGGATAGGCCAGATGGCTCAGACCAAGGCACAGCGCTCAGCTGCCGCGAAGAAGGCCGCCGCGACCCGCAAGGCCAACCAGGCCAAGGCGAAGGCGAAGAACACCGACAACGCCCGCAAGGCCGCCGCGTCGCGCAAGCAGAACGAGGCCGCCTCGAACCTCGGCAAGGCCAAGAACACGGCTTCGAGCGCGGCCGGGGGCGCCGTCTCGGCGGCGAAGTCGGCCGGTGACGCCGCGGTCTCGGCCGGCAAGTCGGTCGCCAGCCGAGTCGGGATCGGCGGCAAGAAGAAGTAGCCGAACGCGGGCGCGGGCGGGCTCCGGCCTGCCCGCCGCTCCGCGACCGGTAGCGTCGGCGATGGTGTTCGACCGCTCCCGGCTGATCGATCTCGACGAGGCGAGGCTCCGCGAGCGCACCAGCGCCAAGTGGGCGTACTACGGAGACGCCCTCCCCGCCTGGGTCGCCGAGATGGATTTCCCGCTCGCCGATCCGGTGCGCGATGCGCTCAGGGCGGCGGTCGATCGCGATGACGCCGGCTACGCGTTTCCCGACGCGAGCGACCTCGGCGGCTCGTTCGCCCGCTTCGCGTCCAGGCGGCTCGGCTGGGAGCTCGATCCGGGTTCGGTGATCGCGGTCTCCGACGTCGTCGTCGGGGTCACCGAGCTCGTCCGCGTCCTCGATCCTGACGCCGGCGGGACGATCATCACGACGCCGGTCTACCACCCCTTCTTCGAGGTCGTGCCGGAGGCCGGGAGCCCGTTGATCCAGGTTCCCCTCGACTCCTCCGGGGACCTCGACCTCGATGCGATCGAAGCCGAGCTGGCCTCGGGCGCGCGGGTCGTGATCCTGTGCTCTCCGCACAATCCGGTCGGCCGGGTGGTCCCGCGAGACGACCTCGTCCGGCTCGCCGAGCTCGCTGAGTCCCACGACGCCTGGGTGATCTCCGACGAGATCCACGCGCCCCTCCTGATGCCCGGGTCCGAGCATCACGCGTTCACGACCGTCTCGGAGGCCGCCGCGCGCCGCGGGGTGGTGCTGAGCTCGGCTTCCAAGGCCTTCAACGTCGCCGGTCTGAAGTGCGCCGTCGCCGTTGCGGCGGACGGTCCCGCGCGTGAGCGGCTCGAGCGCATCGGGTCGGTCGCGCGTCACGTCGGACACCTCGGCGTGATCGCCAGCGTCGCCGCGTTCGACGCCGGCGACGAGTGGCTCGACGCGGTCATCGCGGTTCTCGACGAGAACCGCCGCCGGCTCGCGGACCTGCTCGCCGAGCGACTCCCGGACGTCCGCTACCGGCCGCCGGACGCGAGCTTCCTCGCCTGGCTCGACATGCGCGGCCTCGCGCTCGGCGCCGACCCCGCCGAGCTCTGCCTGGTCGAGGCCGGGATCGCGCTGTCGCCCGGCCCGCAGTTCGGCCGCGAGGGGGAGGGCTTCGCGCGACTGAACTTCGCGACCTCCCCGGCGATCCTCGAGCGGATCGTCGGCCGGATCGCCGACGCCGTCGCCTCGACGCGGACGACGGAGGGTTCGCCGCGTTGAGTACCGAGCCCGACCCCGACGCCGAGATCGATCGGATCTCGAGGCCCTGGGCCGACGCGATGCTCGAGACGACCGGCGAGCGGCGGCCGTTCGATGCCCATACGCACATCGGCCAGAACGACCCCGACGGCTACCGGCAGACCCCCGCCGAGCTCGTCGCGGGGCTCGACCCGATCGGCGCGCGGGCGCTGACGTTCCCGATGCACGAGCCCGGCGGCTACCCCGCGGCGAACGACTTCGCGATCGCGACCGCGGCCGAGTCGGGCGGGCGGGTCGCGGCGCTCGCGCGGATCGATCCGCGCGACGACGCGCTCGCCGAGGCCCGCCGCTGCCTCGATGCGGGCGCCGTGGGGTTCAAGTTCCATCCGCGCGCCGAGCGCTTCGGCCTCGACGAGCCCGGCGTCCACGCCGTGGTCGAGCTGGCATCCGAGGCGCGGGCGCCGGTGCTGATCCACGCCGGTCGCGGGATCCCCGCGCTCGGGCGGCACGCGATCGAGCTCGCCGACCGCCACCCCGGCGCGCGCCTGATCCTCGCTCACGCCGCCGTCTCCGACCTCGGCTGGATCTGGCGCGAAATCGGTGCCCGCGAGAACGTCTTCGTCGACACCTCGTGGTGGAACCCGGCGGACATGGAGGCTCTGTTCTCGCTCGTCCCGCCCGGTCGCATCGTTTGGGCCTCCGATTCGCCCTATGGCCGCCCGGCGCTCAGCTTCGCGACGCACATGCGCTACGCGGTCGAGGCCTGCATCTCGCCCGACGGGCTCGTCGCGATCGCGCGCGGCAACATCGAGGCGATCCTCGCCGGCGACGGCCCGCTCGACGTCGGCCGCGCCCCGGGGGTGGGCAAGGACGGCGAGCCCTCGCCGCGGACCGAGGATCCGGTGCTCGCCCGCGTCGCCTCGCACCTGACGTCGGCGATCACCGCGATCGCGTCCGGCGGTGACCCGACGGAGGCGCTGTCGCTCGCCGAGCTCGCCTGCGTCGTCGAGGAGAGCTCGCGCGCGGCCGAGGTCTGCGAGGCGGTGCTCGGCGTCCTGGCCGAGGCCGAGAAGCTGCTCGGCCGCCCCGACGAATCGGACATCCGGCTCCCGCACGGGACCCAGCTCGTGATGCACGCGATCTGCCTCGCTCGAACCCCGAGCGTGCCCCTGCCCGAGCGGCGCGCGGTCGAGCCCGCTACGAGCTGACGCGTCTGGCCGCCTCCGGTCGTTTCTCGTCCGCCCGCCGCGGGTATCGCGCCATGCCGCTGAGCTCGCCCCGCCGACATACCGCACCCGACCGGGTCGCTCTCACCTTCGACGACGGACCCGATCCCGTCTGGACGCCGCGGGTTCTCGACGCGCTCGGCCACGAGCGGCTTCGCGCGACCTTCTTCTGCTGCGTCGGGTCAGCGCTCGAGAACCCCGGGCTGATCGAGCGGATGGCGGCCGAGGGGCACGAGGTCGCTCTGCACTGCGTCGAGCACGTCCGCCACAGCGAGCTCTCGGAGACCGAGGTGCTCGAGGAGGCGCGCGCCGGTCGCGCCGCGCTCGAGGGCCTCGGGATCGAACCGGCGAGCTGGCGGACGCCGTGGGGGATCGAGACCCCCGCGAGCGCGACCGCCGCCGAGGAGTTCGGGCTCGAGCTCTGGCACTGGTCCTTCGACACGCACGATTGGCGCGGTGACAGCGCCGAGGAGATGGCGGCCGCGCTGCCGGGCGGGGAGCTCGCCGACGGCGAGGTGGTGCTGATGCACGACGGCATCGGGCCGGGCGCGCGGCGCGACGGCTGCGAGCAGACCGTCGAGCTGATCGGCCGGCTCGCGGCTCTGGCGAGCCGGCGCCGGCTCGAGCCGACGACGCTCGCCGAGGGCACGCCGTGAGCGCGCTCGTCCGCGACACCGAGCTCGTCGGCGCCCTCGACGTGATCGCTGCGGGTGCCGACGCGCTCGATCGCTCGCCGCGCTTCCCCGCCGAGGCGTTCGCGGCCCTGCGCGAGGCGGGCGCCACCGCGCCGGCGGACCCGATCGCCGAGACGCTCGAGGCGACGCTCGAGCGCTGGGCGCTGGTGCGTTCGGCGGCGCTCGCCGACTCGTCGGTCGGGCGGATCCTCGACGGGCACCTGAACGGGGTCGAGCGGATCGCGCTGCTGGCGCCGGAGCCGCTTCGGTCGGACCTCCTCGCCAGGATCGCGGCAGGGGCACTCGTCGGCGTCTGGGGTGGCGACCCGCCGCCGGGCACGCGTGAGCCGGCGTGGATCGACCGCTCGGGTGCAGTCCCGGTGCTGCGCGGCGCCAAGGACTTCTGCTCGGGCGCCGGTGGCGTCGAGCTCGCGCTCGTCCTCGCGCGCGGCGACGCGCCGGGCCCTCCGTCGATCGCGCTCGTCGAGGCGACCGACGCAGAGATCGATCGAGGCGTCTTCGCGGCTCACGGGATGCGGGCGTCCGAGAGTCACCGCGTGGTCTTCGACGGCGCTCCGTTGCTCGCCGTGCTCGGCGAGCCGGGCGAGATCGCCCGCGACCCGTGGTTCTCGGGCGACGCGATGCGGACCGCCGCCTCGTGGGCCGGGATGGCCGATGCCGCCGCGGCCGCCGCCATCGAGGACCTGCGATCGCGGCGCTCCGAGGAGCCGCTCTCGCAGCTCGCGGCGGGCCGCATCCTCGCCGCGACGGAGACGATCGACGCGTTGCTCGGCCACGGTGCTCGGCGCCTCGCCGGCCGCGCGGGCGGTCTGCGCGCGACCTCGATCGCCGTCCGCCGCGGGATCGCGGCCGAGGCCCGGTCGATCATCGCCGAGGCCGAGCGGGCGTGCGGATCGCAACCGTTCGTCGTCGGCGGGCGCCTCGAGCGCGTGCGCCGCGACCTCGAGCTCTTCCTCCTCCAGCACCGGCTCGATCCGATGCTCGAGCGGACCGGCGCGGCGGCCCTGCGCCAGGACGCACCCCGGTGAGCACCTCAGCCGACCACTTCGACCGCCTCTACGCGGCCGACCCCGATCCGTGGCGTTATGCGTCGAGCGAGTACGAGCGCGCGAAGTACGCCCGCACCCTCGAGGCGATCGGCCCGCACCCCGGTCTCGCGCTCGAGGTCGGATGCTCGATCGGAGTCTTCACGTCGATGCTGGCGCCGCGCTGCGACCACCTCGACGCGATCGACCTCAGCTCGGCCGCTGTCGACCACGCCCGTAGGCGCAACCGCGGCGTGAGCTGGGTGCGGATCGAGCGCATGGACATCACGTCGAGCCTGCCGCCGGGCCCGTTCGATCTCATCGTCTGCTCCGAGGTCCTCTACTACCTGGGGGGCGAGGTGCTCGACCGCACGATCGCCCGCCTCACCGCCGTCCTCGCTCCGGGCGGCCGCCTCATCTCCGTCAACTGGCGTGGCAGCTCTGCGGACATGCTCAGCGACGCCCTCTCGGTCGATGCGGCGATCACACGGGCAGATCGCCTGCGTCGCGTCGAGGCGGCGACGGAGCGCGACTACCTGCTCGGCGTCTGGGAGCGCGACTGACGCGATGGCCGTCACGGTGATCGTCGGGTCCGGCCCGGCCGCGGTGTCGGCCGCCGAGGGGTTCCGCGAGAACGGCGGCGCCGGGCCGGTGCTGATGCTGGCCGCCGAGCCTCACGCTCCCTACGAGCGCCCACCGCTCAGCAAGGAATTCCTGCGCGGCGAGGCCGAGCTCGGCGACATCGCGCTCCGCGGCGACGGATGGGCGACCGACTTCGGCGTCGCGATCGAGACTTCGACCGCGGTCGTCGCGCTCGACCCGGCGAACCGGACGCTGAGCACCGTCGCCGGCGATCGGATCGAGTTCGAGCGCTGCCTGCTCGCCACGGGTGCGAGGCCGGCGCGCCCGCCGCTGCCGGGCGTCGCCGGCGATCGGGTGGCCGGACTGCGAACGCCGGCCGACTCCGGCCGGCTCGCGGCCTGGGCCGCCCCCGAGGAGCACGTCGCGGTGGTCGGCTCGGGTTTCATCGGCTGCGAGGCCGCGGTCTCGCTGGCCGCGCGCGGGGCCCGCGTGACGCTGCTCAGCGCCGAGTCCTCGCCCCAGGCCGAGCGCCTCGGGTCCGAGGCGGCGGCGGTCATCGCCGGGTGGTTGGTCGAGGGCGGCGTCGAGCTCCGGATGCAGACCGCGCTCGAGGCGATCGAGAGGGGTGAGCGCGAGCGCCCGCGGCTTCGAAGCGATGGCGCCGAAGCCCTCGACTGCGACGCCGTCCTGCTGGCGCTCGGGGTCGAGCGGAACACCGAGCTGGCGCGGGCCGCCGGACTCGAGGTCGGCGACGGGATCCTCACGGACCCCGCGATGCGGACCTCGGCGCCGGGGGTCTGGGCGGCCGGCGACGTCGCCGAGGCGACGAACGCGACGCTCGGCGAGCCGCTGCTCGTCGAGCACTGGGGCGAGGCACTCGACCAGGGGGCCGTGGCGGGGGCGTCCATGGCCGGCGCCGAGTCGGCCTGGGATTCGGTGCCCGGCTTCTGGTCGGTCATCGGCGAGCGGACGCTGAAGTACGGCGGCTGGGGCCAGGGTTTCGACGAGGCGCGCTTCGACGGCGACGCCGATGGCTTCAGCGTCGAGTACCTCGCCGGCGGAGAGCTCGTCGGCGTGCTGGCGCACGAGCGCGACGACGCCTACGAGCACGGGCGCGAGCGGATCGCCGAGGCGTCGCGGAGCCGGCGGTGAGCGGCGTCTCCCACGAACCCGGATCACGGCTCGACGCCATCGTCGTCGTCCCCGCGCGCGACGAGGAGGACCGGATCGCGTCCTGCCTCGAGGCGCTGGTCGGACAGCGCGGCGTCGACCCGGGCGGCTTCGAGATCCTGCTCGTCCTCGATGCGGTGAGCGACGGGACCGCCGAGGTCGCGGCCCGGTTCGCGGGCGGCCGGCCGACGCTGCGGACGATCGAGGGCCCGGGGCGGGGCGCGGGCGCCGCGCGTGCGCTCGGGATGGACGTTGCCTACGAGATCCTCCACGAGCGTGGCGACGACCGATCGCTGATCGCGACGACGGACGCCGACACCCGCGTCGACCCCGACTGGCTCGCCGAGCAACTGGCGATGGTCGCCGACGGGGCGAGGGCGATCGCGGGGCGGATCGAGCTCGACCCGACCGAGCTCGCGGCGCTGAGTCGCGAGACCGCGATCGCGCGTGAGCGCGAGCTGGCGCGACGCACACCGCGCCACGGCCGCGGCGGGCGCTCCGAGCATCCCCACTTCGCGGGAGCGTCGATCGGGCTGACGCGCGAGGCCTACCGCCGAGCCGGCGGGATGGCGGCCGTCGACTCGCTCGAGGACGAGGAGCTGGCGAAGGCGCTCACGACCGCGAGGATCACGATCGAGCGACCCGACAGGGTCCGCGTCGTGACCTCGGCCCGGACGAAGGGACGGGCGGGTCGCGGCCTCGCGCTCGACCTGGCGGTCGGCGAGTGGCTCTCTCGCCGGCGCGAGCCGTTTCGCGAGCAGGTCCGCCTCGAGCCCGACCCGGATCGAAGCGTCAGCGTGATCCTGCCCGCCCGCGAGGTCGCCTCGACGATCGGGCCGATCGTCGATGGGCTCGTCCCGCACCGCGACAGCGGCCTGATCGACCAGATCCTGGTCATCGACTCGGATTCGCGCGATGGCACGGCGACGGTCGCCGCCGAGTGCGGGGCCGAGGTCGTCCAGGAGGACGAGCTGCTCGCGGACTTCGGTCCGTGCCGCGGCAAGGGCGATGCGATGTGGCGCGCGGTGTCGGTTGCGCGCGGGGGCCTGATCGCGTTCATGGACGCCGACAGCCGTGATCCCGACCCGAACTTCCTGCCGCGCCTGCTCGCGCCGGCACTCGCCGACCCCGAGCTCGTGCTCGTCAAGGCGAGCTTCCGGCGCCCGCTCGACAACGGTCGGCTCCAGGCCGGTGAGGGCGGGCGCGTGACCGAGCTGGCGGCCAGACCGCTGATCAACCTCCACTTCCCGGACCTGCGCGGCTTCGAGCAGCCGCTCGCCGGCGAGATGACGATCGACCGCGAGGTGTTCGAGTCGCTCAGCGTGCCCGTCGGCTACGGCGTCGAGATCGCGATGCTGATCGACGTCGTGCGGCGGTTCGGGCTCGAGCGCGTCGCCCAGGTCGACCTCGGCGAAAGGCTCAACAGCCACCAGCCGCTCGGCGCGCTCTCGACGATGGCCTTTCAGGTCGCCGCCGCCGTTGAGCGGCGGGTACGGCCCGGGGAGGTGGCGACCCCGTCGCGATTCGCGCCGCGCCCGGTGGTCGGGTTCGAGACCGTGAGCGCACCGACGGAGGAGCGGCCACCGCTCGACTCGCTCGCCGCGCGCTCCGGCGCCGAGGGCGCCAGGACGGCAAGCATCGACGGCTGAGGCGCGGGCGGGCCGCGGCGCCGCTAGCGTCCCGCGCCGTGTTGCCGCCGATCGCGATCATCCTCGCCTTCCTCGCGCCGCTCGCGTCGATCTCGAGCTGGGCCGAGAGCGCCCTCGACGGCGGCGGATATCCGATCCTCGCGAGCCTGATACTGCTCGAGAACCTGGTGCCGCCGATCCCCTCCGAAGTGATCCTGCCGCTCGCCGGTTTCTACGTGTTCGAGGGCACGCTGGCGTTCGTCCCGGCCGTGCTGTCGGCGACCGCCGGCTCGGTCATCGGCGCGCTGATCATCTACGCGGTGGGCCGCTACGGCGGACGGCCGATCCTCGAGCGCTGGGGCTACCTGGTTCGCCTCAAGCAGCGCGACCTCGATCGCGCGGACGCGTGGTTCGACAAGCGCGCGCGGCTATTCGTCTTCTTCGGCCGGCTCCTCCCCGGGATCCGCAGCGTCGTCTCGGTCCCGGCGGGCCTCTCCGAGATGCCGATCGCGTGGTTCGTGGGGCTGACCTTCCTCGGATCGCTGCTCTGGAACTCGTTGCTGATCGGAGCCGGTTCACTGCTCGGAGCCAACTGGGAGCGCGTGTCGACGGTCGTCGGCGACGCGACTCCGATCGTGCTGGTCGCATTCGTGCTCGCGTGCGTCGGCGCCGCCGTGTACTACGGGCGCCGCCGTCGCTCGCGCCGGGCGCGCGCCACGGGCTGAGCGGCCGCTAGCTGTCGAACCCGAGCCCGAGGCGGTCGAGCGTCCGCAGCCAGAGGCCGCGTTCGCCCGAGCGCCGGTCGGCCGCCGCGAGGCGGTTTCGCGTCAGCTCGATCGCGCCCCAGCGAAGCGGCTCGGGTGGGAACGGGATCGGCTTCGAGCGCATCGCCCGCAGCCGCGTCGCCTCGGTCTCGCGGCCGGCGAGCATGTCGAGCGCGACCCTGGCGCCGAACCGGCTCGCGCCGACCCCGAGGCCGGTGTGCCCGACCGAGTAGGCGACTCGCCCTCCGAGGGCCGTCCCCTGGAAGGAGAAGAAGCGGCTACAGGTATCGATCGCGCCGCCCCAGCGATGGCTGAAGCGCAGTCCCTCGAGCTGCGGGAAGTTGGTGAAGAAGCGCTGCGACAGACCGGCGAAGCTGCGCTCGCGCTGCTCGAGCGCCGAGCGGTGGCCGCTGCGGAAGTTGTAGATCGCGTCGTAGCCGCCCCAGAGGATCCGGTCGTCGGCGGTCAGCCGGTAGTAGTGGAACTGGTTCGCGCAGTCGTCGAGGCCCTGCCGGT
Organism: Thermoleophilia bacterium SCSIO 60948; assembly: GCA_021496505.1. Classification (GTDB taxonomy): domain Bacteria; phylum Actinomycetota; class Thermoleophilia; order Solirubrobacterales; family 70-9; genus JACDBR01. The sequence goes on along the minus strand of CP053031.1, from coordinate 2,753,218 downwards.
TTCGCCACCCGACCGCGTCGAGCTGCTCGCGGCTGAGCGGCTCGCTCATCAGGACGTAGTCCCAGACGGGGACCACTCGCCAGCGAATCTGCGGGACGAGACCGTGAACGGCGGCCGTCGCGAGCATCGCCTTCTCGGCTCGGATCTCGCCCGGCGCGCCGTCGGCCGAGCGCGTCGTGAGCCGAACGCCGGCACCCGCGCGTTCGATCGACTCGACCGTCGTGCGCTCGAAGACCTCGACCGCGCCCGCGCGCTCGGCGGCCGCGGCGAGCCCCCAGCAGAGCTTCGCCGGGTCGACCATCGCGGCCCCCGTCCGGTCCCACATGCCGCCGAGGTAGAGCGGCGAGTCGACCTCGGCGCGAACCCGGTCGCGGTCGAGCAGCTCGATGTCGTGCCCGAAGCGCCGTCCCTCCTCGGCCTCCTCGCGAAGCCAGCCGACCTCGTGCTCGGCCAGGGCGACGCTCATGTGGCCCGTCGGCTCGAAGTCGGCCTCGATCCCGTGCTCGCGGAGCGCGGCGACGCCGCCGTCGAAGTTCTCCGTCGCCAGTCGCTCGAGCGTCTCCATCTCGTCCGGGAAGCGGGCGAGGCCGTTCGAGAGCCCGTGGGTCAGCGACGCCGACCAGAAGCCGCCGTTGCGCCCGGAGGCACCGTCGGCGATCCGGCCCGCCTCGACCACGGCGACCCTGCGCCCGGGATCGGACTCGATGGCGCTCAGCGCCGCCCACAATCCCGTGAGCCCGCCGCCGACGATCACCAGGTCGGCCTCGAGCGGCCCGCCGAGAGCCGGTCGCGGCTCGGGGCGCTCCGGGCGCTCGAGCCAGTAGGGCGCCGGCAACGCCTCGGCGTAGGCGCGCCGGTGGGCGGCGTCGGGCTTCGTGCGCGGCCACGGCCCCGAGGCGGCGGACGGGCGGGCGAACACGGCGGCCTAGACCGTCGCCGCGGGCTTGGCGCGCTTGGCTGCCTTGCGCCGCTCGGTCTTGCCGAGCTCGAGCTTTCGCAGCCGCATCGACGTCGGCGTGATCTCGACGCACTCGTCCTCGCGCAGGAACTCGAGCGCGTTCTCGAGCGACAGGACCTTCGGCGGGATCAGCCGCACCAGGACGTCGGCCGACGCGGCTCTGACGTTGGTCTGGTGCTTCTGCTTGACGGCGTTGACGTCGAGGTCATCCGGCCGCGAGTTCTCGCCGACGACCATGCCCTCATACACCTCCTCGCCGGGTCCGACGAACAGCGTCCCGCGCTCCTGGAGTCCGAACAGCGCGAAGCTCGCGGTCTGGCCGGTGCGGTCGGCGACGAGTGAGCCGGTCGGGCGCGTTCGGAGCTCGCCCGCCCACGGCTCCCAGCGGTCGAAGACCGAATGCATGAGGCCGGTGCCGCGCGTCTCGGTCAGGAACTCGGTCCGGAAGCCGATCAGTCCGCGGGCCGGGATCAGGTACTCGAGCCGAACGCGTCCGGACTGGTGGTTGACCATCTGCTCCATGCGCCCGCGTCGCAGCGCGAGCATCTGCGTGATCACCCCGACGTAGTCGTCGGGCGCGTCGATCGCGACCCGCTCGACGGGCTCGCAGAGCGTTCCGTCGATCTCCCGGGTGACGACCTGCGGCTGGCTCGCGGTCAGCTCGTAGCCCTCGCGGCGCATCATCTCGAGCAGGACGACGAGTTGGAGCTCACCGCGGCCCTGGACCTCCCAGGCGTCGGGTCGGCCGATGTCGTTGACGCGGATCGAGACGTTGCCGATCAGCTCGCGGTCGAGGCGGTCGCGGATCTGGCGCGCGGTGACCTTGTTCTTGCCCTCGCGGCCGGCGAGCGGCGAGGTGTTGATGCCGACGACGATCGACAGCGACGGCTCGTCGACGGTGATGACCGGCAGCGGCCGCGGATCCTCGGGATCGGCGAGCGTCTCGCCGATCGTGACCTCGTCGAGGCCGGCGACGGCGATGATCTCGCCGGGCCCGGCCTCGTCTGCCGACACCCGATCGAGCGCCTCGGTGACGAACAGCTCCGCGACCGACGCGCGCTCGATCGATCCGTCGGCTCGGCACCAGGCGATCGGCGCGCCGCGGCGGATCGTGCCCTGGCGCACGCGGCAGAGCGCGAGCCGGCCGAGGTAGGGGGAGGAGTCGAGGTTGGTGACGTGCGCCTGGAGCGGCAGCTCGGGATCGAACTCGGGCGCGGGGATCCGCTCGACCATCAGGTCGAGAAGTGGCGCGAGCGAATCGCCGAGGTCATCCGGGTCCTCGGAGACGCGGCCGTCGCGGGCGACCGCGTAGAGGACCGGGAAGTCGATCTGCGACTCGTCGGCGTCGAGGTCCAAGAACAGCTCGAGCACCTCGTCGACGACCTCCTCGGTGCGCGCGTCCGGACGGTCGACCTTGTTGACGACGAGGATCACGGGCAGCCGCGCCTCGAGCGTCTTTCGCAGCACGAAACGCGTCTGCGGCATCGGGCCCTCGGCCGCGTCGACGAGCAGCAGGACGCCGTCGACCATCGTCAGCGAGCGCTCGACCTCGCCGCCGAAGTCGGCGTGGCCCGGAGTGTCGACGATGTTCAGCTTGACGTCGCCGTAGCGGACCGCGGTGTTCTTGGCGAGGATCGTGATCCCCTTCTCGCGCTCGAGGTCCATCGAGTCCATGACGCGTTCGTTGACGTCCTGGTTCTCGCGGAACGCCCCGGACTGCCACAGCATCGCGTCGACGAGCGTCGTCTTCCCGTGGTCGACGTGGGCGACGATGGCGATGTTGCGTAGGTCTTCGCGGCGCTTCACCGAGCCCAATCTAGGACGCGGGGACCGGCGCGACCGGGCGCGGAGCGCCCGAACCTCCGGGACGCGTCGATCCCGGGCCGGCTGGGAGCTTCGCCGGGCGAGGGTCGGCGAGCGACTCAGGGCGCTCGGTGCCGGCCTCCTCCATGCCTCGGCAGCTCGCGGCGGGGTGGCCTATCCTGCGGCCCGTGGAGCAGCAGCCCGCAGCCGACGACCGATCCGAGCTCGAGCTCGAGGCCGAGCGCTCGGGGGACCCGTTCCTGCTGCTCGAAACCGACTCGGGACCTCGTGTCGTCGTGCTCCAGCCGGGCTCCAGGCTGCGGCTCGGCCGCGGCCCGAACGTCGATCTCGATCTCGGTGCCGACACCGAGATCTCGCGCGTCCACGCCGACATCCGCCATGACGGCGGGCGCTGGGGAGTCCTCGACGACGAGCAGTCGCGCAACGGCACCTTCGTCAACGAACGTCGCGTGCGCGGTTGGCAGGAGCTTGAGGACGGTGACTCGCTGCGGCTCGGCCGAACCGAGATCCGATTCCGCGACCCGGCGCGCGAGCCCGACCCGGAGCCGGTCGCCGAGCCGGCCGGAGAGGAGCGCGGGCCCGTCGCGCTGAGCGGTGAGGAGCGCGAGCTCCTCGTCGCGCTCTGTGCACCGCTCGCCTACGCCCGCGAGGGCGCCGAGCCCGCGACCGCCGACGAGCTCACCGGACGGCTCGGGCGCGAGGTCTCGGAGATCGTCGCCGACATCGACCGCTTGAGCGAGCGCTTCGGCGTCGGGGGCAGCAACCTCGAGCGTCGTGAGGGCCTCGCCGAGAGCGCCCTGCGTGCGGGGATCGTCACCCCGCGCGAGCTCGAGACCGCGTGACGGCCTGACGGCCCCGCGGCCCGCGCCGGTCCGCCCTGCCGCGGTTAGAGCAGCAGCAGGATCAGCGCCAGCAGGATCACCAGCACGAGGACGATCGCGATCGCGATCTTGAGCGGCTGCTCGAGCCCGGTCGGCTCGCGCCCCTCGGCGACGGAGGGCGGCTCCGAATCGCCGGCCGGCTCGTCCTCGGGGATCTCGCCGCCGTCTTCCGGCTCGTCGACCGGCGCGGGCTCCGGGTCCGGCTCGGCTTCCACGGCTGCGGGCGCGCTGGCGGCGGCGGCAGGCTCCGCGGGCGTGTCCGGTGCGCGCTGCGGGTCGGTCTCGGCGCCGATCGCGGCCGACAGCTCGCTCGCCAGCTCGCGGCCGCTCGCGTAGCGCTCCGCGGGGTCGATCGCCATCGCGCGGGCGATGACGACGTCGATCTGCCGCGAGAGGTCGTCGTAGACGGCCGAGGGCTCGGGCCGTGCCGCGAGCGCCGCCGCGACGAGCTTGGCGGCGGGGCTGCGATTAGGGAACGGGTCCTCGGCGGTCAGCAGGAAGTGGGCGATCGCCCCGAGCGCGTAGATGTCGGCCGGCTTGCCGGACTCGTCGCTGCCGATCTGCTCCGGGGCCATGAAGTCCGGGTCGCCGATCGCGGGCAGCTCCGGGTCGAGCGCGGCGTCCGGTCCCGCGACCGCCGTCGCGCCGAAGTCGACGATCCGCGCGCGCCCGTCGCGGTCGAGCAGGACGTTCGAGGGCTTGAGGTCGCGGTGGAGGACCTCGCGGGCGTGCGCCGCGTCGAGCGCCGCCGCGATCTCGGTCACGATCTCCGCGACGAGATCGGGCTCGAGCGCCCCCTCGTGCTCGATCACGTCGCGCAGGTCGGGGCCGTCTACGAGCTCCATCGCCAGGTAGGCCCGCCCGTCCTCGACGCCGGCGTTGTGGACGGCCGCGACTCCCGGATGGTGGATTCGCGCCGCGGCCGCCGCCTCGCGGCGCAGTCGCTTCTGTGGCCCCTCGCGGTCGGAGATCGCCGGGACGAAGACCTTCAGAGCCGCGTCGCGGTCGAGCGCCAGGTGTCTGGCACGGAACACGACGCCGAGCGGTCCGCGACCCAGCTCGGCGACTATCCGGTGGCCGGCGAAATCCGACCCGGGTTCGAGCTGCGCCATCTCAGAGCTCATCGGGCGCCGAGCCTAGTCGACGGCGAGCCGAAGCGAAAAGCCAGCACGCGGGCATGAACGCGGGCTTTCGCGCACGAGGCGTCCGAGCCGGCGCCCCGCGCTGACTAGGGTGGCGCCGATGAGCGTCGATCCGCAACTCGGAGCCCTGCTGTCCCAGATCGAGGGCGGGCCGAGCCTCGCGACGCTCGGCCCCGAGCAGGGGCGCGAGATGCTTCGCAACGTCTTCGCCGGCATCGCGATGAACCGCCCGCTCGAGGTCGGATCCGTCGAGGAGACAACGGTCCCGGGCGGCGACGGTGAGCGCGACGCGCGGATCTACCGTCCGCAGGGCGAGGGCCCGTGGCCGACGCTGCTCTTCGTCCACGGCGGCGGGTTCACGATCGGCGACCTCGAGGGCTACGACTGGCAGTGCCGGATCCTGTGCGAAGGCGCGGGCTGCGTCGTCGTGACGAGCGACTACCGGCTCGCTCCGGAGGATCCCTTCCCCGCCGGGCTCGACGACGCCCGCGCGGCGCTTCGCTGGACGTTCGACAACGCCGCGGAGCTCGGCGGCGATCCACGCCGGGTCGCGATCGGCGGCGACAGTGCAGGCGGCAACTTCAGCGCCGTGCTCGCGCAGGAATTCCGTGACTCCGATCCGGGGCTGATCGCCCAGCTCCTGATCTACCCGGCGACGAACATGACCCACACCGAGGACGACGCGCCCGCTTCGATGACCGAGAACGCGGAGGGCTACTTCCTGACGCTCGAGGACATGGTCTGGTTCCAGGAGCAATACCTCGCCGCCGACGCCGATCCGGCCGACCCGCGCCTGTCCCCGGCGCTCGCCGACGACCTCTCCGGGCTGGCGCCCGCGGTCGTCGCCACCGCCGGATACGACCCGCTGCGAGACGACGGTCAGGCCTACGCCGAGGCCCTGGCGGCGGCGGGCAACGAGGTCCGCGATCTGCGCTTCGAGTCGATGATCCACGGTTTCTTCGCGCTCGGTCCGATCTCCGACGGCGCCGAGGCGGCGAGCCAGGAGATGATCGCCGCGTTCCGTGGGCTGATCCACCCGTCCTGAGACCGGGACGTCCCCGGAAACGAGACGGGGCGACCGAATGGCCGCCCCGTCGAACAGGTTGCGTGTGAGGGACCGGGCGCTACCCGGCCGCCGCTACTTGATGAACAGGATCTCCGAGTACTTGGCGAGCGGCCAGATGTCGTCGGCGACGACCTTCTCGAGCCGGTCGGCGACCTCGCGGACCTTCACCATCGTCTCGAGCTGGGAGTCGCGAGCGAACTCGGCGAGCTCCATGCCCTCGATGCCGTCGGGGTAGATGTTGGCGCGCTCGAGCTCGACGATCGCCTCGGTGAACTCGTCGATCAGCGCTCGCGCCTCGCTCGACAGCGCCGAGACTCCGGCGCCCTCGATCAGCGCGAGGTGGCGCAGCGCCGCCGGCAGCAGCATCGTCCGCGCGATCTCCCGCGTCGTCTCCGCCTCGATGTTCGCCCGCACCGAGTACTGCTCGAGCCAGACCTCGTAGCGGGACTCGAGCTCACGCTCGGAGAGCACGTTGTAGCGCTCGAACGTCTCGACGGTCTGCGTAGCGATGACCTCGGGCAGCGCGTCGGGCGTCGTGCGGAGGTTCTTCAGGCCTCGCCGCTCGGCCTCCGCGTGCCACTCGTCGGAGTAGTTGTCGCCGGCGAAGCAGACCTGCTTGTTGGCGTTGTAGGAGTCCGCGACGACCTCGGCGACGGCGTCGATAACCGACTTGCCCTCGCCCGTCTTGGCCTCGAGCTTGTCGGACAGCTCGTCGATCGCCTCGGCGACGATCGTGTTGAGGACCGTGTTGGGGAAGCCGAGCGACATCGATGAGCCGAGCGCGCGGAACTCGAACTTGTTGCCGGTGAAGGCGAACGGCGAGGTCCGGTTGCGATCGCCACCGTGCTTGGGCAGCTCGGGCAGGACCTCGGTGCCGAGGTTCATCAGCGAGCCCTCGGTCGTCGCGTCCTTGCCCTCCGTCGTGATCGTCTCGAACGCCCGGTCGAGCTCGTCGCCGAGGAAGATCGAGATGATCGCCGGGGGCGCCTCGTTGGCGCCGAGGCGGTGGTCCTGGCCGATGTTCGCGACCGAGGCGCGCAGCAGCCCCTGATGCTTGTTGACCGCCTGGATGACCGCGGCGCAGAAGAACATGAAGTTCGTGTTCTCCGCCGGGGTGTCACCCGGGTCCATCAGGTTGACGCCGGTGTCGGTGCCCATCGACCAGTTGTTGTGCTTGCCCGAGCCGTTGACGCCGTCGAACGGCTTCTCGTGCAGGAGCGCGACGAGGCCGTACTTGCGCGCGACCGCGTCGAGGACCTGCATCGTCAGCTGCTGGTGATCGGAGCCGACGTTCGAGTTCTCGAACACCGGGGCGATCTCGTACTGCGACGGTGCGACCTCGTTGTGGCGCGTCTTGACGGGGACCCCGAGCTTCGCGAGCTCCATCTCCGTCTCGAGCATGCACGACAGGATCCGCTCGGGGATCGCGCCGAAGTAGTGGTCGTCGAGTTCGTGACCCTTCGGCGGCTGGGCGCCGAAGAGCGTCCGCCCGGTCGTGACCAGGTCGGGGCGCGAGTAGAAGTACTGCTCGTCGATCAGGAAGTACTCCTGCTCGGGCCCGACGGTCGTGAACACGCGCTGGGCCTCGGAGTCGCCGAGCAGCTCAAGCGCGCGGACGGCCGCGCGCGAGAGCGCATCCATCGAGCGCAGCAGCGGGATCTTGGCGTCGAGTGCCTCGCCCGTCCACGACGCGAAAGCGGTCGGGATGCAGAGCAGCGTGCCGTTGGGGTTCTCGAGCAGGAACGCGGGGCTCGTCGGATCCCATGCGGTGTAGCCGCGGGCCTCGAAGGTCGCGCGCAGGCCGCCGGTCGGGAACGAGGAGGCGTCCGGCTCGCCCTGGATCAGCTCCTTGCCGCGGAACTGGGCGATCGCGGTCCCGTCGCCGACCGGGTCGAAGAACGAGTCGTGCTTCTCGGCGGTCTTGCCGGTCAGCGGCTGGAAGATGTGGGTGAAGTGGGTCGCGCCGTGCTCGAGCGCCCACTCCATCATCGCCTCGGCGACCTCGTCGGCGAGCGCGGGGTCGAGCGGCTGGCCCATCTCCAGGGTGTCCTGGAGCTTCTGGTAGGTGTCCGAGGAGAGGCGCTCGGCCTGGACTGCGGGTGAGAAGACGAGCGAGCCGAAGGGGTAGCTCGAGCGCTCACGTAGGTCGGCGGTGCCGAGCTCGGTGCCGTTCTGCTCCCACTGGGTGGCCTTGACGTTCTCCTGGCGGATCTTCACGGGGTCCTGAGCCTCCTGGCGCCGCGCGCAGCCGGAGGGCGCGCGCGGTCGTTTCGACGTGACATTGGTGGCGGTGAGGGAAGCGCGGAGCGTAGGTCTCGCGCGCCTCCCGGCACTTATCCGCTCGTCCAACAATAGGCCGGGGGCCTTTGTCCATAGCGTCGAGGTCGGAGCGTGAGCGTTTCTCCCGACGGGCCAGTCGGCGCTCCGGGTGCCCCCGGGCGGCCCGCTCCGCTCAGCTCGCGGCGGCGATCGCGGCATCCATCGCCGCGACGGGTGAGTCGACGATCCTGCCGTGGCCCGGCGCCAGGTGCCTCGGCTCGAGCGCGCGCAGGCGCTTTGCCGTCTCGAGCGCGGTCGGACGGTCCCAGGTGGCGATCGCCGGCAGCGGAAAGCGCGGATTCGGCTTTGCCGAGGTGGCGACCCCGCCGAGCGTCGAGTAGGCGTCGCCGCAGATCAGAGTGCCGCTGCGCGGATCGAGCAGCGCGACGTGGCCGGGGGTGTGGCCCGGCGCCGCGTGGACCTCGAGCGAGCCGACCGTCTCGCCGGGTTCGAGGAGCCGACCCGGGACCGTCTTCGCGCCCGGATAGGAACCGCTCAGCTTCGAGTCGGGCTCTCCCGGCTCGAGCGTCTTGTCCTTGCGCAGCAGCTTCGCCTCGCGGCGCGAGATCGACACCTCGGCGTCGGGCAGATCGGCGGCGAGGCGATCGAGCGAGCCGATGTGGTCGCCGTGGGAATGCGTGAGGACGATCCGCGCGATGCGCCCGCCGCGCTCGGCGGCAGCCTTGAGGATCGCCCGCGAGGACCCGGGCAGGCCCGTGTCGACGAGCGTCATCCCATCCTCTTCCTCGACGAGGTAGGCGTTGACGATCCCGAAGCGCACGACCCGCTGGATTTGGTCCATGCCCCCAGTCTCGCAGAGGCTTGCGAGCGCGAGCCCCCCGGAGCGTCATCGAATAGCGTTTCGCGGGCTTCGCCCCACGAACCCCGACAGTCGCAGGCTCCCCCGCGCGGGCCCTACCTACCGGAGCACCGCGACGAGGCGCTCCTGCGCGACGGCGAGCCGCGTCCCGAGTACCGCGAGCTCATCGGGGCGCTCGAAGGCGTCGACCTCGCTCGGCTCGAGTCCGACCTCCAACGCCGTCTCGCCCGGCGCGACGTCACCTTCGGCGGTCGGCGCGGCCAGACCTTCCACGTAGATCCCGTGCCCCGGGTCATCGCCGCCGCGGAGTGGGACGCGATCGCCACCGGGCTGGCGCAACGAGCCCGGGCGCTGAACGCGTTCCTCGCCGACCTCTACGGCGAGCGCAGGATCGTCGCGGCGGGCGTCGTGCCGGCTCGGGTCATCGACCTCGCCCAGCACCATCAGCCGCTGCTCGACGGCGTCGCCGTCCCCGGCGGGCACACGCCGCTGATCGGATTCGACCTCGTCCGCGGCCGGGACGGCGTCCTGCGTGTGCTCGAGGACAACCTGCGCACCCCGTCCGGCCTCGCCTACGCGCTCGCCGCGCGGCAGGCGCTCGACGAGGGGCTGGCCGCCGCCTCGGTCGAGCTGGACGCGACCCGCGGCGCGCGGCTCGACATCGATCCGGCCGTCGATGGGCTCGCCGCCGTCCTCGAGGCCGCGCGCCCGCCCGAGGGACCCGAGCTCGCGGTCCTGCTCTCCGACTCGATCGACGCCGGCGCGCGATTCGAGCACGACGAGCTCGGCCGGCGGCTCGGCGTCGCGGTCGTCGAGCCGGCGGCGCTGCGACTCCGCGGCGACGTCCTGCTCGCGACCGTCGCGGGGGAGGAGTCCGAGGTCGGAGTCGTCCTGCGGCGCTCGGACGAGGAGCTCCTCGTCGACGCGACCGGGTCGCCGAACTGGGTGGCCGGGCTCTTCCTCGAGCCGCTTCGCGCCGGCAGGCTCACGGTCGTCAACGGCTTCGGGACCGGGGTCGCCGACGACAAGCTGACCCATGCCTACGTCGAGGCGATGATCCGCTTCTACCTCGGTGAGGAGCCCCTCGTCGAGTCGGTGCGAACGATCGACCTGACCCGGCCCGACGAGCGCGCCGCCGCGCTCGAGCGCTTCGAGGAGCTCGTGATCAAGCCGCGGGCGGGTCACGGGGGATATGGGGTCTTCATCGGCGCCCACGCGCGGCCCGAGGACCGCGAGCGGATCCGCCGCGAGGTCGAGCGCGACCCGGAGGGATTCGTGGCCCAGGAGACCGTCGAGCTCTCGACCCACCCGACCGTCCACGACGGCGCGCTCGAGCCGCGCCACGTCGACCTGCGAGCGTTCGCGATCGGCGATCTGATCGTCCCCGGGGGTCTGACGCGCTTCGCGCGCGACCGCGGCGCCTTCGTCGTCAACTCGTCGCAGAAGGGCGGGGCCAAGGACACCTGGGTCGTGGCAGAGCGGGCGGGACGGGGATAGGAGGTCGGCGATGTGCGGGTTCGCGGGAGAGATCGTTCCGGGCGGCATTGCGAGCCGCGAGCGCGCCGAGCGGATGGCGGCCCGCGTCGCCCCGCGCGGTCCCGACGGCGACGGCTCGTGGGCGGAGGGGCAGATCGCGCTCGCGCATCGGCGGCTGAAGATCATCGACCTCTCCGAGACCGGCTCGCAACCGATGGTCGACGACGAGCTCGGCATCGCGATCGTCTTCAACGGCTGCATCTACAACTATCCCCAGCTCCGCGAGGAGCTGACGGCCGAGGGCTACCGCTTCTTCTCGACCTCGGACACGGAGGTCCTGATCAAGGCCTACCACCGCTGGGGCCTCGATTTCGTCGACCATCTGCTGGGGATGTTCGCGTTCGCGCTCGTCGAGCGCGGACCGGGCCGGATGATCCTCGGGCGTGACCGGCTCGGCATCAAGCCGCTCTACCACTCCGAGGTCGACGGGTCCTTCCGCTTCGCCTCGACCCCGCAGGCGCTGATCGCCGGGGGCGGCGTCGACACGTCGGTCGATCCCGTCGCGCTCCACCACTACATGAGCTGGCATGCGGTAGTCCCGGCGCCGCGAACCGTCCTCAGCGGGGTACGCAAGCTCGGCCCCGGCCGGCTGATGGTCATCGAGCCCGACGGGTCGCGCGAGGAGCGCGTCTACTGGCGGCCCGATTTCTCGCGCGACTCCGGCGAGGACCACATGGACGCGGCCGACTGGCAGGACGCGGTCCTGGGCGCGCTGCGGCTCGCCGTCGAGCGGCGGATGGTCGCCGACGTCCCGGTCGGCGTATTGCTCTCGGGCGGCCTGGACTCCAGCCTGATCGTGGCGCTGCTCGCCGAGCAGGGGCAGACCGGGCTCGAGACGTTCTCGGTCGGCTTCGAGTCCGTCGGCGGGCGCTCGGGCGACGAGTTCCACTACTCCGATCTGGTCGCCGAGCGCTACGGCACCGTCCATCACCGCGATCGCGTCCCGGTCGGGCGGCTCGTCGACGCGCTGCCCGACGCCATCGCGGCCCAGTCCGAGCCGATGGTGAGCCACGACAACGTCGCCTTCTTCCTGCTCTCCGAGCAGGTCTCGAAGCACGTCAAGGTCGTCCAGTCGGGCCAGGGCGCCGACGAGGTCTTCGCCGGCTACCACTGGTACGAGAAGGTCGCCGATGCCGACGCGGACGGCTCGGGCTTCGAGACCTACCGCTCGGCGTTCTTCGACGGCGATCACTCCGACGTGCGGCGGACGGTCACCGACGCCTACCTGCTCGACCACGACCCCTCGGAGCGCTTCGTCCGCCGCCACTTCGGGCGACCGGGAGCCGACGAGCCGGTCGACCGGGCGCTGCGGATCGACACCGAGGTGATGTTGGTCGACGACCCGGTCAAGCGGGTCGACAACATGACCATGGCCTGGGGCGTCGAGGCGCGGGTGCCGTTCCTCGACCACGAGCTGGTCGAGCTCGCGGCCCGCTGCCCGCCCGAGCTCAAGCTCGATCAGGAGGGCAAGGGCGTGCTCAAGGACGCCGGTCGCCGCCTGCTGCCGAGCGAGGTCATCGACCGGCCGAAGGGCTATTTTCCGGTGCCGGCCATCTCCCATCTCGAGGGCAAGCCGCTCGAGATGGTCCGCGAGGCGCTGCTGTCGCGCGCGGCCGCCAACCGCTCGCTGTTTCGCCCCGACGAGGTCCGGCGACTGCTCGACGCGCCGAACGAGCACATGACGAACCTCGACGGAAACCGCCTCTGGCAGCTCGGCACGCTCGAGATGTGGCTGCAGACGCTCGAGGCATGAGTCCGGGCGACCACTCCGGCGTCAGGCGCTGAATTGGGGGACGAAACCCACGGTTATCCGTGGTTTCGTCACCGAGCCCGAGCAGAGACGTCGAGCCCGGTGCCTCGTCGCTACGCGGTCGTCGCGCGCTCGCGCAGCCACTTCTCGATCGATCGCGCGCTGCGGCGCCCCTCGGCGATCGCAGTGACTATGAGCGACGCGCCGACTCGGGCGTCGCCGGCGACGAACGTGCCGTCGTGCGAGGTCTTGAAGACGGTGTCGGCGATGTTGCCGCGCTTCGTGCGCTCGAGGTCGTCGGTCAGCGGTCCCTCGGCGGGCTGGGTGAATCCGATCGCGACGAGGACGAGGTCGGCGTCCATCTCGTACTCCGAGCCCTCGACCGGCTCGAGGGTGCTGGAGGAGTTGCCCGTGACCTTGCGGCCGATGAGCTTCTGGACCCTGCCATCGCCCTCGAGGCGGATCACCTGGTTGCCGAACCGTCGCTCGCCACCCTCGTCGAGCGCGTAGGTGCTGAAGGTCCGCTTCTTCTGCAGCGGCCACGGGGTGTCGGCGTAGCGGCCGTCCTCGGGCACCTCGGGGTAGACGTCGAGCATCACGGCGTCCGTCGCGCCCTCGCGCAGCGCGTTGGAGATGCAGTCCATGCCGGTGTCGCCGCCACCGATCACGATGACCCGCTTGCCGGCCGCCGACACCTCGCCCGGCGCCGCCGGCGCGCCCTGGCCCATCGAACGGGCGACGGCGCGGTTGCGGCCGTAGAGGTACTCCATCGCGAAGTGGACCCCTTCGAGGTCCGAGCCGGGGACGTCGAGCGGACGCTCGACCCGCGAGCCGACGGCGATCAGCAGCGCGTCGTGGCGGCTTCGCAGCTCCTCGACCGAGACGTCGACCCCGGCGTCGACGTCGCACTCGAAGCGGATGCCGCCGCGCTCGAGCATCGCGACGCGGCGGTCGATCATCCACTTCTCGAGCTTCGCGTCGGGAACGCCGAAGCGCAGCAGCCCGCCGGGCGCCTCGTCGCGCTCGTACACGGTGACCGTGTGGCCGACGCGGTTGAGCTCGTCGGCCGCCGCGAGGCCGGCGGGACCGGAGCCGATGATCCCGACGGTCTGTCCGGTCCGCTTCTCGGGGACGGCGGGGACGATCCAGCCCTCCTCGAACGCGCGCTGGACGATGCCGAGCTCGATCTGCTTGATCATCACGGGGTCGTCGTCGATGTCGAGCACGCAGGCCGACTCGCACGGCGCCGGGCAGATCAGTCCGGTGAACTCGGGGAAGTTGTTCGTCGCGTGGAGCTGCTCGGAGGCCGCGCGCCAGTCGTCGGCGCGGACGAGGTCGTTCCAGTCCGGGATCAGGTTGCCGAGCGGGCAGGCGTTGTTGCAGAACGGCACGCCGCAGTCCATGCACCGCGACGCCTGGCGCGAGAGCTCGTGGTCGGGCAACGTCTCGTAGATCTCGGCGTAGTCGGCGACGCGCTCGGAGGCGGGCCGCTCCGGCGCGACGACGCGCTCGACCTCGAGGAATCCGCGCGGATCGGGCATCAGGCAGCGGCCTCCGCGCGCTGCTCCTTGGCCGCGAGCGCCTCGCGATAACCGCGCGGAATCACGCGGACGAACTTCGCCATGGCTGCGTCCCAGTCGCCGAGCAGGCGCTCGGCGACCGGCGAGGCGGTGCGCTCGAGGTGCTCGGTGATCAGGCCGCGGACGTCCTCGGCGTCGGATTCGTCGATCTCCTCGAGGTCGACCATGCCGTGGTTGACCATGCGCTCGAAGCTGCCGTGCTCGTCGAGCACGTAGGCGACACCGCCGCTCATCCCGGCGGCGAAGTTCGGTCCGACCGCGCCGAGGACGACGACCCGCCCGCCGGTCATGTACTCGCAGCCGTGGTCGCCGATCCCCTCGACGACCGTCCAGGCACCGGAGTTGCGGACCGCGAAGCGCTCGCCGGCGAGGCCGCGGAAGAACGCGCGCCCGCCCGTGGCTCCATAGAGCGCGACGTTGCCCGCGACGACGTTCTCGGTCGCCTCGTAGTCGACGTCGTCGTCGGGGCGGACCGAGATCGTGCCGCCCGAGAGACCCTTGCCGGCGTAGTCGTTGACGTCGCCCTGGAGATCGATCGAGACGCCGGGCGAGAGCCAGGCGCCGAAGCTCTGGCCCGCGGACCCCCGCAGGACGAGCTCGACCGAGCCCTCGGTCAGGCCGTCGGGGCCGTACTCGCGGGCGATCTCGCTCGAGATCAGGCCGCCGATCGTGAGGTCCGTGTTGACGACCTTGCGCTCGATTCGCACGTCGGCGCCGTCGCTGATCGCCGGGCGGACCTCGTCGAGGATGCGGCGATCGAAGTGGCCGCCCTCAGAGGGCACCGGGTTCGCCTTGACGAAGTGGCGGGCCGCGTCGCGCCCGGCCTCGGGCACCTCGAGCAACGGCCGCAGGTCGACGCTACGCGCCTTCCAGTGATCGACGACGCCGAGCGGCTCGAGCAGCTCGGTGCGCCCGACGATCTCCTCGTAGCTCTTCGCGCCGAGCTTCGCGATCAGCTCCCGCGCCTCCTCGGCGACGAAGAGCATGAAACGCGTCACGTGCTCGGGCCGTCCCGAGAACCGCGCCCGCAGCACGGGGTCCTGCGTCGCGACCCCGACCGGGCACGTGTTGAGGTGGCAGACCCGCATCATGATGCAGCCGGTCGCGATCAAGGGCGCGGTCGAGAGCCCGACCTCGTCGGCGCCGAGGATCGCCGCGATCACGACGTCGCGGCCCGTGCGCATCTGGCCGTCGGACTGGACGACGACGCGGTCGCGGAGCTCGGCGGCAAGCAGCGCCTGCTGGGTCTCGGCGAGCCCGAGCTCCCACGGAACGCCCGCCGACTGGATCGAGGACTGGGGCGAGGCGCCGGTGCCGCCGTCGAAGCCGGCGATCACGAGGTGGTCGGCGCCGGCCTTGACGACGCCCGAGGCGACGGTGCCGACGCCGGCCTGCGCTGCGAGCTTGACCGAGACCGACGCGCGCGGATTCGCCGTGCGCAGGTCGTAGATCAGCTGCTTGAGGTCCTCGATCGAGTAGATGTCGTGGTGCGGCGGCGGCGAGATCAGCTCGACGCCGGGAGTCGAGAAGCGCAACTGGGCGATGTAGTCGTCGACCTTGTGGCCGGGCAGCTGCCCACCCTCGCCGGGCTTCGCGCCCTGGGCGATCTTGATCTGGATCTGATCGGCCCGCTGGAGATAGTCGATGTCGACGCCGAAGCGCCCCGAGGCCACCTGGCGGATACGCGAGCGGCGCTGGTCGCCGTTCGGGTCGGTCGTGTTTCGCCGCCGATCCTCGCCGCCCTCGCCCGAGTTCGACTTGCCGCCGAGCCGGTTCATCGCCACCGCGAGCGTCTCGTGTGCCTCGGGTGAGAGCGCGCCGAGGCTCATCGCCCCGGTCGAGAAGCGCTTGACGATCTCGTTCGACGGCTCGACATCGGTCAGGTCGGTGGGCGTCTCGGCGAGCTTGAAGTCCAGCAGCCCGCGCAGCAGCGCCTGTCGCGAGTTCTCGTCGTTGACGCGGTGCGAGAACTCCTCCCAGGACTCCTCGCCGTCGCCGTTCTCCGACCGGGTCGCGCGCTGGAGCGAGGCGACGGTCGCCGGCTCCCACATGTGGCGCTCGCCGTCGCGGCGCCACTGGTAGAGCCCGCCCTGGGGCAGCAGCCGCTCGTGCTCGACGGGCAGCGCGCCCGCCTCGACGTGCTGTGGGAGGGTCAGCTTGTGCGCCTCGGGATAGGCCCGCGCGTGGCGGTCGAGCGCCTCGCGGGCGAGCGTCTCGAGCCCGACGCCGCCGATCCGCGACGGCGTGCCGGTGAAGTGCTCGGCGATCAGCTCCTCGTCGAGGCCGACCGCCTCGAAGATCTGGGCGCCGCGGTAGGAGGAGATCGTCGATATCCCCATCTTCGAGAGCACCTTCATCAGGCCCTTGCAGATGCCCTGGATCGCGCGGTCGCGCCCCTCGTCGGGGCCGAGCTCGCCATCGATCGCGCCGCGACCGGCGAGGTGGCCGATCGACTCGAGCATCAGGTACGGGTTGACCGCGTCGGCGCCGTAGCCGATCAGCGCGGCGATGTGATGGATCTCGCGCGGCTCGCCGGACTCGACGATCAGCGAGCAGCGCAGCCGCACGCCCTGGCGCACGAGTGCCTCGTGGAGCGAGGCGAGGCTGAGCAGCGAGGGGATCGGGGCGAGACCCGAATCGACCCCGCGGTCGGACAGGATGATCTGCGAGACGCCCTGGTCGAGCGCCTCAGCCGCCTCGGCGTGGATCCGCTCGAGCGCCCGCGCCATCCCCTCGGGCCCGTCGGCGACCGGCCAGACGGCGGCGATCCGCCGCGCCCGCAGACCGCGCTCGGTGACCGCGCGCAGCCGGTCGAGCTGGCGATCGGTCAGCACCGGGTGGTCGATCAGGATCTGGTGCGCGTCGGCGGGCTTCTCGTCGAGCAGGTTGCCGCGGGCGCCGATCCGCGTCGAGAGGCTCATGACGAGCTCCTCGCGCACGGGGTCGATCGCCGGGTTCGTGACCTGGGCGAAGCGCTGCTTGAAGTAGCCGAAGAGCGACGGGCGCTGCTCGGAGAAGACGGCGAGCGCGGCGTCGTTGCCCATCGAGCCGGTCGGCTCCTTGCCGTCCCGCGCGAGCGGCGCGATCAGGACCCGCAGGTCCTCCTGGGTGTAGCCGAAGGCGAGCTGGCGCGTTCGGAGCTTTCGCGGGTCGACCCGACTCGAGCGCGGCTTCGGCTCGGGCAGGTCGGCGAGCGAGAGCGTCGAGCGGTCGTGCCACTCACCGTAGGGCTGCTTCGAGGCGACGATGTGCTCGGCCTCACCGTCGACCGAGAGCTCGCCGTCGACGAGGTCGACCGCGAACAGGCGCCCCGGCTCGAGCCGGCCGACGCGCTCGACCTTCTCGGGCTCGACGTCGAACGTCCCGGCCTCCGAGGAGAGCCCGACCCAGCCGTCGCGCGAGAGGACCCAGCGGCCCGGACGCAGGCCGTTTCGGTCGACGGTCGCGACGAGAACGCGACCGTCGGAGGACACCACCGCGGCGGGGCCGTCCCACGGCTCGAGCAGCGCCGAGTGGAAGCGGTAGAAGTCGGTCAGGTCCGCGTCGACGTCCGGCCGGCCCTCGTAGGCCTGCGGAATCATCATCATCTTCGCGTGGGCGGTCGAGCGCCCGCCGATCACGAGCAGCTCGAGCGCGCGGTCGAACGCGGCCGAGTCCGAGGTCCCCTCGGGGATCAGCGGGAAGCAGCGCTCGAGGTCCTCGCCGAGCGCCTCGGAGCTCATCGACGCCTCGCGGGCGCGCATCCAGTTCATGTTGCCGCGCGCCGTATTGATCTCGCCGTTGTGGGCGATCATCCGGAACGGCTGCGCGAGCTCCCAGCTCGGGTTCGTGTTGGTCGAGAAGCGCGAGTGGACGATCGCGAAGTTCGTCTCGAGCGCCGGGTCCGTGAGGTCGGGGTAGAAGTCGCGCAGCTGCGGCGCGGTCAGCATCCCCTTGTAGACGCAGGTCCGCGACGAGAAGCTCGGGAACGCGAGCTCGGAGCGCATCTCGCGCTCGGAGTTGCGGCGGATCAGGTAGAGGCGGCGCTCGAAGTCCTGACCTGCCTCGGTGTCGGGACCCGCCTCGATCAGGACCTGGCGGATCCGCGGCATCGACTCGCCCGCGACGCGGCCCGCCTTGTCGCCGACGACCGGGACCTCGCGCCAGCCGAGCACCCGCTGGCCGAACTCGGCGCAGAGCTCGTCGACGCGGCGCTCGATCCGCTCGAGGTCGGCGTCCGAGCCGCGCAGGAAGCCCATGCCGAGCGCGAGCCGGCCGCGCTCGGGCAGCTCGCGCTCGATCCCGAACTCGCCGCGCTTCTCGCTCAGCAGCCGGTAGGGCAGCTCGACCATGATCCCGGCGCCGTCGCCCGTCGTCTCGTCGGCACCCGCCGCGCCACGGTGCTCGAGCCGGTCGAGCGCGGTCAGCGAGCGCTCGACCACGTCGTGGGTCGAGCGACCGTCGAGTCGCGCCATGCACGCGACGCCGCAGGCATCGCGGAAGGAGAGCGGATCGTGGAGGGGCTTGACGGGCTTCGGCTTCAAGGAATATTCGTCTCTCGGTCGCTTCGTCGTTGCGGCGGTCCGGCTCGGGCCGGTCGCCTCGCCGCTTCGCTGCCTGGCCGTCCCTCGCCTCGTGTCCGCAGACGGCAAAAGGTACGTGCCGCAAGCCGCCGGTTTCGGTACCGGCGACAACTTTGGCCCGGTGTCCAAGCGCGGTTGGACCCCGCGGTGGGGTCCGAACGCGCTGGCGAACCGGAAATACGAACGACGAATTGTGACGGCTCCGCGCGCTCGGCGCGCCGCGGCGTTCGCGCCCGGGCTCCGAACCCCTTCTAGTCGACCGAGACGAGCTGCTCGAGCGCGGCGCGAACCTGGTCCGGAATCGGCGTCGGACGGCGCGATTCGCGGTTCACGAAGACGTGGACGAACCATCCCGTGGCGATCGGATCCTCGGCACCCCGGCGGAAGATCGCGATCTCGTAGCGCACGCTGGAGCTGCCGAGACGGCCGACGCGCATTCCGACCTCGACCGGTTCGGGGAACGTGACCGAGGCCGCATAGGAGCAGTGAGACTCGACGCAGAGGCCGATCTCCTCGCCGCGCAGGATGTCGAGCCGGCCCTCGTCGATCAGGTAGCGGTTGATCGCGGTGTCGAAGAACGCGAAGTACTCGACGTTGTTGACGTGGCCGTAGACGTCGTTGTCGGCCCAGCGCGTCGCGATCTCGAGGACGTATCCGTAGTCCTCGCGCCGATTGGCGCCACCTGTTCGCGATCGGTCGTGAGCCATCCCCTCGCCTCGCAAGCTAATCGATTGCGCCCATCCGGGTCCTGTTGACTGGCCAGTCAATCGGGTACCCTTGACGGGTCGGGACAGCCCGCCGCAGGCCGAATCGGGAGCTTCGCATCCCCCGTGCCGCGAACCGGGTCCCGGCGTCACGCACCACCAAGCTTGGACAAGCCCTAGCGACGAAAGGGACGCGAATGGCCGTCAACGTCAGCGAGAAGGAAGCGCGCGAGGTCGCCGAGGAGGCACGCGAGACCGAGTGGAAGCTCCCCAGCTTCGGCAAGGAGATGTACCTCGGCAACTTCCGCCCCGACCTGATCAGCCCGCAGCCGAAGACCGATCCGGAGAAGGCCAAGCGCGGTGAGGAGTTCCTCGCCAAGCTCGAGAAGTTCCTCGTCGAGAAGGTCGATCCGCAGGTCATCGAGCAGGAGGCGCGGATCCCCGACGACGTCGTCGCCGGCCTCTCCGAGCTCGGCGCCTTCGGAATGAAGGTCCCGCAGGAGTACGGCGGCCTCGGCCTCTCGCAGGTCCACTACAACCAGGCGCTCGCCATCGCCGGCGTCTGGCACGCCTCGATCTCGACGCTGCTGTCGGCCCATCAGTCGATCGGCGTCGCCGAGCCGCTGCTCTCCTTCGGCTCTGAGGAGCAGAAGCGCAAGTGGCTGCCGCAGGTCTCGAAGGACAAGATCTCGGCCTTCCTGCTGACCGAGCCCGACGTCGGCTCCGATCCAGCGCGCGTCGGCACGGTCGCCGTCCCGACCGAGGACGGCTCGGGCTACACGCTCAACGGCCTCAAGCTGTGGGCGACCAACGGCGCCGTCGCCGACATCGTCGTCGTCATGGCGCGGGTCCCGAAGTCCGAGGGCCACAAGGGCGGCATCTCGGCGTTCGTCCTCGATTACAAGTCCGAGGGCGTCAAGGTCGAGAACCGCAACGAGTTCCTCGGCCTGCGCGGGATCGAGAACTCCGTCACGCGGCTGACCGATGTCTTCGTGCCGAAGGAGAACCTGATCGGCAAGGAGGGCCAGGGTCTCAAGATCGCCCTGACCACCCTCAACACCGGCCGCCTGGCGCTGCCGGCGATCTGCGTCGGCGTCGGCAAGTGGGCGACGAAGGTCGCTCGTGAATGGGGTGCCGAGCGTGTCCAGTGGGGCATGCCCGTCGGCAAGCACGACGCGGTGGCGCAGAAGATCGCGTTCATCGCCGGCTCGGCCTACGGGCTCGAGGCGATGGTCGACGTCGCCTCGCGACTCGCCGACGACAAGAAGAACGACATCCGCATCGAGGCCGCGATCGCGAAGCTCTATGCCTCCGAGCTCGGCTGGAAGGTCGTCGACGAGCTGCTGCAGATCCGCGGCGGTCGTGGCTACGAGACCGCGAAGTCGCTCAAGGCGCGCGGTGAGAAGCCGGTGCCGGTCGAGCAGGCGCTCCGCGACATGCGGATCAACCGCGTGTTCGAGGGCTCGACGGAGATCATGCACCTGCTGATCGCCCGTGAGGCCGTCGACAAGCACCTCGAGGTCGCCGGCGACGTCCTGATGGGCGAGGGCGGCCTCTCCGACAAGGCGAAGGCCGCCGTCGGCGCCGGCAAGTTCTATGCCGGCTGGCTGCCGCAGCTCGTCACGGGCGATGGCCAGAAGCCGGGCTCCTACGACGAGTTCGGCTCGCTCGCCAAGCACCTGCGCTACTGCGAGCGTCACTCGCGCAAGCTGGCGCGGACGACGTTCTACGCGATGAGCCGCTATCAGGCGGGTCTCGAGCAGCGCCAGGCGATCCTCGGCCGGATCGTCGACATCGGCGCCGAGCTGTTCGCGATCGCCTCGGCGGTCGTCTACACGCAGACGATCCGCTCGGAGCAGCCCGAGCGTGCCGAGGCCGCGGAGGCGCTGGCGGAGCTGTTCTGCCGCCAGGCCCGTCGCCGCGCCGACGCGCTGTTCACGGAGGTCTGGGCCAACGACGACGTCGCCGATTACAAGGTCGCCCAGCGCGTCCTCAAGGGCGACCTCAAGTTCATCGAGGAGGGGATCATCGATCCCTCCGGCGACGGCCCGATGATCGCCAAGCAGCCCGACGACGCCGAGAAGGCGGGCGCGGCGAAGCCCGCGTCGGGGTCCAACGGCGCCGCCGCGAACGGCTCGGCCGGCAACGGCAGCGCCGAGAGCGCCCAGGACCCGGATTCAGCGACCGCCGCGAAGGCGGGCTGACCCCCGGCGGCCGTGGGCCGCTGAGCGAGGATGTGCGAAAGGGCGCCCGACGAATCGGGCGCCCTTCGCTGTCTTGAGCCCCCCGCGGGGACCGTACGCGTCGCCGCCGGGGCGGCGGCGACGCTTGCGAGCGGTCTGCAACGCATCGCCCGGCGGCCGGCTGGCGCCGGTCGTCCGGCCGTGCGACAGTCGGAGCGATGACCGGGCGTCGATTCGATCGCTTCGCCGACGTCGAGGTAGCGAGGGAGACGGTCCGCGACACGATGCGCGACCGCTTCAGCGAGCTTCGCGAGACCTGGCTCTCGGTCCTCCAGGTGGGGGTCTCGGCGGCCGTCGCCTACCTGCTCGCTCGCGAGCTGCTCGGCCACGAGCAGCCGTTCTTCGCGGCGGTGGCGGCGATCCTCACACTGAGCCTCGCCGTCGGCCAGCGCGGCCGCCGGGCGATCGAGATCGCGATCGGCGTCGCCCTCGGGATCGGCGTCGCCGACCTGATCGTGCTGCTGATCGGATCGGGCGTCTGGCAGCTCGCGGTCGTCGTCTCGCTCGCGGTCGCGGCGGCGGTCCTGGCCGGGGGCGGGGTCCTGCTCGTCAACCAGGCGGCGGTCTCGGCCGTCCTCGTCGTCACTCTCCAGCCGCCCGACACGGCGGGCCTGTCGATCGACCGGTTCGTCGACGCGATCCTCGGCGGCGTCGTCGCGCTGGCCGCGAACGCGATCACCCCCGCGCATCCGATCCGGATGGTCCGGCGTCGGCTCGCGCCGCTCTCCGCCGAGCTCGCCGCGACGCTCGACGGGATCGCCGAGGCGCTGACGCGCGGCGACGCTGCGGCGGCCGCGGAGGCGCTCGAGCGCGCGCGCGGCATCGATCCGCTCGTCGCGCGCTTCCACGAGGCCGTCGTCGTCGCCGGCGAGACGATCCGGATGGCGCCCTCGCGCCGCGTCTCGCGCGAGCGCGTCCGCGGCCTCACCGAGGCCGACATCCCACTCGACCATGCGGTCCGAAATGTCCGCGTTCTCGCCCGCGGGGCGTTGCGAGCGACTGAGCTCGGCGAGCGCGTCCCCGCGAAGGCGATCGACGCGATCAGGGACCTCGCGATCGCGGTGCGGGAGATCGCCGACTGCCTGTCCGAGGGATCGCACGAGTCGGAGACGGAGACCGAGCGTGCGGCCCTGAGCGCCGCCTCGAAGGCGACGGCCGCGCTCGAGGACACCTCGAACCTCTCCGCCTCGGTGATCGTCGGCCAGGTGCGCTCGACCGCCACCGACCTGCTCGAGAGTCTCGGCCTGCAGCCGAGCATGGCCCGCGACGCGGTCCGCTCCCCGACCGCGATCCTCGAGGGCGAGCGACCGTTGGCGCAGCCGCGCGACCGGCTCGAATAGGTTTGCCGTCCCGGCGGGCCGGGTCCTCGGGGAGACGAGCCAGTGATCGAGAACGAGCTGATCAGCGTCCTGACCGTGCCCCTTTTCATGGGGATCGTCGGCTACGTCACGAACTGGTCGGGCGTCCTCATGCTCTTCTACCCGGTCGAGTTCCGCGGCGTGCGGGTCCCCGGTCTGACGGCGCTCGCCCACCTGCTGCCGCGCCGCATCCAGCAGATCCCGGGCGTGATGCAGGGCGGCGTCGGCTGGCAGGGGATCATCCCTTCGCGGGCCGCGAAGATGGGTTCGATCGCGGTCGACAAGGGCGTCGCGAAGATCGGCGGCCCGGGCGACTTCTACGAGCAGCTCGGCCCCGAGGAGATCGCCGAGCAGATCCTCTCGACCGCGCGGCGCGACATCCGCGACGTCGTCGAGCGGATCATGCGCCGCGAGCACCCGCGGCTCTGGGACGAGCTGACGCCGCGGATGCGCTCCGCCGTCCAGGATCGCGTCGAGGCCCAGCTGCCGGAGATCGTCCGCGAGGTGACCGACGAGATCGGCGCCAACATCGACCACCTGCTCGACGTCAAGCTGATGGTCATCAGGCGGATCGAGGAGCGGCCCGAGCTCTCGAACAAGATCTTCCTCGAGGTCGGCCGGCGCGAGCTCAAGTTCATCATCAACTTCGGCTTCCTGTTCGGCTTCGCGCTCGGCATCCCGGTCGCGGTGCTGACCGAGATCCTGTTCCACGAGTGGTGGCTGCTGCCGATCTGCGGCGTTCTCGTCGGCTACGCGACGAACCTGCTCGCGATCTGGATGATCTTCCAGCCGATCGAGCCCCGGCGGATCCTCGGCTTCCGCTGGCAGGGACTGTTCCTCAAGCGCCAGGACGAGGCCTCGGCCAAGTACGCCGACGTGATCTCGACCGAGCTCGTGACCGTCGCCAACATCGGCGACGAGCTCGTCACCGGCCCGAGCGGCGACCGGACGCGGATGGTCGTCGAATCGGCGATGCGCCCGGCGGTGGATCGAGCCGCGGGGCGGGTAGCCGGACCGCTGCGGGTGGCGATCGGCGCCGAGCAGTACGACGCCGTCCGCCACGCGGTCGCGACGGAGGCCGTCGAGTACACGATGGAGCCACTTCGCGACGAGGACTTCAACCGCCGCCAGAGCGAGTCGATCCGCGAGATGATCACCGAGAAGATGCAGGAGATGCCGCCGGCCGAGTTCTCGGAGATGCTGCGCACCGCGATGCGCGAGGACGAGTGGCTGCTCTACCTCCACGGCGCGGTGCTCGGTCTCGCGGGCGGCCTGCTCCACCTGCTGGTGTTCGGCTAGCCATGGGTACTCACGAGTCGGACCCGAGCGCGCCGAACGTCCCCGGCTCCCAGAACGGCGCCCGACGCGACGAGGGTGTCGCCGCCCAGGCGCCGGGGCTGGCGCGGCTCGCCTTCGACGTCTACGTCAACACCGCCACGTGGGCCGTCTCGACGGGTGCGCGGGCGTCCTCGCGCGTCCTGCGCGCCGTCGCCCGCGGTGAGAACCCGGCGCTGCTCGCCGGCGAGGCGGCGGACGAGCTGCGCGGTGGCGCGCGGCGACTGCTCGGCATCGAGCCCCCGCCGAACACGGCGCCGCCGCCCGGCGCGGCCGAACAGGACGTGCCCGAGGACGATGAGCACGCCGAGCTCAAGCTGCGCGGCGCGGAGCTGCTGCGGCGCTCGGCCGACGTCCACGACCCCGAGCAGACCGACCTCTCGCATCCCGCCTATGAGCGGATCCTCGAGGACATCGCTCCGGACGAGGCACGGATCCTCCGGCTGCTCGCGACGCGGGGCCCGCAGCCCGCCGTCGACGTCAGGACCTGGCGCCCGCTCGGCGTCGGCTCGACGCTCGTCGCCGCCGGCCTGTCGATGATCGGAGCGGAGTCGGGTATGCGCCGCCCGGAGCGGATCCACGCCAACCTCGACAACCTCGCCCGGCTCGGGCTGATCTGGTTTCCCCACGAGCCGCTCCCGGACCCCCGGGTCTACCAGGTCGTCGAGGCCCAGCCCGAGGTGATCGAGGCGCTCGAGCGGGCCGGCCACGGGCGCACCGAGCGACGCGCGATCTCGCTGACGAGCTTCGGTGCCGCGTTCTGCGACGCGGCATTGCCGCTCGACCATCCCGACGGCGGCGACCCCGGCGCCAACGGCGGCTCGCGCCGGGTCGTCGAGCCGGCGGAGGGCTCCGAGCAGCAGTCGCGCGGCGACCGTGCCGCCGGGAGCGGCGCGCGAACGGCCGGTGAGGACTCGGGTCGCAGCGGTCTCGCCGGTGACCCGGCGACTGGCTAACGCGCTCCGGCCGGCGCGCCGATAGGAGGGCGATGCCGGACCGTCCCGTCGCCGCGCGCCGGCGAGCTCTCTTCGCCCTTGCCCTGCTCGCCTCGCTCGTCCTCGCGCTCCTCGCCGGGTGCGGCGGATCGGAGGGCTCCTCGTCCTCGTCCTCGTCCTCGTCCTCGGGCGGTTCGGGTGGGAGCCCGCAGGGCGACGACGCCCCGCCCGAGGTGCTGTGGCCGCTGTTCGGCCGCACCACGGAGCGCACCCGCGCGATCCGCGAGGCGCCGACGCCGCCGTATCACTTCCTGTGGCAGTTCTACGCCCGCCAGCTCGTCGAGTTCTCGCCCGTCGTCGACGACGAATCGCTCTACGTCCTCAACAAGTCCGGCGGCCTCTACGCCGTCGACATCGACACCGGCAAGCCGCGGTGGGACCAGAAGCTCTCCTCGGACGTGACCGGCCCCGCGCTGTCGGGCGACACCGTCTTCGTCACCGAGCTCGACGGCCGTGTCAGCGCGCTCGACCGCGCCGACGGGAGGCTTCGATGGCGCCACGAGGACCCGAGCGGCATCCAGTCCTCGCCCCTCGTCGCCGACGGCAGCGTCCTCTACGGCACCGACTCGGGCGAGGTCGTCGCGCTCGACGACTCGTCCGGCAAGCAGGCCTGGCGCGCGCAACTCGACGCGCCCGTCAAGGCGTCGCCGAGCTTCAGCGACGGGGTCGTCTACGTCGGCGATTACCGCGGCACGATGTACGCGCTCGACGCGAAGAGCGGCGAGCTGCGCTGGAAGCTCGAGACCGGCAAGGGCGGCTTCTACTCCTCGCCGGCGATCGCATCGGGGCGCGTCTTCGAGGCGCGCGACGACGGCACGGTCGTCGCCGCGAGCCTCGACGGCAAGCTCGACTGGTCCGTCGACACGAAGTCGCCGATCTACGGCTCGCCCTCGATCACCACGGTCGATGGGCTCGGCGAGACGGTCTACATCGGCAACTACGCCGGCAAGCTGCTCGCGCTCGACGCGAAGACCGGCAAGCAGCGCTGGAGCTACGACGTCGGCGGTCAGATCCCCGGTTCGCCGACGATCGTCGGCGACGCCGTGTTCACCTCGAGCTTCGACACGAAGAAGACGACCGGCCTCGATCTTGAGACCGGCAGGAAGATCTTCTCCTGGGGGTCGGCCGGCTACGACCCGGTGATCTCCGACGGCGAGAAGGCGTTCCTCACCGGCTTCCAGACCGTCTGGGCCTTCGAGGCCAAGTCGGCCTCGAAGGCGGGCTCGGGCGGCTGAGCCGGAGCTAGTCGGAGAGCTCGATCGACTCGATCACCTGCGGCTCGGCGGGGCGGTCGCCGGGTCCCGTCTCGGTGCCCTCGATCGCGTCGACGGTGTCCATCCCCGAGCTCACCTCGCCGAAGACGGTGTGCTTGCCGTCGAGCCATGGGGCGGCGTCGGTGGTGACGATGAAGAACTGCGAGCCGTTCGTGTTCGGGCCGGCGTTCGCCATCGCGAGCGCGCCGCGGACGATCTTGTGCTGATTGAACTCGTCCTCGAACTGATAGCCCGGTCCGCCGGTGCCGGTGCCCTGGGGGCAGCCGCCCTGGATCATGAAGTCGCGGATCACGCGGTGGAAGGTGAGCCCGTCGTAGAAACCGTCGGCCGCGAGGGTGCGGAAGTTCTCGACCGTCTTCGGGGCGTCCGCGTCGAAGAACTCGATCTCGATCGCGCCGGCGTTCGTGTTCAGCTTTGCCTTTGACATGGTGGCGAGCCTAGTCGCGGCCGGAGAATCGATCGGCGCGGCGCGGGGGAGGGTCGCCTAGGGTCGGCGGATGGGTTCGGGGAGAGCTCGGGCGCGCCTGATCGCGCTCGCCGTCGCTGTGTTCGGATTGCTGGCTCTGCCGGCGATCGCGCTCGCCGCCTTCCCCGGCACGGACCCGGATGAGAGCCCCCGGGTCAACACGCCGAACGACCCCGAGTTCGACCGCTGCGAGGCCGACGACGAGCAGACCGGTCTCGAGTCCTGCACGACCTACTTCGACGAGGAGTTCAGGCTGTTCGGCTTCAGCCCCGACAGCGCGCGCTCGGTCCCCGATCCGGTCGGCGTCACTCCCCACTACGTCAACGGGACCCGCTACGCGAACTGCGACCAGCTGAACGCCTCCGGGCGCGCCGCCAACCTCAAGGCCGAGGGGCTCGCGCCCGGCGATCCCGGCGCGGCGCTCGCCGAGTGCCTGCAGATCTCGGGCATCCGGGCGGACTCGGCGTGGAAGTACTCGACCGGGTCACCGGACGTCTCCGTGGCGATCCTCGACACCGGGATCCGCTGGCAGTCGCCGGAGCTCGCGGCGAAGGTCGCGCTGAACGCGGCCGAGCTCCCCGCGCCGCAGACGGGCCGCTCGCAGCCGACGGCCGGCGCGACCCCATGCGCCTCGTTCGGCGGCGGCGACGACGCCAATGGCGACGGCGCCTTCGACGTCACCGACTTCGCCTGCGACGAGCGCGTTGCGATCGGCGCCGGAGACGACGAGGCCGACGGCCTGCTCGACGGCTCGGACCTGATCGCGACCTTCTCCGAGGGCACGGACGCCGACTCCAACGGCTACGTCGACGACATCGCCGGCTGGGACTTCTTCGACGACGACAACGACCCCTACGACGCCTCGAGCTGCTGCTCGGCGAGCGGCCACGGCACGGGCCGCGCGACCGAGGCGGTCGGTGACACCGACAACGCGACCGCCGGGGCGGGCGTCTGCCCCGAGTGCCAGGTGATACCGGTCCGCGTCTGGGACAGCTTCGTCGTCCCGACCGACCAGTTCGCGATGGGTGTGGTCTACGCGACGGATCGCGGCGCATCGGTCGTCGAGGGGGCGGTCGGCGGGTTGACGAACACCCGCTTCGCGCGCGAGTCGTTCGAGTACGCCGACTCGGAGGGGGTTGCGCTGACGCTCGTCTCCTCCGACATCAACTCGGCGAACCACAACTACCCGACGAACTACGACCAGGCGATCTACGTCGGTGGGGCGTTCCCCGACTCGGCGCCGCTCGAGGGCTGTACCGGCCCGGGCGGGCTGCCGGGGCTCGGCGACCTGCCGATCGCGCCGCCGGACGAGTTCGCCGACGGCTGCTCGGAGTTCCTCGACCTGCTCGGCGAGGGCGGCGTCAGCCCGACCGCGCAGCCGATCACGACCAGCTTCTTTCGCAACTCGAACCTGACCCAGTACGGCGGTAAGGCCGACATCGTCCTGATGGGCGCGACGGGGTCGGAGAACACCGGCCAGGCCTCGGGCGCGGCGGCGCTCCTCGCCTCCTACGGCCGCGAGGTCTTCGGCGATGACGACCCCCTGAGCGGCAACGAGATCCGCCAGCTGCTGACGATGACCGCCGAGGACGTGCTGCCGGAGAACACCGGCACGATCGGTCAGCCCGACAAGGCCTCGCCCGGCTGGGATCCGCACTTCGGCTACGGCCGCGTCGACCTCGCCTCGGCGATGGAGCGGATCGAGCAGGAGCGCATCCCGCCGGAGGCCGAGCTCGGCGCGCCGGACTGGTTCGCGCCGATCAACGTCGACCGCATCCCGGCGTCGGGCGTCGAGGTCGAGGGTCTCGCCGCGGCTCCGCACTCCGACTCGGGCGTCGGCGACTGGGAGCTCGAGTACGCGTGCGGGCAGGACGCGCTCGATTCCGAGTTCGAGCCGATCCCGGGCGACGGGATCTCCGGCAGCGGGGCGATCGACGGCACGCTCGGGACGCTTCCGCGATCGATGCTCACGAGCCTGGCGAACTCCTGCGACGGTCAGGTCGCCGACGACGCCGGCCGCCCGGCGGGCGCTCCCGACGACGGTGCCTGGCCGGCGGACCCCTATCCCGACCCTGATCCGGAGCGTCACACGTTCCAGATCCGTCTCACCGTCCACGAGGCCGGTGACCCGGAGAACATCGGCCGTTACCGCAAGACCCTGCATGCCTACAACGACGACGGCAACCTCGCCGGCTGGCCGAAGCCGGTCGGGTCGGGCTCGGACGCCGACGAGCTGACGACGGGCTCGGGCGGCGAGGCATCGCCGCGGCTGTTCGACGTCGACGGCGACAACGAGCTCGACGTCCTGATCGCGACCTCGAGCGGCGAGCTCGGCGCGTTCCATTCCGACGGGACGCCGGTCGAGAGCTTCAACGGCGGTGAGCCCGTGCGCACCGGTCCACTCGCGATCGCCGAGGCTCACGGCGTGCCGAGCGGCGTCGAGACACCCGGCGAGACGCTGCGCGTGCCGGCGATCGGCGACGTCGACGGTGACCTCGTCCAGGAGATCGTCGCCGCGGCGGGCGAGCGGGTCTACGCCTGGGAGCTCGACGGCTCAGTCGTCGACGGCTTCCCGGTGCGGATCGATCCGGCGCTCTCCGAGCCGTGCTTGGCCGGTGCGCCGGAGCCGTGCTTCGACCCGGCCGACCGCGCGATCGACGGCTCGAATCACATCAAGCGCGGCATCTTCGGCTCGCCGGCGCTCGCCGACCTCGACGACGACGGGAGCCTCGACATCGTCGTCGGCGCGCTCGATCAGCACCTCTACGCCTGGAACGGAGCCGGCGAGCCGCTCGACGGCTTCCCCGCCAAGCTCGCCACCGAGGGTGCGGACGGGGCCGAGATCATCGCGTCGCCGGCGATCGCGCAGCTCGACGGCGAGGGCCCGCCCGAGGTCGTGATCGCGACGAACGAGGTCGTGCCCGGTGAGCCCGAGGCGCCCGGCTCGATCTTCGACCTGCTGAATGCGTTCGTCGGCTCCTCGACCGGTTCGAATCCGGTCTACGCCGTCCATGGCGACGGCACGCTCGTCGACGGCTGGCCCGTCGACGTCGGGGTGCTGGCCGGGGATGTCCTGCCGTTCGTCGTCCCGGGCAACGACGCGGCGGTCCTCGACGTCGACGACGACGGGACCGACGAGGTCTCGGTGTCGGCCGCGACGTCGATCTCGGGGCAGGGGCCGCGACTCGTCGACGGCGCCGGTGACACGGTCACGACCTACTCGAACGCGGTCGCGCAGAGCCCCGACCAGGGACCGGTCGTGAACCTCGCCGACTATGCCTCCGTCGGCGACCTGACCGGCTCCGGCGCCCCGGCGATCCTCAAGGGCGGCCTGACGCTGAACGCGCTCGTCAACCTGCTCGCGGTCAACCAGAACCTCCCGTTCAGCCACGTCGAGCAGGCCTGGGATCCGCAGACCGGCTCCGCGCTCCCGGGATACCCGCTGCCGACCGACGACTTCCAGCTGCTCTCACAGGCCTCGATCGCGCAGGTCGGCGGCGCGGGCCCGGAGCGCCAGGCGCTCGTCGGGACCGGGCTCTACCAGGTCCACGCCTACGGGCCTCAGGGCGCCGAGCCGGAGGGCTGGCCGAAGTTCACGGGCGGCTGGAACCAGGTGACGCCGGCGGTCGGCGACGCCGACGGCGACGGTGATCTCGACGTCGCCTCGCTGACCCGCGAGGGCTGGTCGTTCCTCTGGGACACCGGCGTCGACGCCTGCGAGGGGTCGAATGACGAGTGGTGGACCTACCACCACGACGAGTTCTCGACCAACGCCTACGGAACCGACGCGCGCCCGCCGGGCACCCCGACCGGGCTCGAGGCAGAGCGCTCGGGCGACGGCGCGAGCGCCTCCTTCATCGCCGCCGGCGATGACTGGCTCTGTGGACGGGCGGAGAAGGTCCGCGTGCTCGTCTCGGACGAGCCCATCGACTCGCCGGGTGACGGGTCGCGGGCCG
Organism: Thermoleophilia bacterium SCSIO 60948; assembly: GCA_021496505.1. Classification (GTDB taxonomy): domain Bacteria; phylum Actinomycetota; class Thermoleophilia; order Solirubrobacterales; family 70-9; genus JACDBR01. The sequence goes on along the minus strand of CP053031.1, from coordinate 2,722,449 downwards.
GGGCGGATCGAGACGTGACGGTCGACCCGGGCTCGCGGCAGACCTTGGAGCTGACCGCGGACCAGGTCGGCGACGCCCGCTACGCGGCCGTACTGCTTCGCGATGAGGCGGGCAACTGGGGCCGCGTGGCCGACGTGAAGCTTCCTCGGGGCGGCGACCCCGGCTCGCGGCGCTGCACCCGCGTGGTTCGCGGAACGCAGGGTCGCGACCTGCTCGTCGGAAGCCCTCGGTCGGATCTCATCCGGGGCCGCGGCGGCGCCGACCGCATCGGCGGCCTGAAAGGGCCCGACTGCATCTTCCCCGGTCAGGGCAAGGACCGCGTGAACGCCGGCGCCGGGAACGACAGGATCAGAGCTCGGGGTGGATCGGCCGACGTGATCGACTGCGGCGGCGGCCGAGACGTGGCGACGATCGGCCCGAACGATCGTGTCCGCCGCTGCGAGCGGGTGAAGCGGCCGCGCCGCGGCTAGACGCCCGCGAGCTTGACGACGCCGATCACGATCGACGCGATCAGGCAGACGATCAGGATCGCCATCGAGATGAGCCAGCTGCGGGGCATCCGGCCCTTAGCCTAGGGCTCGCTCTCCGCCGCCCACCGACCTCAGGAGGACCGGATGTTCACCCGCATCGTCGCCGGAACCGATGGCTCGCCGACCGCCACCGAAGCGGTCCGCCGTGCGATCCGACTCGCCTCGCTGACCGGCGCCACGCTCGAGCTCGTCTCGGCCTACCAGCCGGTGCCGAAGTCCGAGCTCCGCGAGGCTGAGCGTGACGTCCCGAACGACGTCCGTCACGCGATCGGCCCGCGCCAGGACGTCGACGTCTTCCTCGACGCGGCCTCGCGTGAGGCGGCGAAGGAGAACGTCGAGATCCGCACCCACGCGCGCGAGGGCGACGCCGCGGCGGCGCTGATCGACGTCGCCGAGGAGACCGGCGCGGAGCTGATCGTCGTCGGCAGCGTCGGGATGACCGGCGCGCGCCGCTTCCTGCTCGGCAGCGTGCCGAACCGCGTCTCCCACCACGCCTCATGCGACGTGCTCGTCGTACGCACCGACTGAGCGTGGACGCCGCCTCGGACGAGCGCCTGATGCGCGCGGCGCTCGCCGAGGCCGAGGCCGCGGGGGGGCGGGGCGAGACTCCGATCGGCGCGGTCGTCGCGCGTGGCGACGAGCTGATCGCCGCGGCCGGCAACGAGCGCGAGGCGCGTCCCGACCCGACCGCCCACGCCGAGGTCCTCGCGCTGCGCGCCGCCGCCGAGCGGCTCGGCGGCTGGCGCCTGCCCGATACGACCCTCTACGTGACGCTCGAACCGTGCGCGATGTGCGCCGGCGCGATCGTCCTGGCGCGCGTGCCGCGCGTCGTGTTCGGCGCCTTCGACCCGAAGGCGGGCGCCGCCGGCAGCGTCCTCGAGGTGCTCTCGGACGCGCGACTCAACCACCGTCCGGACGTGACCGGCGGTGTGCTCGGCGAGGAGTGCGGTGCGCTCCTGCGCGCCTTCTTTGCCGCGCGACGGGGTGGGGGCGGCGCGGCGAGCGGCTGACCGGTGCCGCCACCGCCGGCGACGACGGCCTGACGAGCGGTGCGGACGGCTGGCGCTCAGCGACCGCCGCGGCCGATCTCGACCGACTGCTCCCAGGTCCCGCGGTCGAAGAACGGAAGGTCTGGCGCCTGGGCGGCGCCCTGGGCGCTCACCTCGTAGCGGCGTCGCGGCTCGCGCCACCCGCCGACGCTCGCCGTGCCGAAGCGTCTGCGCAGGGCATCCGTCGTACGCCGCGCCGCCTTCGCATACGCGCCCGGGCCGAGCCTGATCAGCGCCTGCGCCTCGCCGTTGGTGGCGTCGAAGACGTGCGAGCTCCCGGTCTCGCCGGCCAGGAGGTTCCCGCCGGCACCCCCGAGGCGCCGGACGAGGATCGCCTGCATGTCCGCCTTGAAGCGCTCCCAGATCGCGACGCCGGGATCGACGGTCCCGTCCGATCGGGTGCGCGCGTAGTCGCCGTCCCAGCGGATAAGCGCCGCGAGGGTCGCACGCGCCCGGCCCGTCGCGCGGTCGCGAGCGAGGGCGAGCCTGCGATCCGAGACGAGCGGTCGCTGCTGGGCGGTCGTCCCCGACGTCCTCACGATCCGGGTCGAGCGCGCGTAGCTCGGGCTGCGCGCGACGCGGCCGACGAGTTCCTCGAGCAGCCCGACGCGGTGCAGGCGCCCCGACAGGCGCTCGCGCGCCGGGCCGTCGCCGTTCGTCCAGCCCGCCGCCGGCAGGTTGTTCCAGTTCGCGACCCAGCCCCTGGCCGGGTTGATCACGTGCGGGGTCTTCGCGCGCGGCAGCAGCCCGCGCCATTCGGCACCCCCGCCGCCGGGGTAGGGCAGGCGCTCGTCCCAGCGCTCGGGGCGGAGCGGGTGCAGCCCCGGGTGCCAGTAACCGATCGAGCCGTTGCTGTCGGCCGCGACCACGTTCTCGTTCCAGGTCACCTCGCGCATCGCGTCGTCGACGTCGCCGATGTTGCGCGCCTCGTTCAGCATGTCGATCCCGACGAACGTCTCTAGGTCGCGCTTCCAGATCGCGTAGCGGCGCGCGAGCGCGATCCCCTCGCCGCGGGCCTGGACCGGGCCGTGGACGGTCCGGCAGATCCGCTCGACGTGGGCCCCGGCGGGCGCGCCGGGGTTCTCGACGAGCCCGGGCAGGCCGGTCGGCGCCTCGCGGTAGACGAACCGCTCGTCGCGGCAGCTCATCGGGCGCTCCTCGCCGCGGAAGCGGTAGGTCTCCTCGCCGGTCAGCCGCTCGACGTAGAGGTCGTCCTCGTCGGAGAGGCCGGAGGTGAAGCCCCACGCGACGTGATCGTTGTGACCGATGCCGACGACCGGGACGCCCGCGGCGCTGACGCCACGGAGGTTCGGCGTCGACGGTGAGTGGACCTCGAACTCGACGAACAGCTCCGGGATCGAGAAGCCGAGCTGCGGGCCGTTGTAGAGGTAGGCGCGATCGCGCTCGGGGTCGCGGATCGCCCACATGAACGACCCGCCGGGGGTCTGCAGGAGCGAGCTCAGCTGGGCCCCGGCGTCGGCGCCCTCGCTCGGCGCCTGGTCGGTCGCGGTGTCCTCGATCGAGCCCAGCGGCAGCTTCGAGACGAACCGCTTCGAGCGCCGGAACCCGATTCGCTCGTCGCGCCGGGTCCGCCCGGGCTGGGAGGGGAACTTCGCCTCCGAGCGCGGGATCGTGATCCGCGGATTCGAGGAGTGGACCGGGTGCAGGGTGTTGAACCCGCGCGAGCCGAGCTTTCGCAGCGCCGCGGCGTTGGGGATCTCGTTGCCGTCGCCGGACGGGACCGTCCTGGCGAGAAAGACCCCGATCCGCATCGAGTCGCGGATCGTCCAGTCCTCAGGCGCGGTCCCGAGCGCGACGAACTCGCCCGGCAGCTCGGTCGGGTGGGTCCGCACGTAGTCGATCCAGGCGTTGATCCCGTCGCGATAGGCGATGCTGCGCTCTCGCAGGTCACGCGGCAGGCGGGCGTAGAAGCGGTCGATCTCGGCGTCGGTGTAGTAGTCGCGGCGCGCGACGATGTCGTCGTCGAGGTACGAGCCGCCGAGCAGTTCGGCGAGGCGTCCGCTGGTGGCGCGGCGAAACAGCTCGAGCTGGAATAGCCGGTCCTGGGCGACGGCGTAGCCGACCCCCCACCACGCGTCGTAGTCGGTCTCGCCGGTGATCTGCGGGACGCCGTAGGGGTCGCGGACGATCTCGACTCCGGGCATCGGTTCGGTCGAGGTACCGGGAACGCCGAAGCCGGCCGGCTTGTACCTGAAGTCCTCGAACAGGCCCACCTGGTCGGTCAGGTGCGGCGACCCGGTGCCGTCGGCGAGTCCCGGGATCGACACGTAGCCGCTCTGGCCGGGCGGCAGGACCGACTTCGCGCGCAGGGTCTCGGCGTCGCCGCGCGCCGGGGCGAGCGACAGGCAGCAGAGGGCGGCGACGAGGGCTGCCGCGACGAGCGCCGGAAGTCGCTCACGCATCGCCTCCACGCGGCGAGGTTATGAGAGCGAGCGCCGTGGCGCGCCGGGTCGGCTCCCCGCCGGCGCCGAACGACCCGCATCCAGCCATGCACTGTGCACGGCTGGATGCGGGTCGTTTCCTAGGGCCCCGCGGATCCGCGGCCCGATGGGCCTAGTAGCGGTAGTGGTCGGACTTGTACGGGCCGTCGACCGGGATGCCGAGGTAGGCGGCCTGCCCCTCGGAGAGCTCGGTGAGCTGCGCGTCGAGCGCGTCGAGGTGGAGGCGGGCGACCTTCTCGTCGAGGTGCTTGGGCAGCACGTAGACGCGCTTCTCGTACTCGTCGTTCTTCGTGAACAGCTCGATCTGCGCGATCACCTGGTTGGCGAACGAGTTCGACATCACGAAGCTCGGGTGACCGGTCGCGTTGCCGAGGTTCAGCAGGCGGCCCTCCGAGAGCATGATGATCGAGTGGCCGTCGGAGAACTGCCACTCGTCGACCTGCGGCTTGATGTTGACCTTGGTCGTGTCGCTCGAGCTCTCGAGACCGGCGATGTCGATCTCGTTGTCGAAGTGGCCGATGTTGCCGACGATCGCCTGGTGCTTCATCCGGCCCATGTCCTCGGCCGTGATGATGTCCTTGTTGCCGGTCGCGGTGATGAAGATGTCGGCCTTCTCGATCACCTGGTCGAGGCGCTTGACCTCGTAGCCCTCCATCGCCGCCTGCAGCGCGCAGATCGGGTCGATCTCGGTGACGACGACGCGCGCGCCCTGGCCGCGCAGCGAGTCGGCGCAGCCCTTGCCGACGTCGCCGTAGCCGCAGACGACGGCGAGCTTGCCGCCGATCATCACGTCGGTCGCGCGGTTGATGCCGTCGATCAGCGAGTGGCGGCAGCCGTAGAGGTTGTCGAACTTCGACTTCGTGACCGAGTCGTTGACGTTGATCGCCGGGAACAGCAGCGTTCCCGCCTCGGTCATCTGGTAGAGGCGACCGACGCCGGTCGTCGTCTCCTCGGTGACGCCCATGACCGACTCGCCGATCTTGGTGAACCGCTGCGGGTCGTCGGAGAGGCTGCGGGTCAGCGTCTCGAGGATGATCCGGAACTCCTCGTTGTCGGCGCCGGCGGGGTCCGGGACCGCACCCGCGGCCTCGTACTCGACGCCCTTGTGGACGAGCAGCGTCGCGTCGCCGCCGTCGTCGAGGATCATGTTCGGGGCCTGACCCTCGGGCCAGTTGAGCGCCTGCTCGGTGCACCACCAGTACTCCTCGAGCGTCTCGCCCTTCCAGGCGAAGACGGGGATCCCGGCGCGCGCGATCGCCGCGGCGGCGTGGTCCTGGGTCGAGAAGATGTTGCAGCTCGCCCAGCGAACCTCGGCGCCGAGCTCGACCAGGGTCTCGATCAGGACCGCGGTCTGGATCGTCATGTGGAGCGAGCCCGTGATCCGGGCGCCGGCCAGCGGCTTGGAGTCCGAGTACTCGCGGCGGATCGCCATCAGGCCGGGCATCTCGTGCTCGGCGAGGTCGATCTCCTTGCGCCCGTAATCGGCGAGCGAGAGGTCGGCGACCTTGAAGTCGGTGTCGGTGGCGGGCTCCGTTGCGATGCTCATCTGTCTCCTGGGGTGGCTGGCTAGGGGTGAAGTCTGGGTTGTGCGCTCCGACAACGATAGGCGCAGCGCCATCGCGGCTCGTAGGTCAGTCGCGAAGCGCGGCCTCGAGGCGCTCTGAGAGGGCGACGCCGTAGGGCTCGCCCTGGACCGCCGGGATTCGCAGCCGGTGGGGCAGCGAGGCGAGCGAGCGCTCGGATCTCGCGCGGATCCGCTCGAGCGATTCGTGGTGGCACGGCTCGCCGCCGCGCATCGCGGGGACCAGCAGCGGCTCGGCGCCGGGTGGACCGCCCTCGTCGAGGCCGGCGATCGTGTCTCCCGACATGACCCCGCTCCGGTCGCGACGGCGCCAGACCTGCTTCGCGCCGGGGACGGTGCCCTTGCCCTCCGATCGTTTGCGCACCCCGCGCCACTCGCCCCCGGGTCCGGTCCGGTCGGCGACGAGCTTGTAGACGCCGTTGACGACCGGGGCATCGCGGCTCGTCCCGAGCTCGGTCCCGACGCCCCAGCTCGAGATCGGCGCGTTCGCGGTCACGAGCGCGGCGATCCGGTCCTCCTCGAGGTCGCCGGAGACGGTGATCCCGGCGTCCGGCATGCCGGCCTGATCGAGCAGGTCACGGCTCGCGCGCGAGAGGTCGAGCAGGTCGCCGGAGTCGAGGCGCACACCGAGCAGCGCGACGCCCGTTCGCTCCGACGCGCGGATCGCGTTGCGAACGCCCTCGAGCGTGTCGTAGGTGTCGACGAGCAGGGTCGTGTTCTGCGGGAAGTCCTCGAGGAACGCGCAGAACGCCTCGAGCTCGGTCGGGAACGAGAGCACGTAGGAGTGCGCCATCGTCCCGACGGGGGCGAGGCCGTAGCGCATCGCCGCGGCGACGTTCGAGGTGCCGCGGACGCCGGCGACGGCCGCCGAGCGCGCGACCTTCATCGCCGCGTCGATCCCGTGGTCGCGGCGCGGCGAGAAGTCGACGACGCACTCGCCGGCACCCGGCTCGCCACCGCCCGCGGCGAGGACCACCCGCGCCGCCTTCGTCGCGACCATCGACTGGAAGTTGATCTGGTTGAGCAGCAGCGTCTCGACGAGCTGCGCCTCGATCCGAGGCGCGGTGACGCGCAGGACCGGCTCGTCCGGGAAGAACAGCGTGCCCTCCGGCATCGCATCGACGTCGCCGGAGAACCGGAAGTCCCCGAGATGGGCGAGGAAGTCGTCGCGGAACCCGAGGCCGGAGAGGTAGTCGAGCTGGGCCTCGTCGAAGCGCAGCGCGCGGAGCAGCTCGAGCGTCGGCCCCAGGCCCGCGGCCAGCAGCCAGTCGCGCCGCGGCGGGAGCTTGCGCGTGAACAGCTCGAACGTCGCCTCCTCCGTGCGCCCACGGCGAAAGTAGCTCGCACACATCGCGAGCTCGTACTGATCGACCAGCAGCGACGTCTCAGCCGCCGTCAGCAGCCCCGGATCGCTCGGATCGGCCATGGCGGGTCGCCTACCCAGGCGGCGTGGGAGCGATCCGGGGGGCACCGGTAGGCATTGTCATCGAGGTGCCCTCAGAGGGCACCTAAGCGACGTTGCCTTCAAGCAGTTCGCTGATCTCGGAGATCGTCGCGTCGGAATGCACCATCACGTCGTCGTGCGTGAGGGTCCGAAAACGATCTCCTCGCGCCCGCGCCTCGCGCCGCCGCGCGTGGTCGCCCTCCCACGCCTGCCGCGAGTTATGGAACTGGAAGCCGAGTAGCTCGACGGTCAATCGATGGGCGGGCCAGCGGCAGTCGACGAAGCGACCCTCAAGCTTTCGATTAGCGACCGGCAACGGCAGGCCTGCCTCTCCGACCAGCTCGACGAACCGACGCTCGAGCTCGCTGAGAACCATGGGCTGGTCGCCGCGGAAGACTGCTTCCAGACGCGCACGGCCTCGGGAGTTCGGGCGATCGGCCAGAGCGGCGCGAAAGCTCTCCTCGTTGACCTTCTTGACGAGGGCTTTGTGAACCGCCCGCGACAGCTCCACCTCTTCGAGGCGGTCCGCGCACTCGACCAGCGCTACCGCCGGCCGAGACGTGGGGACGCCGTCGACCAGCGTGGTGTGACGCGAGCCGGTGAGGCGCGATCGGTGCGTGGCGACCCCGTCGAGCCGTCTCAGCCTTGGTGCCGTGATCTCCGGCGCGGGCGGCGCCCGACTGACGAGAGACAGCAGCCAGGCCGCCGCAAGACCGCTGACGCGAGATGATTTGCCGCATGCGAGGACAGTCGCGAGGTACTTCGCTGCGGTGGTTGTGGGGGGCGCGCCGACGGAGTAGACGCCCGGATAGCAGCGCATGAGCGAACCCCGCGCCAGGCGGACTCGAATCGCCTTCTTCGAGACGCCCTCCTTCAGTAGCTCGCGGAGGGTGACGAGCCCGAGCTGACGCTCGGCGATCTTGGCGATGATCGCGTCGGCATTGTCGGATTGGTGCCCCACAAGGGCACTTAGGCGACGTTGCTTCTGACCTCGCCCCCCGGGTCGCCCGCGCCCGCGTCAGCGGAGAGGATGGGATTCGAACCCACGAGGCGGCGTGAACCGCCCACGCGATTTCCAATCGCGCACCTTAAGCCACTCGGTCACCTCTCCGGGCGAGCGCCGATGCTACCCGGCGGCGCGCCGGATTCGGGGCTTCGAGCCGCTCTCCGCGACGTCGGCGAGCGCCCGCGCCGCGGACGCCCGGCGACGCTGCCGGCTCAGGCGATCGACGGCGCCTCCGGCAGCCGGTCGAGCGCGGCCTCCATGTCGGCCTCGGAGAACTCGAGGTCCTCGAGAGTGCCGGCGTGGTAGGCGTCGTAGGCCGCCATGTCGAGGTGGCCGTGGCCGCAGAGGTTGACGAGGATCGTCCGCTCCTCGCCGGCCTCGCGCGCCGCCTCGGCCTCGTCGATGACGACGCGCAGCGCGTGCGAGGGCTCGGGCGCGGGGACGATCCCCTCGCAACCCGCGAACCGCACCGCGGCCTCGAACGCCGAGCGCTGCCGGATCGCCCGGGGCTCGACCAGCCCCTGATGGACGAGCGCCGAGACGAGCGGCGAGTCGCCGTGGTAGCGCAACCCGCCCGAGTGGACCGCGGGCGGCACGAAGTCGTGGCCGAGCGTGTACATCGGCATCAGCGGCGTCATCCCGACCGTGTCGCCGAAGTCGTAGGCGTAGGTGCCCTGAGTGAGCGTGGGACAGGCGGCGGGCTCGGCGCCGATGAAGCGCGTGTCGCGACCCTCGCGGATCGAGTGGCGCAGGAATGGGAACGCGATGCCGGCGAAGTTCGACCCTCCTCCGACGCAGCCGACGACGACGTCGGGGTAGGCGCCGGCCATCTCAAGCTGCGCGATCGCCTCGGTCCCGATAACGGTCTGGTGCAGGCAGACGTGGTTGAGCACCGACCCGAGCGAGTAGTTCATGTCCTCGTTCTGGGCCGCGATCTCGACCGCCTCGGAGATCGCGATCCCGAGCGAGCCGGACTCGTGCTCGGCCTGCGAGCGACCCGCCTCGGTCAGGTTCGACGGGCTGCGGTGCACCGTCGCCCCCCAGGTCTCCATCATCGCCCGGCGGTAGGGCTTCTGGTCGTAGGAGACGCCGACCATGAAGACCTCGCAATCGAGCCCGAACATCTGCGTCGCCAGCGCCAGCGAGGAGCCCCACTGCCCGGCGCCGGTCTCGGTGACGAGCTTGCGGATCCCGGCCTTGGCGTTGTAGTAGGCCTGCGGGATCGCCGAGTTCGGCTTGTGCGAGCCGGCGGGGGAGACGCCCTCGTACTTGTAGAAGATCTTCGCCGGCGTACCCAGCTCGCGCTCGAGCCGGGTCGCGCGGATCAGCGGCGTCGGGCGCCAGAGCTTGTAGGCCTCGCGGACCTCCTCGGGGATCTCGATCTCGGGGTCGGTCGAGACCTCCTGCATGATCAGGTCCATCGGGAAGATCGCACTGAGATCGTCCGGTCCGGCCGGCTCACCCGTCGCGGGGCTGAGGGGCGGGGGAGGCGGGTCCGCCATGTCGGCGGCGATGTTGATCCAGGTGCGCGGGATCTCGGATTCGGGCAGGTTGAAGCGGACCTGGTCGCTCATCGTTCTCTCTCCTTGGCCGACGACGCCCGGCGATACTAAATCCGCAGGTTGCGCGATGTCCGCAGGCGGCGGTGAACGCGTGTCAACACCGTGTTACGGGCCGCCGAAAACGGATACACAGGGTGTGCAGCTTTGACCGAACTCCTCCCCACAACCCGGGGGCGGTCGACGGGCACCGTGCAGCATCCTGAAGCCATCGGGGGCAGCGCAGACGACACGTCAGGTGCCGCTCGAGACGCCGCGTACCGACCAGGCCACGAACGCGGCCTGAGGATCGTCCCGCCCCTCGGCGAGGACGTCGAGCCCGCGAGCGACCGGGCGGCGGTAAGCAGCGCCCGCTCCGACGAGGACCCGACCGACGACGCGGTCCTGAGCTGGCGCCTGCTCGGCTTCCTGATGACGATGGGGGCGGTCGTCGGGTCGCTGACGATGCTCACACCGCATCCGACCGGTTACTCGGAGACGGAGATCTTCATCGCGATCGGCATCGCCTTCGCGGGCGGAGCCGCCAGCTTCGCGGCCGCTCCGAGGCTCGGCCGCGCGCTGCTCGCCCCAGCGGTGCTCGCCTCGACCCTGATGGTCACGTTCGCCGCCTATTCGGCCGGAGGCGTCGGTGGCTGGTTCGCCCTCTTCTACGTATGGGTCGCCGTCTACTCGTTCTACTTCCTCCCACCTCGGACGGCGTCGCTCCAGCTCGCGGCGATCGGTGTCGCCTACGCGGTTCTCCTGATCTCGCTGCCGCTGGCCCAGGAGTTCTGGATCGGGCGCTGGATCGCGATGATGACCACGCTCGCGGTGACGGGCGGGCTCGTCTACACGCTCGTGGCGCGAGGCAAGCGCACCACGGCCGAGCTCCGCGAGCTCGCCGTCGAGCGCACGCAACTCGCTCGGCGCCTCGAGCGGATGGCGCGGACCGACGAGCTGACCGGGCTCCCGAACCGCCGCGGCTGGGACGAGGGTCTCGCGCGTGAGATCGCGCGCGCCGACCGAACCGGTGAGCCGCTCTGCGTCGCGCTGCTCGACATCGATCGCTTCAAGGACTTCAACGACCGCTACGGGCATCTGGCCGGCGACGAACTGCTGCGCTCGCTCGCCCCGGCGTGGCGGGGACATCTGCGCGACTCGGACTTCCTGATCCGCTTCGGGGGCGAGGAGTTCGCGGTCGCTCTCCCCGACTGCACGCTCGAGGACGCCGGGCATCTTCTCGAGCGTCTGCGCGCCGCGATGCCCGGCGGGCAGACCTGCTCGGCCGGGGTCGCGGAGTGGAACGGCAGTGAGGATCCGCGGGCGCTGGTCGACCGCGCCGACCGCGCGCTCTACTCGGCCAAGCACTCGGGCCGCGACCGGGTCGCCGCCGCCTGAGGCGCCGCCGGCGCGCGAGGCGCGCACCGGCGGCGGCTCCGGCTAGGACCCGAGGATCACCGGCAGCGGCGGTCCCGTGAACTCGACCCCGTAGGAGCCGAAGGTCGCGGTCTGGCGGGCGATGACCGCCTCGTCCGGCGGCCCGTCGGGAGCCGGAGGCATGCCCGCGTACTCGGCCGGTTCGCTCAGCGCGCGGAACGCCTCCTCGAGGCCGCCCGGCGTAAAGAGCTGCGCGAAGCGCGCCTGAGAGCTCAGCACCGCGAACCCGTGCTCGACACCCCGCGGCATGAAGACCGCCGTCCCGGCCCGCGCCTCGATTCGCTCCGTGCCGCGCTGGAAGAGCATCTCCCCCTCGAGGACGTAGAACGTCTCGTCCTCGCGAGCGTGGACGTGGAGTGGCGGTTCGCCGCCCGGCGCGACGGTCGCCTCGCCGAGCGCCAGGACTCCGTCGCTGTCACCCGACGTCAGTGGCCAGCGCAGCAGCGAGCCCATGAACCACTCGCCCGTCGCGCTCGCCGTCTTCTCCTGTGTACCGATCGAACTCATCTCGAGCCCCCCGTGTCGTTTGCGGGACCGAAGCTAGATCCGGCCGCGCGGCTTGTGAAACAGGGATCCGAGGTCGATCTACAATGGCCCGTTGTGGCTGTCGAGCTCCGGCACCTGCGCTCGTTCCTCGCCGTCGCCGACGAGCTCAACTTCACCCGCGCGGCCGAGCGGATCCACCTGACCCAGCAGGCGCTGAGCGGCCATGTCGCCCAGCTCGAGGCGATGCTCGGGGCGCGGCTGCTGGTCCGGACGACCAGAAGGGTGGAGCTGACGCCCGCAGGCGAGCTTCTCGTCGCGAGGATCCGTCCCGCGGTGGAGGCGCTCGACGCCGGCCTCGGCGCGGTCGCGCGCTCGGTCGGCTCGGGTCGGATCAGCCTCGGACTCTCGGCGACGGCGCCGCTCGCGCTGACACCGAGGCTCCTGCGGGCCTTCGCCGCCGCGCATCCGGAGGTCGAGGTGTCGATCCACAACACGGGCTTCGATGATCCGTCGGCCGGCCTGCGAAGCGGCGAGGCTGACGTGTCGCTGACATGGCTGCCGTTCTCGAGCGAGGGCATCGTCTGCCGGCCTCTGCTCGAGGACGAGCGCGTCGCCGTTCTGGCCGCCGATCATCCGCTGGCCTCGCTCGATCGGATCGAGGTCGCCGAGCTTGCCGTCGAGCCCGTCGTCTGGATCGAGGACATGGATCCGGTCGCGCGCGACTTCTGGACGCTCGCCGAGCACCGTGGTGGCAGGCCACCGCGCGTCGGGGCGCAGATAACGGGGTTCGAGGATCTTTTCACCGCGGTCCGCGCGGGCCGCGCCGTCGCGGCGTCGCCGGCCTCGATCGTCGGCGGCCTGCCCTACAGCGACCTCGCGATCCGGGCGGTCGATGGGCTGGAGCCGGCCGTCGCAGCGATCTGCCACCGCGCCGAGGAGACGAGCCCCTACGTGGCCGAGCTCGTCAGGTTGGCCGTCGAGCTCGCCGAGACCGAGGGGTCCGACGCCTCGCGCTAGCCTTTCCCGCCCGCGCCACGGAGGGGTGGCAGAGCGGTTGAATGCGGCGGTCTCGAAAACCGTTATGGGCGTTTTCTCGTCCATCGAGGGTTCGAATCCCTCCCCCTCCGCTTAGAGCCAGATTTGGCTCTGTAATGGGTTAGCTGCCACCTTGTTGGCAATACGGGCTGCCAACGGGCTGGCCCGCCAGAACCGCTCTGAGAGGCACCCGTAGGGCGATCACTTCCCCAAGACTTCCCCACGGGAGGACGATCGAGGTCCTCCTCGGGGCAGGCGGAATGACACACCAGCTGGGAAGCTAGGCACAGGGGACTCGGCAGACGAGAGGGGTTCGGTCAGTCCGGGCGCATGGAACGATCCATGAGGGACTCCCATCGCGGGTTCGCATCGGGACCTGCGCAGACTCTGTGATGCAGCCCCTAGTGCCCACGTTGGCTTTGGTCTGGTCTAGATTCGGTCAGTGGACCAACGAGGGCGCCCATCCATTCCGGGCCTGGGTCCTTCTCAGTCGTCCAGGCGGAGCTCGGTAGGTATCTCGAAGGGCACGGTCGCGGCGGTCCTGCTCGCGCTCCTTGCTTTCGGATGCTTCACAGCCTTCTTCGTCACTGATGTGAGGTGCTCGGCCGAGAGTCCGACCGGCGATATCGCCTACAGCGGATCCGGAGGTCCGATCGAGCGTGACCCAAGCGCGCTATGTGATCTAGCAAGCCTGAGTGGGGAGCCGGGGGCGCTGGCCTCCCTGGCCTTCAAGCTGGGACTTGCGTTCTTGCCGCTGGCCGTAGCGCTGCTCGGACTGCTTCGCTGGCGACAGACGGGAAGGCCAAGGGATTTCCGAGTCGGAGCATGGGTCGGTGTTGCTACCGCCGGAGTGCTCTTCGGGGCAACCCTCGCGCTGGCCTACGTGACCTTCCCGAACCTCCCCTGACTGGCGGGCGAGGCTGGAGTTGCCACGAGTGCCCGGAGGTCCGCTGCGAGGCATATGGAGCGATCCACCTGGGACTCCTATCGCGGGTTCCCATAGGAACTCCTATCGCGGGTTCCCATAGGGACTCCTAGAGATCCTCGGGCTTTCGGGCAGGGCTGCGTTCGCCTTGGTCGCCTCCGTGAATCGCTCCGCCTCGAGCGCGGAGTGTTGAGGTAGCTTGCTCAGTGTGATCCGGGTCGAAGGACGCAAGCAGGTCCTTGTCGTTCTGAGCGTGCTTGGAGGGATCGCGGCATTCCTGATTGGCGCGATTACCGATCGAACGGTTCTGGCGCTAGCCGGACTCGCAGCGAGCTCGATCATCAGCTTTCTCTTCGAGCTGGCCTGGGTGCAGAGCTTCGATGGAAGGACGTCGCATCTGAGAGCGGTCGCTCGCGTGAGCTACCTCTCGGGGGTCGCTGCGCTTCTCGTCGGTGCGCTTCTCGTGCCGGGCGTGATCGACCTGGGCCAGGGCTCCCTCGCGTACGGAGTACTGCTCGCCGCCTGTGGTGTCGGGTTTCTCATCAACGGTCGGTCTGTGAGGCGCGACATCTGGAACGCCGAGGGTCTTGAGGGCGAGCGAGGACACCCGTAGCCGGTTCGCCGCCGCACGTCGGGGTGCATCCAACTCACCGCATTTAGGCAGTTCGTTCTCGACTAGGTACGGGCCTCGACCGGACTGCGAGGCAGATGGAACGATCTACCTGGGACTCCTATCGCGGGTTCCCATAGGGACTCCTAGGGATCCTCGGTCACCTTTGGACGGGCTGGCCAGCGCGTGCTTCGCTGCTTGCCAGAATGCAGATCGTGGCTGACTTCACTGCGGCGCCCGCGTACTCGAATGGCAAGAAGCGGCTGTTTCAGTTCGTAGCGTTCGCACCGGTTGTCGTCTTTGGCGGCGCGATGGTTGTAGATGCCCTGGTACGCGAACAGGGGGCCCAGAGCCCGCCAGGTGTCGTCGCGATGGTCGCAGTGGCGCTGGTCCTCTGGCTCATCGGAATGATCTGGGCGATCACCCATGTCTCCCGCCGCGAGGACATCACCTCTCAGTCAAGGTCCCGGTGGCTGGCCGGCACTTTGCTCTTCTTCCCAATCGCGCTGCCGCTGGTGTGGAGCAACCTGATTCGCGAGCTGCCTCGACAAGAGGCCGCGACTGCGGGGAGCGCGCCATGATCGGGGGCGAAGAGCCAGGGACGATCCCGGTCGTTCAGGAGGATCCCGACCCAAAGCCGCCAAGGCCAGCACCGCTCCGGCGATGGGCGGTGACACTTTGGTTGCCGCTCATCACCTTCGGGGTGCTGTACCTCGTCTTCGGGGAACCCGACGCGTCGGGAAGGGGTCGCGACGCGGTCTATTTCATGCTCATTTTTGGGGCAAGTGTGCTTCTCGCCATGCCAGCTGCTTGGGGGCTCTTCGATCACATGCAGAAGAACGAAGAGCTGGCGAAACACCGCGTGCCCTGGAACCTGTCGCTCCTCGCAGGGCCGATCGGGATGACCGTCTACGCCTTCCGCTACGGCGGGAAGCAGTCCGCCGAGGGCGGCTTTGAGACGGCGGAGACCGACGTCGAACCTGACCGCTATTGACGGTGTAAGGGCCGACGGCGGCGCTTCCCTCGGACTCCTGTCGCGGGTTCCCATAGGCACTCCTAGGGATCCTCGGCGTCGAGTCGCTGCTCCGGTGCGGGAGCTTCGAGATCACCTCGTCAGGCAGGCTCGGTTACAGCGACCGAGCCACCTCGCTTCGTTGATTCCTCTACGGACGCTGACGCCAGTTTCGAACTTTCGAGCGACGCGAGCGATTCGCCCATTCGATTCGCGCACGGAAGTCTTCAATGGCTTCGTTCAACGGGTCGAGACGCCCGTACAGCTCCGGCATGTTGACCTCCGAATCCGCGCTGATCGGTTCGACCTTCCAGGCTTCGTGGGTCTCCCCTCCCGCTGTCGAGCGCGCCGTAGCTACCAGCCTCGAGTATTCGTTCACGACTCGCGGGTTTCCGTCTGCGGCGATCAGTTGCTCGCAGGTAGCGAGCTCGGCCTGTATCGCCGACAGGCGGGACGAGAGCCGAACCCGCTCCGCACTACGTTCCTCCGGCTCGCATCGCCGACGTCGGACCATGAAGGGCATCTCTCGATAGGCAAGGACGGACTCCAGCGCCCGCGCTCGGAGCTCTCGGCGTCGCTTGCGCTCAGCGCGATCACCATTTACCCAGAGCGTCACGAACGCGCCGAGTAGTCCGACGCTCGCCGCGACCAATGGAACGATCGGAGTCAGGTCCTGAGACATCGCGATTGCTAGGCGCATCCGCGACAGTCCTTCGGTCGAGCGTGAACCCCAGCTTCGCGCTTAGGCCAAGCCTCTCCGAGCTGGCAGCGCCACTCGCAGTACGCATGCGTGGCGGCGAGATCGCGCAACTGCCGTAGCCCGCCATCGAGGCTCCACCGATCCTCCGGCGGATCGTACGGCGACCAAAGGCAGAGGGAGAGGTCGTGGATCGCCGAGCTCGCCGACCTGTTCCGATGGAGCCGGCACGCGATCCCAGACATCCGACTGATCGGGTCGTGAGGCTGGTCAGGTGACCAGTAGACGAAGATGCGCCGGACTAAGTCCGAGCCGACTACCTCGACTGTGAAGTCGTAGCGGTAGCCGCTGAGGCCGCGATCTCTTCTTGCGAAGACGAGGCCAGCCTCTATCGCCTGGGACTCGAACCGAATTCGTAGTGCGTCGTGGTCTTCAAGCGCCGTGCTCATCACGCCACGAACTCCCGGATTGGGGATAGCTCGACCCGATCGCGCTGGCCACGCGTGCTGAGTCTTCACGGCGGAGGGAGCCGCCGAGGCGATCGGCCGCGCGTGCGTCGATGGTCTCGATCTCGGGTCCGAACAGCGGGCGAAGTTCGTTCCGCGCCGCTTGCGGCGTGTAGGCGCGGTTCGCCCTCGAGACGGCTGTAGCCATTTCTCCGAGTCTCTCGGACGCCTGAGCCTGGCTGACCCCACGGGGCAGCTTGATCGGCTGTGTGATCGCGTCTGACGGGTCTTGGGTCAGGTTCATCGCGATCGCGGAGGAGGCGTAGCGAAAGAAGCGCTCCAGCCCTCGGCCCAAGGTCGACACCTCGTCGATGCATTCCAGCGCCAGCGCGCTCAGGTTCCACGAGCACATCACAGCCACGCCACCGTTAGCTCCGTCTCGCTTCACCGCCCTCTTCGCTAGTCGCAGCACCTTGGCACGGAATGGGCTCAGGCCGGAAGGACCCGTCTTGGTCATGAGATCCGTGTGCCGCTTCGGATCGCCCGGATCCCACGAGTTACTGAGCAGATTCGGGATCCAGATACCTGTGCTGTCCTCGGTCATGGCGAGACCGACGATGAAATCGACGTAAGGGTCGACCGGACCTTCGTCATCGAAGGCGACCGGAGCGTTGAACTCGACCTTGATCGAGCGCTTCTGGCCGCCCGTGGTCGCGGTCGCCTCTGGGTAGCTATCGCGAACACCTGCGCCGATCATCTCGCGGAATGTTTCAACGAACCGAGCCGGCCCCTCGCCCTTCCCGTCGGGTCCATAGGCGCGAAACGTCTCGTAGCGCCGGTTGATCATCTCGCCGCAGTCCGCATCCTCGAGCGGGCGGTTCTCGGTGCCGTGCGCGACCGAGCCCGAGCGGAACTTCTCTCGTCCAGCCCTGTGGGAGTGGGCGATTTCTAGAACCAACTCTCGGCGGCTCCTTGCTTCATCCAGTACCGGCTTCGGCACTCGGATCTCGTCGAGGATTTCCTCGATCACGTTTTCGGCGGGCGCTCTCTCGGCGCCAGCGAACGAAGTCATTTGAGATAGGTCCTTCCGTGTCAGAGCAGCAGTACGTCTGGGCTAGTCAGGCCCAAACTCAATGGAAGCACCGGGGTCGGACGGCTCCGAGCCGCCGGAGAAAGATTGGCGGCCCGCCACTCGGATGACTAGTCCGAGACCGGGCGGGCCGCCTAACGCTGCTTGACGGCCGGAGTTCTATACGACTCAAGCGGACGCCACGGGCACGGGCTCACGACGCGGCCGTCTAAGCGCAGCGCGCCAGTCGTCTCCCCTGGGTCGTCGATTCCTGCGCCATGCCGTCGCTTCACCCTTCGGCGCGCCTCCAGTGAATCGCGTAAACGACCGAACGGTTCTTTACTGAATCGCGGTCATGAGAGCCGGAGGCGCTCGCCTGTGAGGTCGCGCTCGGGGGCCGGCACCTCCGGCTAGTCGCGCGAGGGGACCGAGACGATCATCCTGGCGCGGCGATGAAGCGCACCTATCTCGGGTGCGGCGTCGTGATCCACCGCTGCCCGCTCTGCCGGGCCAAGCCGCAACAGACCCCGGGGCGCGCCGGATCGACCCACCTCCGCGCCGTCGTGATCCGGAACGCGGGGGGTCTGCCAGCGGTGCGGACGCGGGGGTCGCGCCCTAGAAGCCCATCACGTGGTCGCCCTCCGGGACGGGGGGTCGAACGACCCGCACTCGAACGGGATCGCGCTCTGCGGCCCCTGCCATCGGGTCGTGGAGGCGAGGCTTAACACGATGCGCGGGTAGCGCCGACCGGTCTCCTAGTGTCGGCCGATCGAGCCGACCATCGCGATCAACAACGCGGCCGGATTCCCGTGGCGGGAAGTCCTCGTAGCGATCGGGGCTGTGATCGCGGCGACCGGCGCGGCGCTTCTCACGGCCTATTTCGCCCAGAGGCGACAACGGGAGCAACTCCAAGAGTCCGCCGACCGCCACCAGGCTCAGCTTGATGCCGAGGCCGTGCGGCTCGATCGACAGCTAGACCATGCTCGGCGCATGGACGACCGAAGCGAGCTGCGCGGGACCTTGGACGAGGTGAGCGCCTACCTTGCCGCCCTCGCACTCTCTCTCCAGCGAGCGACCGAGACGGTTAAGGCGGTCAACGGTCCATCGGTTTCGGCCGAGACCTACAACCGCGTCGAGGAGCGCGTCGCGGCCGCGAACGCGGCGGTGCGCGAAGCGGCGGAATCGAGCCGGATCCTGACCCTGCGATTCCCGGTGCATCATCCGCCAGTGCTGGCCTATCGCCTGGCTCTCGGTGCTGGTGTTGCCCACCTTTCCGCGCTCGAGGACGTAGAGGTCCCGATCGAGACCGAGACCGTTGACGATCTCGCTCGAAGGATGGTCGCGACCGAGGATCGGATTGACGGTTTCGCGGTAGCCGTCCGTGCCGAGCTGGAGGAGCTTGGCCGCGTTCTTTGAGCGTCGCATTAGAGGGATGCGTCCGAGTGCTCCGCGCAAAAACGGGGGGGAGCCATGCCGCGTAGCGCCTCTTCACCTATAGCTTTGCGGGGTGAGCGAGGTCCCGACCATCTCATTCACAGGCCTCGTCGTCCCGGCGTTCGACGAGCCGCTGATCGAGCTGCAAACGCTCGATGGGCGACGATTCGACCTCTACAACTGGGGCTGGTTGCAGCCGGTCACGTTCGGGCGAGGCGCCTTGACGTTCACGTTCCAGATCACGGAATACTGGGAGCCAGATGGGGCCCCCGCGAAGGTCCCTTGCGAGTTCCTCCTGAAGTTCGCCGCGGTTCGAAACCTGAAGGTCTGCCAGCCGTCCGACTGGGACGCGCGGGAAGCCGGTCAAATCGACCACCTGCACATCCGTCCAGAAGGTCAGAGCCCGCGAATTCGCTTCCTCGCTGGAGGGCTGACCTATGAGTTTGATGCGGGTCGGGTCGAAGGGGCGGCCCGGGCCTAGACCCACCCCACGAGCCGCACCGGCTCCGTCCTCACCCCGGCCCGCTCGACCGCCACCGCGAGCGCCACAACGGCGTCGATCTGCGCCTCCTTCGAGAGCTTGTCGAGCCGCCGACCGCGCGGTTCGGGCACGATGTTGGCTATGGCTGAACGCGATGAGATCCAGGAGATGGCAGACCGACTGTTCGAGCTAGCGGGGATGAAGTCAGGAGCCCGGATCTCGCATAGGTATCTCAGCACTAGGCGACTGACCGGCACGCAGGACGGAACGGTCGCCATCGTCGGCAATCGCGACGGCCTCCTGATGTTCGCAGCGCAGCTTCTCAAGCTGGCTGACCAGCCGGGTGGACACTGGCACTACGACGAACATTCGAACCTCCACGATGATCCGGAAGTCCACCTCGAAACCCGCCACGAACCGGACCCATGGGGAACCGAGACGTAGCCCACGCCGGCGATGGCAGCGGAAGCGGTGGGGCGTAGCTGCAGATCGTTAAGGCTGGAGGTGTGGGTCAGCGCTGGACCACACCCTGCAGTTCGTCTTGCGCCGAACTCGACGGTAAGGCCCCCGCGAGAAAGCGGATTCGAGGACTCTGCCCCTCGGGGCGGATCTGAAGGTGCTCGATCTGACCTGCTTCCTGCGGTGCCCAGTCGGCGGGCTGCGTGATCTGCAGGTTGCGGACCCCGGCGAACCTCAAGACTCGGAGGCTCGCTCACATCTTCGAAGCTAGCTGAACTCGCTCCGGGGTCACCTAGTGCCGCCTTTCAAGACCCCGCTCGGACGTGCGGCTAGCCGATAAGACGCACTTCGCCACCCTCGGAGAAGACCTTGCAGTGGGGTGTCGGCTCTCCATATTCAGACCAGTCGAAGACGAGCTGGTCGAACGCTGTGATCGACGCCTCCTTGCCCTCTGCGGCAACTAGGGGTCGGCCTGCGAAGCTCAGCAAGAGCCGGTGGTCCAGTTCGATGAGGAGCCGGTGTCTCCGGGGCTCTACGAGTGTCAGCTCGTGGAGATTGTCGTAGGGCCGCCCGAACCAGCCGGTAGGGAGCTTGAGGCCGAATACGCGGATCAGCGCGGCGTACTCCTGGACGGTCCTCGCCGCGTCCACGAGAGCAGTGGTCTCAGACGAGCCGGCCACAGTCTCAAGCTAGCTCGTCAGCCGCTTCAATAGATCCGCCCGGACGCATCCGTTAGCGCGACGCGCAGAGAAGTTACCTGATACCTACTTCGCGAGTGGGGGTCGACGCTGGCACCGTCGCGAACGCCATTGTCGGTGGCGCGTTCGCTCTCGGGTTCCTGGTTCCGTGGCGAGCTTTCTGGAGAGGTGAGTTTCCCTTGTTCGACCCGGACACCCCACCGGGATACTGGCCGTTTGGAAGTTCGCTCTGGAGAGGTTTCGACGAACATGCCTTTTGTAGGCGTCGTGTTCGCACTTGGAAGCCTCTTACTGCTGACTCGGGAGCTGCGCCTTCCCTCCGGCGTCGTCGATCTGCTCGGCTGGGCGACGGTCGCTTCTCTCGCGCTCTTCTGGACGATCGCACTGTTCAGCTTGCCCAAGCTCCTCATCCCGCCGCCGCTCCGCGATCAGTCGAGTGCGTTGAAGGAGTTGATCCAGCGGGCCGGCAAGTAGCGGCCGTCCGATGGGTCACCCCAATTCCTCCGGTCGCAGGATGTGGCGCGCTGGCTGCTCGACAGCTACCTAGTCGAGAACGGGCCTCGGCGTTGACGCCTCGAAACCGATATGGGCGTTTTCTCGTCCATCGAGGGTTCGAATCCCTCCCCCTCCGCTCCCGGTCGGTCCGGCCCGTGCGGCCGAAGCCGACGACGCGACTACCGGCGCGGCTCGTAGCGCAGCGCCATCGCGCCGGAGTCGAAGTCGCGGCGGCCCACGGGCTCCAGGTCGAGGTGCCGCCCGAGACCCGCGAACGGCGTCGGGCCGTGACCCGCGATCCGCGGGTGGACGATGAACTCGTACTCGTCGATCAGGTCGAGCTCCGCGAGCGCGCGCGGCAACGTGACGCCGCCGGTATAGAGCTCGCCGCCGGGCTCCTCCTTGAGCCGCCGCACCGCCTCCTCCAGCTCGTCACCGCGGATCAGCTCCGCGTTCCAGTCGACCGCCTCGAGCGTGTCGGAGACGACGTACTTGTTCGCCGCGTCGATCGTCTGCGCGAACGGCTCCATCCACTCGGGCCGGTGCCCGGACGGGTCCGGCCCGCGCCAGGCCGCCTCCATCATCTCGTAGATCACGCGGCCGAACAGCAGCGCGTCGGCCCGCGCGAGCGTCTCGGCCGAGTGCAGGTGGAGCTCCGGGTCGGTCAGCCCCGCGCGGTGATCGCAGCAGCCGTCGAGCGTGACGTTGATCGAGAAGCGGAGCCTTCGCATCGCGAGGCCGCTCAGTCGAGCCAGGGACCGAGCACGGTGCGGTCGGCCTCCGACAGCCGGTCCGACGCGTTCGATGCCTGGTGCCAGAGGGGGTACGGCAGGTCGGGCCGGCTCGCCTCCTCGATCCGCGCGATCTCGGCCTGCGTGAGTCGCAGGTTCGCGGCGGCGAGGTTGTCGGCGAGCTGCTCCTCGGTCCGCGCGGCGATGACGAGCGTCGAGACGGTCGGGCGGGTCAGCAGCCAAGCGAGCGTCACTTGAGCGGCACTCGCGTCGTGGGCCTCGGCGATCTCGACGAGCGCATCGACGATGTCGTAGAGCTTCCCCTCGTCGTAGACCGGCGGCTCGCCCCATTGGCCGACGTGGCGGCCCTTCTCCGGCTCTGAGTCGCGGCGGTACTTTCCCGACAGAAGGCCACCGGCGAGCGGGCTCCAGACCATCGTGCCGACGCCCTGATCGACCCCCGCCGGGATCAGCTCGAACTCGGCCTCGCGCGCCTGCGGCGTGTAGTGGATCTGATGCGAGACGAAGCGCTGGTATCCCCGCGCGTCCGACGTGGCGAGCGTCTTCATCAGCTGCCAGGCGGTGAAGTTCGACGCTCCGATGTAGCGCACCTTGCCGCTTCGAACGAGCGTGTCGAGGGCCTCGAGGTACTCCTCGGGCGGCGTCTGTCCGTCCCACTCGTGGAGCTGGAGCAGGTCGATGTGATCGGCTCGCAGGCGCCGCAGCGAGGCCTCGCACTGGGCGATGATGTGGTGGCGCGAGAGCCCGGCATCGTTGGCTCCGTCGCCCATCGAGAAGCGGACCTTCGTCGCGACCATCAGCCGGTCGCGCCGTCCCTCGAGCGCCTCGCCGACGATCTCCTCCGAGACCCCCTGCGAGTACATGTTCGCCGTGTCGATCAGGTTCATCCCGGCGTCGAGGCAGACATCGAGCTGGCGCCTGAGGTCATCGGCGCCGAGATCGCCGACGGACTCGAACATGCCCTGGCCTCCGAAGCCCATCGTTCCGAGGGTGAGGGGCGAGACGCGAAGGCCGCTGCGGCCGAGGTTTCGGAAGTCCATCGCCCGAGCCTAGGCAGGCCCGACCGCCGGCGGCTAGGCCGGACGCGAGCGCGGCGCGATCGGTCCCACCGGAGCGCCCGCCTCCGAGGCCCGCGCCGATTCGAAGCGCGGCGGTATGTCGCGACCCCAGCCGGCACTCTCGGCGAAGTCCATCAGGCGGTCGAAATAGGTCCGCAGCGGCGGCATCTCGACCCCGGCCGGCGCGAGCGCGCGCCGCGCCTGCGAGTCGTCGAAGCGAACGCGCATCGCGAAGTAGGAGAACAGCGCCTCGTTTCGTCGCAGGCTGCGCCGCTTGCGCTTGCCGTGAGTGCGCATCAGGACCGGGTGCATGACGCGCCGGTAGAGGAGCGGCGGCAGCAGCCGCGGCGCGCGGCGCCCCGTGTAGCGCGTCGCGAGCTCGATCAGCTCGGCGACGTCGCTCGCCTGGTCTCCCGCCGTGAGGTTGTAGGTCGTACCGGGTCGGCCGCGGAGCTCGAGGACCGCGTCGGCGACGTAGTCGACCGGGACGACGTCGACGGGCGAGCGCCGTCGCGCCGGTACGAACGGGAACGCGCCGAGCGAGAAGGCGCGCATCGGCGAGTAGAGGACGTTGAAGTTCGACGTCCAGCCCGAGCGCGAGTCGCCGACGACGATGCTTGGCCGGACGACCTGCACCGGCAGTCCGCGATCGCCGAACTCCGAGACGAGGCACTCGGCCTCGAACTTCGATTGCTCGTAGCCGTTGCGAAAGCCCTGACCGCGGTCGAGGTCGTCCTCGCCGAAGCGACCGCGGTGCGTGCCCGCGACGTAGGCGGTCGAGACGTGGACGAGATGGTCGAGTCCTCCGCGCTCGGCGCAGAGCTCGCCGAACTCGAGCACCCGGCGAGTGCCCTCGACGTTGATCGCGCGCGAGGGCTCGAGGCCGAGCGTGAACGAGATCGACGCCGCGCAGTGGACGATCGATCCGATCCGCGCCGCGAGCTCGGCACGTCGCCCGGAGTCGATCCCGAGGCCGGGCTCGGTGACATCCCCGGCGACGGCGACCGCGCGCGCTCGGCCGGCGGTCTCACCCCCGAGCAGGGCGGCGACCACCGCGTCGAGGCGCTCCTGCGCCTTCGCATCGTTCTCGGCCCGGACGAGCGCGTAGACGGTCTCGTCGGGGCGCTCCAGCATCCTTGCCAGCAGCTCGCCGCCGAGGAAGCCCGTGGCTCCCGTGAGCAGCGTCCCGTTTTCCTCCATGGGCCCGGAGGTACCCGTCGGGCGCGGCCGGACCCTAAGGATCTCGTCAGGACTCGAGTCGGAGGCGGCGGTCGGCGCTTAGCGTGGTGCCGCGATGGGGCGGGGACCGAACCGATCGCGTCGCTCGCTCGCGCTCCGCACCGCGGCCCTGCCCGTCGTGGTCGCCGCGGCGCTGGCCGGATGCGGCAACCTCCAGGAGCGCCCCGAACGACCCGGCGAGCCGATCGTCGCGGCGCCGGCGGAAGGTGCGACCGGACCGGACGGCCCGGTCCCCGGCGGGCCGCCCGAGGGGGCCACGCGGGCGGGATTCAGGGCCGCCGCAACCGAGCTCTGCCATGACGTCGGCGACGATCTCGATCGTGAGCTGCGCTCGATGCCCGCCGGCGCGACCGATCTCTCGGACCCGTTCGTCGAGGTGCTCGGACCGTTCGCCACCGAGCTGCGGGCGCTGGACCCGCCGCCCGAGTTGCTGCCGGCGCTCGACCGCCTCGACGCCCTGGTCGTCGAGGCGGAGGAGAATCCAGGGCGACCCTTCGGCGCGAACCCGCGCTCGCTCGGCGCGATGACGGCCGAGCTCGAGGTGATCGCGAAGGGGTTCAACCGGGTCGGGCTTCAAGATTGCGGCGCATGAGCCCTCCGGCCCGTCGCCTCGCCGCCTCCGCACTCGTCTCGCTCGCGACGGCCGCGCTCGTCGCGACGCTGCTCGGCGCGTTCGCCGGCGGCGCGAGCGGAGGCGTGCCCGCGCCGGAGCCACCGCCCGCCGATGCCAAGTTCGATTACCAGATCGGCGGCGACTACAAGCCTCCGCGCGGGGTCGAGGTCGTCTCGCGCGACTGGTTCTCCGGCGACCCGCTGCCCGCACCGGCCTACTCCGTCTGTTACGTCAACGCGTTCCAGACCCAGGCCAACGAGCGCGGCACCGACCGTCCCGACGAGCGGAGCAACTGGCCGCGACGACTCGTGCTGAGCAGGCTCGGCGACGACCCGAAGTGGGGCGGGGAGTACCTGATCGACATCCGCAGCGCCGAGAAGCGCGCGCAGGCGACCGAGTGGGTCCGGCAGATGATCGAGGGCTGCGCGAAGAAGGGCTACGAGGGGGTCGAGTTCGACAACCTCGACTCGTGGACGCGCTTCAACGGGACGCCGCTCGCGGGCAGGGTCCCGTTCGGCAAGCGCGAGGCGCTCGATTACGCGAAGCGGCTGGCCATGATCACCCACGAGCTCGGGATGGCGTCGGGTCAGAAGAACACCGCCGACATCAGCCGCGAGCAGTCGGCCGAGGTCGGGTTCGACTTCGCCGTGGCCGAGGAGTGCGGGCGCTACGGCGAGTGCGGGCGCTACCGCCGCGTCCACGGCGACGACGTGATCGCGATCGAGTACCGGCGTGAGGACTTCAGGAAGACGTGCCGGACGGTCGGTGACGAGATCTCGGTCGTGCTACGCGACCGCAACGTCTCGCGCCCGAGCGGTCGGGACTACGTCTACCGCGCCTGCTGAGGCCGACGCGTCTGGACGTGCGCGATCGTCAGGCGGCGTAGCGCGCCTGGGCGCGGGCGCGGCGCTTGGCGGCCTCGATCTCGCGATCCTTCGGCGGCGCGTTCGTCGTCAGCTCGTCGAGCAGCTCGCTCGTGATCGCGGCGATCTGCTCGACCGCGCGCTCGAACGGCTCGACGTTCGCCTGCGAGGGCTTGGTCGAGCCGCTGACCTTGCGGACGTACTGAAGCGCTGCGGCGCGGACCTCGTCATCGGTCGCCGGCGGCTCGAAGTTGTGGAGGGTGCGGATGTTTCTGCACATCGGCCGACCGTAGCCAATGTGAGCGCCGGGGTCGAGTCCTCGGGCGACCCCGGCGCGCGGACGCTCCCGGGGCGGCTCAGGCCGGGGGGCGCGCCTCCACGGCGTCGACCTTCGCGCGCCCGTCGGGGCGCGGCTCGGCGTCGTGCTCCACGAGCTGCTTGAACGCCTCGAGCGAGCGCTGCACCTTGTCCTCGGGGTCGTCGAAGATCTTCGCTACGACGTCTCCGAGCTTGCCGCCCGGGGGGCTGAACTCGATCGCGTACTCGAGGTCGGTGGCTCCGTCGCGGTCATCGAAGCGAACGACGCCGCTGTTGGGCACGTCGCCCGAGATCGACTTCCAGGCGAGCTTCTCGCCGGGGACGTCCTCGACGATCTCCGACTCCCACTGCACGCTGCGCCCGACCGGTCCGCTGACCTCCCAGTGCCAGTGATCGCCGCGGTTCTCGACCGCCTCGACGTCGGCCATGAACTCGGCGAAATGTGTCGGATCGCGCCACAACTCGTAGACGCGCCGCGGCGGTGCCTCGATCCGGATGTACTTGCTGACGGCTCCCATGCTCGTCCTTTCGGTAGCTCGTGTAGAGAAAACTTGTACACGACGTGTACCCAGCGCGATCGGCGCGAACCTCCACGCTCCGGGGTTCGACGCCGCTTCGTGCTGAACTAGGCGGCGATGGGCCATTCAGGGCACTCGCACGGGCACTCCCACTCGCACGCGCCCGACCCACGTGTGGTCGCGGGGTCATCGCGCCGGCGCCGTGCCCTGACCCTCGCGCTGGCCCTCACGGCCGGCTTCATGCTCGCCGAGGTGGTCGGTGGCCTGCTGACCGGCAGCCTGGCGCTGCTCGCCGACGCCGGCCACATGCTCTCCGACGCGCTGTCGCTCGGCGTCGCGCTGTTCGCGGTGCGCCTCGCGACCCGCCCGCCGACACCGGAGCGCACCTTCGGCCTCGGCCGCGCCGAGATCCTGGCGGCGCTGTTCAACGGCGTCACGCTCGTCGCGGTCTCCGTGTTCATCTTCGTCGAGGCCGTCGATCGCCTCTCCGACCCCCCGGAGGTGATCGGCGGGCCGATGCTGGTCGTGGCGCTGGTCGGCCTGGTGGTCAACGTCGCCGCTTTTCGGATCCTCCACGCGGGGGCCGGCGAGGACGACCTCAACATGTCCGCCGCCGTCCGCCACGTCGTCGCCGACATGCTGGGGTCGGTCGGTGTCCTGATCGCCGCGGCGATCATCCTCACCACGGGGTTCGAGGCCGCCGACCCGATCGTCTCGATCGTCATCGGACTCCTGATCCTCGGCAGCGCGCTGCCGGTGCTTCGCGACTCGCTGCGGATCCTCCTCGAGGGCTCGCCGCGCGGGCTATCGGTCTCCGAGGTCGGTCGCGCGATGGCCTCGACGCCGGGTGTCGAGGAGGTCCACGACCTCCACGTCTGGACGATCACCTCCGGGTTCCCGGCGCTCTCGGCGCACGTAGTCGTCGGCCGCGACGACGACTGCCACGCCAAGCGGCGTGAGGTCGAGCACCTGCTCCACGAGCGCTTCGGAATCGACCACACGACCCTCCAGGTCGACCACGAGGGGCCCGAGCTGCTTCAGGTCGAGGGAGTGGGCGAGCCCTAAGCGTCGTCGCGGCCGCGCAGCCGAGCGGCGTGCTCGGCGCCGAGCACGGTCGTGAGCGCGAGGAAGCGGGCGACCGTCTCGAGCTCGGCGACCGTGAACTCGCGTCCCAGCCGACGTTGCCAGTCGGCGAACAGGGGGGCCCAGACCTCGTCAGCGCGCTCGAAGTGGTGGTCGGTCACCTCGATGCGGACCTTGCGCCGGTCCGTGTCGGAGCGGACCCGCCGCACGTAGCCCGCGGCCTCGAGTCGATCGGCGACGGCCGTCACCGCCCCGGTCGTCAGCTCGGAGGCGGTCGCGAGCTCGCCGGCGGTCATGCCGCCGGCCGCCTGGACGAGGTCGAGGCAGCGCAGGTCGGTCGCGCTGATCCCGAGCGTCTCGGCGGCCAGGGCATCGAACGCGCCGTCCTGGCTCGTCGCCGCACGGAAGGCGTCGATGGCGGAGGAGATCGCCGCCCGTTTCTTCTTCGACAAATCGCTTGACATCTAAGTCTCTTAGTAACTAAGATACTTTGTATCGCAAAGAGAGTAACTCAAGGCCGGAAGGGGCTCGAGATGGGTGAGCGGACGATCGAGATGAAGCTGGAGCTGATCCAGGTGCCGGTGTCGGACGTCGACAGGGCCAAGGACTTCTACGAGCGGGTCGGCTTCGATCTCGACCACGACCATCAGGTGAGCGATGAGCTCCGCTTCGTCCAGCTGACGCCTCCCGGCTCGGCGAGCTCGATCGCGATCGGCACCGGGATGACATCGATGGAGCCCGGGTCTCTCGAGGGACTGCAGCTCGTGGTCGACGACGCCGAGGCGGTTCGCAACGACCTGAGCGGGCGAGGGATCGCGGTGTCGGACGTCCAGGATTTCCCGTGGGGCCGGTTCGTCTTCTTCGCCGACCCCGATGGCAACCGCTGGAGCGTCCAGCAGGCCGTCACCGAGGGCTAGCGGAGAAGCAGGCGCCGCACGGGCGGGTGGCGATGCCCGGCCTGGGCGAGCGCGGCGTCGATCGCGACCAGTGCGACGGCGCTCGCGAGGTTGACGTTGGACAGGCGCCGGATCAGGTCCTTGGTCCGGCGCTCGGCCGGGCCGGCGGAGGGAGCCGTTCGATCGCCGTCGGCGAGCGGGACCGCTCCGCCGGGCTCCATCCGCGCGAGCCGGATGCCGGCGAGACCCGCGGCGATGCCGCTGAGCGCCACCGATCCGACGGCCAAGTCCTTGGCCGACGCCAGCGATCGCTCACGCGCAGAGAGCCGGTCCGGAGCGGCCTCGAGACGGCGCGCCGCCGCCCATCCGCCGACGATCGCGAGCAGCGATGCCGAGTTGACGTTGCCCTGGCGGCGCCAGCTCGTGTTGAGGACCTTGCCGCGCTCGGTCGGTGAGGCGATCTCGGCGAGCGACGGGTGCATCGAGTGGCGCGCGAACAGGTCGCCGCCGACGATCGCGGCGGCGCCGAGGTTGTGCGCGGCGCGACCGATCATCGACGCGGTGTCGGAGCTGGGCGTCCACTTGAGCGGGCTGGTCATGGACGCGCAACTAACCGCGGCGGGAGGCAGAAAACTCGACGGGCCCGGCGTCGGCGGACGTGGGGCTCGCAACATCCGGGGTATCCGGCATCGTGAGGGTTGACGCCGGGCGGGCCGTCTGTTCAGAGTCGGTTGCGACCGACCCGGCTCACCGAGACCGCGATCCGCGAAGGAGTACCGATGCCCGAAAGCCGCCTGCACTCGTTGTCCGCCGCCGGGCAGAGCGTCTGGATCGACCTGCTCTCGCGCGAGATGATCGAGTCCGGCGAGCTCGAGGGGATGGTCGAGCGCGACGCCGTCGTCGGCGTGACCTCGAACCCGACGATCTTCCAGAAGGCGATGGCCGAGGGCCACTCCTACGACGAGCAGCTGCGCGACGTCGCGGCGCGGACCGACGACGTCAAGGAGGTCTTCTACGAGCTCGCGCAGCGCGACATCGTCGCCGCCTGCGATCTGATGCGCCGCGTCCACGACGACGGTGGCGGCCTCGACGGCTATGTCTCCTGGGAGGTCGACCCGCGGTTCGCGCACGACACGGAGGCGACCGGCGAGGAGGCGCAGCGGCTGCACGAGTGGGTCGGGCGGCCGAACCTGCTGATCAAGATCCCCGCGACGCGTGAGGGCCTGCCGGCGGTCGAGCGCTCGATCGCGGCCGGGATCCCGGTCAACGTGACGCTCATCTTCGGTGTCGAGCGCTACCGCGAGGTCGCCGAGGCCTACGTCCGCGGGCTCGAGCAACGGGCGGAGCGCGGCGAGGAGCTCGCCTCCGTCGCCTCGGTGGCTTCCTTCTTCATCTCTCGTGTCGACACCGAGGGCGACCGGCGCCTGGCGGAGCTGGGCCGCGACGACCTGCGGGGCCGGCTCGCGATCGCCAACGCGCGGCTGGCCTACGACGCCTATCGCGAGCTCTTCTCCGGTCCGCGCTGGGAGGCGCTGGCGGCCCGCGGCGCGACCCCGCAGCGCTGTCTGTGGGCGTCGACCTCGACCAAGGACCCCGCCTACAGCGACGTCCTCTACGTCGAGCAGCTGATCGGGCCGAACACCGTCAACACGATGCCGCTCGAGACGCTGCGCGCGTTCGCCGACCACGGCGAGGTCGCGCGGACGCTCGATGCCGACCCGGAAGGGGCGCGGCGCGACGTCGAGGAGATCGCGGCCGCCGGAGTCGACCTCGCCGATGTCGCCGAGCACCTCGAGCGCGACGGCGTGGCGAAGTTCGAGGCGTCGATGGACGACCTGCTCGCCCAGCTCGACGTCAAGCGCAGCGCGCTCGCGCCGGCTTAACTCTCAACGCTCCTTTGCCTCGCCGTCAGTGGGCTCTGGCGGGCGACGGTCGGGGTCCGCAGCACGATGCAACCCATGCGCCGGCGGCCGAGGCCGACAGGCCGCAAAGGGTGGGGGCCGAAGCGCGCCTTCGGACCCCGGACCTCGAACCGCGGTCGGGGTTTGCAGGCAATACGACAGCCAACCCCGATGGCGAGGACCAGGCCAGCCGCCGCCGTCGGGGTTTGCAGGCAATACGACCGCCAACCCCGACGGCGGTGTCGGCGCGAGACCAGATCGGATCCCTCGGAGCCTTCTGACCCGCTCCCTCGGTGCAACCAGGGCCCTGTTTCGCATCCGTCGCAGGGCGGCGAGCGGGACGCCATCCGAAGCGGGCGCCCCTTCGGCCGCGGCGGCTACTCGGCCGCGACGCCGGCGAGGCGGTCGGCGACCGCTCGCGCGCGCTCGGCAACCTTCTCCGGCGTGAACCCGAAGTGCTCGAACAGCACGGCGGCGGGAGCCGAGGCGCCGAACTCGTCCATCCCGATGCTCGCCCCGTCCTCGGTCACGAAGCGCTCCCAGCCGAGCGTCGAGCCCGCCTCGACGGAGACCCTGGCGCGGCACCCCGGCGGCAGGACGTCGTCGCGGTAGTCGCGGTCCTGGGCGAGGAAGCGCTCGGCGCAGGGCATGCTGACCACACGGGTCGCGAGGCCGGCCGCCTCGAGCAGCTCCGCGGCCTCGAGGCAGAGCGAGACCTCCGAGCCGGTCGCGATCAGGATCGCGTCGGGCTCGTCGGCGGCCTCCTCGAGCAGGACGTAGGCGCCGCGCTCGATCGCGTCGCTGGGGATCAGCGCCGGGTCGATCACGGGCAGTCCCTGGCGGGTCAGCACGAGTGCCGTCGGCCCGCCCTCGCGGGCCAGCGCGTACTCCCAGGCGAGCGCCGTCTCGTTGGCGTCGGCCGGGCGGATCGCCTCGGTGTGTGGCATCGCGCGCAGCATCGCGAGCTGCTCGACCGGCTGGTGGGTCGGGCCGTCCTCGCCGAGCCCGATCGAGTCGTGCGTGAACACGGCGATCGACGGAACCCCCATCAGGGCCGCGAGGCGTAGCGAGGGCTTCTGGTAGTCGATGAAGTTGAAGAACGTCGAGCCGAACGCGCGCAGGCCGTGCAGGCGCAGACCGTTGACCGCCGCCGCCATCGCGTGCTCGCGGACGCCGTAGTGGACGTTGCGGCCGTCATACGATCCCGCCGCGACGGATCCGCCGCCGTCGATCTCGGTGTTCGTCGACGGCTCGAGGTCGGCCGACCCGCTGACGAGCTCGGGGATCGCGCCCGCCGCCCACTGGATCGCGCGCTGCGAGGCCTTGCGGGTGGCGACCTTGCCGTCCTTCGGGTCGAAGCGCGGCGGTTCGAGGCGCCAGCCCTCCGGGAGCCGCCCCGCGATGATCCGCTCGAGCTCGGCCGCGTGCTCGGGATGCTCGGCGCGGTAGGCGTCGAGGCGCTCGCCCCACTCGGCCTCAGCCTGCTCGCCGCGCTCACGCGCGGCGCGACGGTGCTCGTCGACCTCGCCGGGGACGAGGAAGTGGGCGTCGGGGTCCCAGCCGTAGGCCTGCTTGGCCAGCCGGGTCTCGTGCGCGCCGAGCGGCGATCCGTGCGCGGTCGCCGAGTCCTGCTTGTTCGGCGCGCCGAAGCCGATGTGGGTGCGGGCGATGATCAGCGACGGCCGCTCGGTCTCCGCCGCGGCCTCGTCGAGCGCCGAGTCGAGCGAGCCTGCCGACAGGTCCTCGCCGATGTCGCCGACGTGCCATCCGTAGGAGCGAAAGCGCATCGCGGTGTCCTCGGAGAACGACATCGACGTCGGTCCGGCGAGCTGGATGTCGTTGGCGTCGTAGATGACGCAGAGCCGGCCGAGGCCGAGGTGGCCGGCGAGCGAGGCGGCCTCCGAGGCGACGCCCTCCTGGAGGTCGCCGTCGCTGGCGATCACGAAGGTCCGGTGGTCGATCGGCTCGTGGCCGCCGACGTTGAAGCGCGCGGCGAGCATCCGCTCGGCGAGCGCGAACCCGACCGAATGGGCGAAGCCCTGGCCGAGTGGGCCCGTCGTCACCTCGACGCCCGAGGAGGCTGCGGCCTCGAACTCGGGGTGGCCGGCGGTCGGGCTGCCGAGCTCGCGGAACGCCTTGATGTCGTCGAGGCTGAGGTCGTAGCCGCCGACGTGGAGCGTCGCGTAGAGCAGCATCGAGGCGTGACCGTTGGAGAGCACGAAACGATCGCGATCGAACCAGCGCGGGTTCGCCGGGTTGTGGCGCATCCGCGACGAGAACAGCCGGTGGGAGATCGGCGCGAGCGCCATCGGGGCACCCGGGTGACCGGAGTTGGCCTTCTCGATCGCGTCGATCGAAAGCGTCCTGATCGTGTTGATGCAGAGCTCGTCGACGGCGTCCGACTTTGTCACGGTGCGAATCCTCTCCAGGTCGCGTTGGGCTCGCCGGGCGCCAGCGTAACCCGCGTACCCGGCGGGAACCGGGCGGGAATCCCGCAGTGTGCGGCGATCAGCTCGCGGGCGCGTCGGCCGGCGTCTGGTCGGGACGGCCGATGGGGTGGTGGCAGGCGGCCCAGTGGCCGCGGCCGTAGTCGATCAGCTGCGGCTCGATCCGCGAGCAGACCTCGGTCGCGTGCGCGCAGCGGGTGTGGAAGCGGCACGCCGACGGCGGGTTCGCCGGGCTCGGGACGTCGCCCTCGAGCTCGATCTGCGTCCGGGCGGCGTTCTCGCGCGGATCGGGGATCGGGACCGCCGACAGAAGCGCCTGCGTATAGGGGTGGATGGGGTCCTTGTAGACCTCGTCGGCCGGTCCGATCTCGACGATCTTGCCGAGGTACATCACGGCGATCCGGTCGGAGACGTGGCGGACGACCCCGAGGTCGTGGGCGACGAACAGGTAGGTGAGCCCGAACTCGTCCTGGATGTCCTCGAGCAGGTTGACGATCTGGGCCTGGATCGATACGTCGAGGGCGGAGACCGGCTCGTCGCAGATGATCAGCTTCGGCTCGAGCGCGAGCGCCCGGGCAACGCCGATCCGCTGGCGCTGGCCGCCGGAGAACTCGTGCGGAAAGCGGTTGATGTGCTCGGGGTTGAGCCCGACTCGCTCGAGCAGGCTCTGGACGCGCCGCTTGAGCTCGTCGCCCTCGGCGACCTTGTGGAACTTGAGCTGATCGCCGACGATCTGCCCGACCCGCTTTCGCGGGTTGAGCGAGGCGTAGGGGTCCTGGAAGATCATCTGCATCTCGCGGCGCAGCCCGCGCATCTGCTTCGAGCCGGCGCCGTTCAGCTCGTCGCCACGGAAGCGGACCGAGCCCGAGGTCGGCTTGAGCAGCTGGAGGATCGTCCGGCTGAGCGTCGACTTGCCGCAGCCCGACTCGCCGACGAGGCCGAGGGTCTCGCCCTCGGCGACGTTGAACGAGACCCCGTCGACGGCCTTGACAGCGCCGATCTGGCGGTCGACCAGGATCCCGGAGCGGATCGGGAAGTGCTTCTTGAGGTCGGTGACCTCGAGCAGGTGGCCGTTGCCGGTGCTCGTCGCCGCGGCCTCCGTCGTCGTTTCGCCGGCGGTCACGATCCCTCGCCTCGTGTCGAGGCCTGGCTGACGCCCGCGACCGGCGCCTCGAGGCCGATGTCACCGTTCTGGACGACGCGCAGGGTGCGCTTCTGGTCGGCGCCCAGCCAGCAGCGGTCGAGCTGTCCCGAGTCTCCGGTCCTCGCCTCGAGTTGCGGCTTCTCCGTGCAGCGCCCGAAGGCGTGCGGGCAGCGCGGTCGGAAGTGGCAGCCCTCGGGCGGCGCGAGCAGCGACGGCGGCTGGCCCGAGATCTGCGCGAGGCGGTCGGAGCGGTCGCGGTCGAGCCGCGTGATCGAGCCGAGCAGTCCCCAGGTGTAGGGGTGCTGGGGGTCGTAGAAGATCTGGTCGAGCGTGCCCTGCTCGACGACCTGGCCCGCGTACATCACCATCACGCGGTCGGCGATGTCGGCGACGACGCCGAGGTCGTGCGTGATCAGGATGACGGCGAGGCCGCGCTCCTCGTTCAGCTGTTTGAGCAGCTTGAGGATCTGGGCCTGGATCGTCACGTCGAGCGCGGTCGTCGGCTCGTCGGCGATCAGCAGCTTGGGCTCGAGTGAGAGCGCCATCGCGATCATCGCCCGCTGGCGCATGCCGCCCGAGAACTGATGCGGGAAGGCGTCGGCGCGCTCGCGGGCGGCCGGGATGCCGACCGTCTCGAGCAGCTCGACCGCGCGCTCCCAGGCCTCCTTCTTGCCCATGTCGCGATGAGCCCGGATCGCCTCGACGATCTGATCGCCGACCTTGTAGACGGGGTTCATCGACGTCATCGGGTCCTGGAAGATCATCGAGACGTCGTTGCCGCGCAGCGAGCGCAGCTCCTCATCGGAGGCGTTGATCAGGTCGAGATCGCCGAACTCCGCGCTGCCCTCGATCTTCGCGTTGCGAGAGCGGGTCAGTCCGAGCATCGACATCGCGGTCACCGACTTGCCCGAGCCCGACTCGCCGACGACCGCGAGCACCTCCCCGGGCGCGAGGTCGAAAGAGACATCGTCGACCGCCTGGACGATCCCGTCCTCGGTCCGGAACGAGACCCGCAGGTCCTTGACCGAAAGCAGCGGGGCGGCCATCAGCCCGCCGACTCCCCGAGCCGGACACGCGGGTCGAGCGCGGCGTAGCCGATGTCGACGATCGCGTTGACGATGACCACGAAGAACGCGCCGAACATCGTCACGGCGATGATCGGCGGCTGGTCGAGCTGGCCGATCGAGTCGGCCGCGTACTGACCGACGCCCTGGAGGTCGAAGACCGTCTCGGTGAGGATCGCGCCGCCGCCGATCACGACCGCGAAGTCGAGGCCCCAGAGGGTGACGATCGGGATCAGGCTGTTTCGCAGCACGTGCTTGAGCAGGACCGTGCGCTCAGACAGTCCCTTGGCGCGGGCGGTGCGCACGTAGTCCTCGTTGATCGTGTCGAGGATGTTGCCGCGCAGGACGCGCGAGTAGACGCCGATGAACAGGATCGAGAGCGCGAACCAGGGCAGGATCAGGTGGTAGGCCCAGTCGATCGGGTTCTCCGTGAACGGCACGTAGCCGCCGTTGGGGAATATCCCGAGCTTGAAGCCGAGGTAGTAGTTGAACAGCGCGCCGATCCAGAAGACCGGCATCGAGACGCCGATCAGCGCGATCACGGTCAACAACTTGTCGCGCACGCCGCCGGCCTTCATCGCCGACAACAGCCCGAATCCGACGCCGAAGGCCATCCACAGGATCGCCGCGCCGATCGACAGCGACAGCGTCCGCGGCAGGCCCTTGACGATCTCCTCGACGACGTCGGTCTGCGTCGTGTAGCTGATCATGTCGCCTGAGAAGAGCTTCTTCATCGTCACGACGTATTGCGTCGTGACCGGCTCGTCGAAAGACCACGTCTGGCGGATCTGCTCGATCTGCTCCTCGGTCGGCTGCTTGCCGGCCATTCGGACGGCCGGGTCGCCGTTCGGGATCACGTTGAAGATCGTGAACGTCAGCACCGACACCGCGAACAGCACGAAGATCATCGCGAGCAGGCGGCGGACTACGAACCGGGCCATCGAGCGCCCCTCCTAGTGGTCGAGCCGGACCTTGGCCCGGGGGTCGAGGGCGTCGCGGACTCCGTCACCGAAGATGTTGAGCGACAGCACGGTGAGGACGAGCATCGCGCCCGGGACGATCGCCAGGTACGGCGCGGTAGCGACGCGGTCGACGCCGTCGTCGATCATCGAGCCCCAGGACGGGTCGGGCGGCTGGATCCCGGCGCCGAGGAAGGACAGCGCGGCCTCGAGCAGGATCGCGTTGGCGATCAGCAGCGGGAAGAAGACGAGGATCGTCGAGAGGACGTTCGGAAGCACCTCGCGGAGCATGATCCGGCCCGAACCCATCCCCTGGGCTCGCGCGGCCTCGACGAACTCGGACTCGCGCAGGGAGAGCACCTGACCGCGGATCGGCCGCGCCAGATACGGCACGTAGACGATCGCGATGATGAAGATCGGGATCGCGAGCGAGCCCGAGGCGAGGACGAGCGGCCCGATCTGGAGCCCGTCGGACGCCAGCGCCGTACCTAACGCGACGCCGAGCAGGATCACCGGGAACGCCCAGATGACGTCGAGCAGGCGCGAGATGATCGTGTCGACCTTGCCGCGCATGAAGCCGGCGGCGATGCCCAGCAGGACGCCGACGATCGTCGTGAAGAACGCGGCGAGGATCCCGATGATGAGCGAGTTCCGGCCGCCGTAGAGCAGCCGCACCATCACGTCGCGGCCGCCCGAGTCGGCGCCGAGGAAGTACTCCGAGCCCCAGGTCGGGCCGATCGGGACCCCGGGGTTGGCGCTGTCGAACGCGCCGATGATCCCGACCTCCTCGCCGTCGACCGTGACGGTGTCCGACGAGCTCGGTTGCTCGTTCGGGGTGCGCTCGGCGATCGAGTTCGACCAGATCGGCGCGAGCACCACGCAGGCGAGTACGAGCGCCAGGAACACGCCGCCGAAGAACAGCGCCGCCTTGTCGCGCCTGAGCCTGCGCCAGGCGAGCTTCCATGGCCCGAGACCGGCGGCGGACGCGCCCTCTGCCGCCGCGACCTCAGCGGTCGGGTCGAGGCTCACGCCGGAACCGCCGGTCTGCGGGGAGGTCGTTACGTCGTGGCTAGCTGCCATCGAATCGTTGACTCCCTGGTGACCTGGTCGGAATCAGATGTCGGATGATCGCAGACCCGAGAGGGGCGCCTCTCGGCGCCCCTCTCGATCCGCGGAGACCTCGACTTACTCGCCCTCCTTGAGTGCGAAGGTCGAGTAGTCGTTGTTGTAGACGGGGCTGAACACGGCGCTTTCGAAGTCCATCCGGTCGGAGAAGAACGTCGCCAGCTTGCGATGCCCGTACGGGGCGATGTAGCTGTTCGGCGGGGCGATCAGCAGCTCGTCCAGGGCGGCCCAGCGGTCGGCGACCGACTCGAGGTCGGTCTCCAGAGCCAGAGCATCGAGCTCGTCGTTGATCTCAGGATCATCGACGTTGCCGAAGTTCTGGTTGTTCGTCGGCTGGATCGTGTCCCCGTCAACCAGGAAATAGAAGTTGAGCGGGTGCGGGAAGTCCTGGAACCAGTTCGCGAAACCGGTCTGGGCCTCCTCCGACTGCTTCCCGATCGTCTGGAAGTAGACGCCGCCATCGAGGATCTCGACCTCGGCGTTCAGGCCGATGTCGTTGAGCATGTCGGCGTACGCCTCGGTGACCTTGTCGGTCGGGTCGTCGTTGTTGCCGTAGACGGTGACCGACTCGCCCTCGACACCGGCTTCCTGGATCAGCTCCTGCGCCTTCTCGATGTCCGGCGGCTCCGACGGATCGCCGTACGGGCAACCGGTCGTGTCGAACTCCTCGTCGTAACCGGGCATGCCGGGCGGCAGGAACGAGCAACCGGGCTGCAGCTCACCCGCGAACAGGTTCGCCAGAGCGGGCTTGTCGATGCCGTAGTTAACGGCCTCACGGACGAGCGGGTCGTCGAACGGGGCGACCTGGGTGTTCATGAAGAAGTAGTACGTCGAGGAGGTGACGTGCTCCTCGTAGCGCTGCTCCTCCGAGCCGTCGGGACCGACGGTCTGAAGCACCTCGGGCTTGATGTCCGCCGGCGGCGGGTCCTGCATGTAGTCGAGCTCGTTGGAGAGCACGTCCTGGGCCTGCTGGGCCTGGTTCTTCACGATCGAGGTGGTCATCTTGTCGACGTTGCCGAGCGGGATGTCCGGGATCTCGAGCGCCTCGAACTCGGGGTTGCGCTCCATCACGAACTCACGGTTCGGGACGGACTCGGTGATCGTGTAGGGGCCGACACCGGGGGGCGGCTCCTCGGTCAGGTTCTTGAACGGCGTGTCGCCGGGCACGAGGCCGGCGAAGTTCATCGCGATGATGTTCTGGAAGTCCGCGCGCGGCTCGGTCAGCGTGATCTCGATCTCGCCGGTCTTGTCGTCCGCCTCGATGCCGGAGATGTCGGCGTCGTCGTTGTTGCCCTCGAGGTACTCGGTCGCGCCCTCGATCGACTGGTAGAACGGCGCGCCGCCCGACTCGAGCGCCAGCACGCGCTTGATCGTGTGCTCGAAGTCCGAGGCGACGACGTCGCTGCCGTCGGAGTACTTGAGCCCGTCACGGAGCTGGAAGGTGTAGGTCTTGCCGTCCTCGGAGACCTCGGGCAGATCCTCCGCCAGGCCGGGGATCAGCTCGGCGCCTGCCTCGCCGTCCTCGTGGGCGTAGGTGAGCAGCGGCGTGTAGACGAGCCACATCGGCTCCCAGCCGTTGACGGTGTAGGAGAGCGCGGGGTCGAGGTAGTCGGGCTGAGAGGTCTGCGCGAGCGTGATCTCGCCGCCCTCTGCGGCGTCGGACGAGCCCGACTCCGAATCGCTGCCGCACGCCGCGGCTCCACCCGCGAGTGCAAGCACCCCGAATACGGCGAGCAGGCGAGACCTGACTCCCGAGAATTTCCTAGACACGTTGCTCCAACCTCCGTGACCCAATGGTCTTTTCCCTGCCCCCGAGACGACATCCGTTGACGCAAATTTCAACGGTCTCTAAACGAAACTCGCGGAATAGTAGCTCCGGTTCCTAAAGCCGCT
This sequence comes from Thermoleophilia bacterium SCSIO 60948, assembly GCA_021496505.1. Taxonomy (GTDB): domain Bacteria; phylum Actinomycetota; class Thermoleophilia; order Solirubrobacterales; family 70-9; genus JACDBR01. Next base: position 2,683,681 of record CP053031.1, on the reverse strand, counting down.
GAGCTTTCTTCAGGCCACGGGCCCGAGAGCGGATCGCTTCGAGCTCGTCGGCGTCGAAGCGGTCGAGGTTGCGGTACTGCATCCGCATCCGGCGATTGTCCTGCAAACGCTCGCGATTGCGATCGAGGAAGTCCCAGTAGAGGGTCGTGATCGGGCAGGCGTCCTCGCCCGTCCGCTCGCCGGGACGGAACCTGCACTCGCCGCAGTGGTCGGACATCCGATCGACGTAGCGGCCGCTCGCCGCGTAGGGCTTGGTCATCATCCGGCCGCCGTCGGCCCAGATCGCCATCCCGAGCACGTTCGGGGCCATCACCCACTCGTAACCGTCGGCGAAGCTGCGGTGGAACCAGTCGTGGGCCTCGCGCGGCGCGACGCCGAGCAGCAGCATCAGGTTGCCGGCGATCATCAGGCGCTCGATGTGGTGCGCGTAGGCGGTCTCGCGGACCTTGCCGGCGACGCTCGCCAGGCAGCGGATCTCGGTCTCGCCGTCCCAGAAGGACTCCGGCAGGGAGCCGCGCGCGCGCAGCGCGTTCATTCGGCCCCACTCGCGGCCGCGGAGCCGGTAGGTCCCCCAGACGTACTCGCGCCAGCCGACGACCTGGCGGATGAAGCCCTCGACGGATGCCAGTGGGGCGTCGCCGTCGCGGTAGGCCTTCTCGGCCGCGCGGGCGCACTCGAGCGGCGAGAGCAGGCCGAGGTTGAGGGCGGCGCCGATCATCGCGTGCCACATGAACGGCTCGGACTCGAGGATCGCGTCCTGGTAGGGGCCGAAGAGCGGCAGCCGGTCGCCGACGAAGCTGCGTAGCGCGCGCTTGGCCTCGGCCCGCGAGGCCGGGAAGCGACGCGGCGCATCGACGCCGCTCGTGTCGAGCCCCATCGCGTCGAGGTCGGCGCGGACCTCGGCGTCGATCTCGTCCTCGCGCGGGCGATACGGCGCGGGCGGGCGCTCGTCGGACGGCGGCGGCTCGCGGTTCTCGGCGTCGAAGTTCCAGTTGCCGCCACACGGCTCGCCGGCGTCGATCAACAGATCGAAGCGCCGTCGCTGGGAGCGGTAGAAGTCCTCCATCACGAGCCGCTTGCGCTCGCCGGCCCAGGCGGCGAACTCGTCCGGGTCGGTCAGGAACAGCCCGCCGGCGACGACCTCGACGCGGTCGAGCGCACCGAGCGTGCGCTCGGCCTCGACGCGGTGCGGCCGGATCATCGCCACGGTCTCCGGCCGATGCTCGCGGACGTGCGAGCGAAGGCCGCTCGGCAGGCTCTGCGCGCGCCGATGGTCGACCTCGAAGCCGCGTTCGCGGAGTTCGGCGGCGAAGTGGCGCATCGCCGACAGGATCAGATGCAGCTTCTGGCGATGGAAGCGCCCCGACGCCAGCTTCGCCCGCGACTCGACGAGCAGGACGCGGTCCGCGCCGGCGAGCGCGGGGTGGTCGTGCGAGAGCTGGTCGCCGAGGATCCACGCGGTGCGGCCGGGCATCGGGAGAGGCTACGGGAGGGGATGGCTCGGCTTCGCGGCGGGCGTCCGCCGCGGGGTGGCCAAGTCACGTAGGAGGACAGGAGCTGGCTTTCGTCGGGAGCTGATCTGACTCCCGCGGGTCTTTGCGCGTGTTCCGCGCCGGTTCGGGGCGGTGGTGGGGAAGCGCTGGCCGGTTCGACCGCGTAGAGCGGCTCAAACGGCAAATGCCTTCCGACGAAGGCGACCGTTGGCACTTCGTGGTTGCAGAGCAACCAGATCCGGCCAACGCCCCCGAACGGCGCCTCGGGAAGGGAGCAAAGTCACCCCGGTGCCCCACAGGGGCACCAATCCGCCTTTGCTCCCCGCATAACGCCCGAACCCACGCCGGCGCACCCAGGGTCAACCCCTAGGTGAAACCAGACCACGTGCCGCACCCACCGGCGACGCCTCGAACGGGACGCCCACGCCCATACGCTCCACCACATGCCCGCCGAAGCACTCACCTGGGAGCAGTTCGATGCCGTCGACATGCGGATCGGGCGGATCGTCGAGGTCGAGGACTTCCCCGAGGCGCGGCGGCCGGCGTGGAAGCTGCGGGTCGACTTCGGGTCCGAGATCGGCGAGAAGCGCTCGTCGGCGCAGATCACGAACTACTCGCGCGACGAGCTGCTCGGGCGGCTCGTCGTCGGCGTCGTCAACTTCCCGCCGAAGCAGATCGGCCCGGTGCGAAGCGAGGTCCTCGTGCTCGGCGCCTACGACGATGAGCGCGGGATCGTGCTGCTCGCCCCCGACGGCGAGGTCGCCCTCGGCGACCGCATCGGCTGAGGCTCAGGCCGTGCGTTCGACCGCGAGGACCGCGATGTCGTCGCGGGCCGAGTCGACGTCACCGCAGCTCCACTCGACGATCTCGTCGACGAGCCGGTTCAGCGGGTCGTCGCGCCGAGCGGTCATCTGTGCGCGAAGCTCGGCCACCGGGATGACGCGAGCCGGCGCGTTGGCGTCGGTGAGGCCGTCCGAGTAGAGCAGGAGCCGGTCGCCGACCTCGAGGTCGATCTCGCGCTCGGAGAACCCGGGCTCTCGGGCGAGCCCCAGCGCCGGGTTGCTCGCGCCGACCTCGTGGACGTCGCGGCCCCGGGCGAGCAGCGGGCGCGGGTGCCCGGCCGAGGCGACGAGCGCCCGGCTGCGGTCGCCGAGGTCCTCGATCACCGCGCAGACGGCGGTGCAGATCGAGCTCGCATCGGGGCTGTCGCGCAGGATCTGGTCGAGGCGGGCGAGGAAGTCGGACGCGCGGCGCTCATACAGGGCCAGCGCCTTGGCCGTGTGGCGGACGCGGGCCGTGACGGCCGCCGCCGCGGGTCCCTTGCCGACGACGTCGCCGAGGATGATGACGAGCGAATCGCCGGCGCGGAACACCTCGTAGAAGTCGCCGCCGACCCGGTGACGCTCGCCCGCGGGCTGGTAGATCGCCGCGAGCTCGACCCCGTCGACCTGTGGCAGAGCGTCGGGCATCAGGCTGCGCTGGAGCGTGTCGGCGATGTGGTGCTCCTCGGTCAGCTCCTGCTCGAGGGCTCGCCTCGCCGCCACCTGCTCGGTGACCTCGCGGAAGGTGACGAGGACGCCGCCGACGTGGCCCGGGGCGTCGTCGATCGGCATCAGCGTCGCGTCGTAGTAGCGCTCGGACGCCTCGCCGTCGAACTTGATCGCCTCCTCGGAGAGCTCGACGAGCCCGCGGCGCTCGAAGGTCCGCGCGACGTAGCGGGCCGGCCCGGCACTCAACTCCGGGAAGTATTCGTCGAGGGTCCGGCCGACCGCTCCTCCGCGATCGGGGACGAGGTCGTAGAAGGACTGGTTGACGAGCCTGATCTCGAGCTCGGCCCCCCACAGCAGACAGATACCGGCCGGCACCCGCTCGACGACGCGGCGCAGCACGGCGCGCTCGAGCTCGAGCGCCGCCTGCAGGTCGGTGGCCATCGGGGACGGATTCGCGCTCGCGTGGGCTGACTCGGGGTTCAAACCAGAAGGCTCCTCCCGCGCCACAGTAGCGGCGGCGCCCAACCCAGCGAGCTGGAGTTTCCCGTCAGCCGTCGCCGAGCGGGTGCGCGATCAGGATCTGACCGACCGCGACGGCCACGTAGGCCAGCCGCTCGGGCTCGCCGTCGCCGGTCCGGATCTCGGCATCGGTCAAGGAGATGAAGTCGGGTGTCCCGGAGTTGAGGAAGTCCGACAGGCGCGAGCGGTGCCCGTCGCGAGGCAGCGCGAGGTCGCCGACGATCCGATGGCGTCCGGTCTCGATCACGATCCGCTCCGTGCGCTGCTCCACGGCCCACGCCATCGGCATCGTGGCGCCCGTGCTTGAGGTCCTCGATGCCGTCGGGCCGCTCACCTAGCTTCCCGGTCGCACCACTGTCGGTAGGGGAGGAGACGCCGTGATCAAGGAGTTCCGCGACTTCGCGCTCAAGGGGAACCTGCTCGAGCTAGCCGTCGCGTTCGTCCTCGGCGTCGCGTTCTCGGCGGTCGTCACCTCGCTGGTCGACGACGTGATCATGAACCTGATCGCCGCGATCTTCGGCAGCCCGGACTTCTCGGATCTGACGCTCGCGATCGGCGACGCGGAGATCCGCTACGGAGCCTTCCTGACCGCGCTCGTCTCGTTCCTGATCATCGCGTTCGCGCTGTTCGCGATCGTCAGGCTCGCCAATCGTGCGATGCCGCCGGGCGAGGCGACGACGCGCGCCTGCCCGCATTGCCTGACCGCGATCCCGGTCGCCGCGACGGCCTGTTCGGCCTGCACCCGCGACGTCGACCCCCAGCCCGCCTGACCCGTGGTCGCCCCGGGCGGGCGACTGTGCGACGCTTCGCGGGGCCGCGAGGCTCCGGGGGGACAGGTGAGCGCATGACCCTTCCCGACCGGAACCCAGATTGCTCGAGCTGCGCGGACTGACGAAGCGCTACGGCGAAGCCGTCGCGCTCGACGACTTCGGCTTCACGGTCGAGGAGGGGCGGATGTTCGGCTTCGTCGGCCCCAACGGCGCCGGCAAGACGACGGCGATGCGGATCGCGATCGGCGTCCTCGAAGCCGACTCGGGCGAGGTCCTGTGGCGCGGCTCGCCGATCGACCGCGCCACACGGGCGCGGATCGGCTACATGCCGGAGGAGCGCGGCCTCTACGCGAAGATGAGCGTCGCCGAGCAGCTCGTCTACTTCGCCGAGCTGCGTGGAGTCGAGCGCGCGAAGGCCGCGAGGTCGGTCGAGAGCTGGCTCGAGCGCTTCGGGCTCGCGGATCGCGCCTCCGACAAGGTCGAGCAGCTGTCGCTCGGAAACCAGCAGCGAGTCCAGCTCGCCGCGGCACTCGTTCACGAGCCCGAGCTGCTGGTCCTCGACGAGCCGTTCTCGGGTCTCGACCCGGTCGGCGTCGACCTGATGAGCGAGATCCTGGTCGACGAGGTCCGTGGCCGCGGGGTTCCGGTCGTCTTCTCCTCGCACCAGCTCGAGCTCGTCGAGCGCCTCTGCGAGGGCATCGCGATCATCAAGGACGGGCGCCTCGTCGCCTCCGGCGGGGTGTCCGAGCTGCGTCGATCGCGTGGTGGCCGCCGCTGGCGGGCTGAGCTCGAGGCGGCGAGCGACGACGGCTGGGCGCGGGGACTGGCGGGTGTCGAGCCGCTGGGCGGCGGGGTCTTCGAGCTCGCGCCCGACGCTGACCCGCAGGCGCTGCTCGACGCCGCACGCCGCGAGGGAGCGGTGGCTCGTTTCGGCCAGATCGAGCCGACCCTCGCCGAGCTGTTTCGTGACGTCGTCGGCGAGGACGCGGAGCGCGAGGCCGCGCGCCGGCAGGACGGGGCGGCGGCGTGAGCGGCCGGCGCCAGATCTTCCTCGCCGCACGGCGCGAGATCCTCGAGCGCGGTCGCAGTCGTGCATTCCTCGCCTCGACCGTGATCCAGTTGATCGTGGTCCTCGGCGTGATCGTCGTGTCCGGCCTGACCGCGGACGACGACACGGAGACCTACAGGGTCGGGGCGGTCGGAGATCGGGCGGTCGAGATCGTCGACGAGGCCTCGCGCATTTCGGAGGGGCTCGGCGTCGAGATCGACGGATCGCAGCCGGGCGAGGCGAGCGAGGCACGCGAGGCGGTCGCGGCCGACGACCTCGACGCCCTCGTCACCGATGACGCGCTGACGACCGGCCAGTCCCCACCCGCCGGACTCGTAGCCGCCCTCCAGGGCGCGGCCCGCAACGTGAACGGGGTCGCAGCTCTCGAGCGCGAGGGCGTCGAGCGCTCGGCCGCCGAGCGCGCGCTCAACCCGCCACCGCTCGCGCAGGACACGGTCGGGGAGGGTGAGACCGATAGCGCGATCGGTTTCATCGCGGCGCTCTTCCTCTACATCGCGATCCTCTCGTTCGGGCTCGTCGTCGCCACGGGAGTCGTCGAGGAGAAGAGCTCGCGGGTCATCGAGATGGTCCTGACCGCGGTGCGCGCGAGCCGGTTGCTCGCCGGCAAGGTGATCGGCATCGGGCTGCTCGGGCTGGCTCAGCTGCTGCTGATCGCCGGGATCGCCGTCGGCGTCGCGCTTGCGCTCGGCCAGGTCGAGTTGCCCGACACGACGCTGCCGACGCTGGCGCTCGTCGTGGCCTACTTCATCCTCGGCTATGGCCTCTACTCGTGCCTGTTCGCGAGCGGCGGCGCGCTCGTCTCGCGTCAGGAGGACATCGGCTCGGCTACGACGCCGCTCACGATCATCCTCGTGATCGGCTACATCGTCTCCTTCCAGACCGCCGAGAACCCGGACTCGGGGCTCGCGGTCTTCACCAGCCTGTTCCCGCTCACCTCGCCGATCGTCGCGCCGACCCGGATCGCGACGGACGCGATGCCGCCGAGCGAGGTCATCGCCTCGCTCGTCCTGCTCGCGGTCGCGATCCTGGCCGCGATCTGGCTCGCGACGCGGATCTACGAGCGCACGATCCTGCGGGTCGGGGCGCCGCTCAAGCTCGGCCAGGCGCTGCGGCTGCTGCGCGAGCGCGACTAGACCCTGGTTACCGCGAGCGGCTCGGGGGAACCCGAGCGGCGTGAGATCGATCGTCGTCAGCGAGTTCGGGGGCCCCGAGGTACTGGTCGAGCGTGAGGCCGAGCGCCCCTCGCCGCTGCCGACCGAGATCCTGGTCCGAGTCGAGGCGGCGGGGGTCAACCCGGTCGACGTCAAGACGCGCGCCGGGAAGGGCATGGCCGCGGTGCTCGGCGATCCGCCGTTCGTAGTCGGCTGGGACGTGACCGGGGTCGTCGAGGAGGTCGGTGCCGGCGTGACGCGCTTTCGGACCGGCGATGCGGTGCTCGGCATGCCGTGGTTCCCGCGTCAGGCCGGCGGCTACTCCGAGTACGTCACCGCGCCCTCGCGCCACTTCGCCCGGCGTCCCGAGGCTCTGAGCGCGGCCGAGGCGGCGGCGCTCCCGCTCGCGGGCCTGACCGCCTGGCAGTCGCTCGTCGAGACGGCCGGCGTCTCGAGCGGCGACCGGGTCCTGATCCACGCCGGTGGCGGCGGGGTCGGCCACATCGCGGTCCAGATCGCCTCCTCGCTCGGCGCCGAGGTCATCACGACGGCGCGCGAGAGCAAGCACGATTTCCTCGCCGGACTCGGCGCCAGCCGCTCGATCGACTACGAGAACGAGCGCTTCGAAGACGTCGTCGGCGACGTCGACGTCGTCGTCGACCTGATCGGCACGGAGGACTACGGCCTGCGCTCGCTCGAGTGCCTGCGCGAGGGAGGGCTCCTGATCTCCGTGCCCTCCGGCGCGAGCCAGGCCGTGCTCGATCGCGGCCCGGAACAGGGCAAGCGCGTCACCGGGATACTCGTCGAGCCCGATCGCGCCGCGCTCGAGGGCTTGTGCGCTCTCGTCGAGACGGGCCGGTTGCGGGTCGAGGTCGAGGACGTCTACCCGCTCGACGAGGCGGCCGACGCCCATCGCGCGATCGAATCCGGCCGCACGCGCGGCAAGCTCGTCCTGACGGTCTGAGCACGCGCGACCGGCGGAGCGCCGGCGACACCGCGGCCGTATTAGGGTTGCCTAACTCGGATGGCAGTTTCTCTCAGACCGCCCGCGGTGAAGCCGGTCGAGCGCGGCCGGTTCCCGCATGCGACCGGGATCGCGACCGTCGTCGAGCGGCGCGAGCTCTCGCCGACGATGGCGCGGCTGACGCTCGTCTGCGCCGGCTTCGCCGGACTCCCCGTCGAGCAGCCGGGCGAGATCATCACGTTGCTGTGGCCGGCCGAGGGCCGCGAATTGATCCTGCCGTCCGGCGGCTGGCGCTTTCCGCCGGAAGCCGGCGACCAGCACGCCCGCAACTACACCGTCCGCTCGCACGACCCCGAGCGCGCGAGCGTCGAGGTCGACTTCTTCCTCCATGGCGATCACGGCCGAGCCTCGCGCTGGGCGCTGCGCGCCGGGCCCGGCGACTGGCTCGGCTGGGCGGGTCCGCGCACGCACTGGGAACCGAGCTTCGAGATCGAGTGGGCGGTGCTCGTCGGCGACGAGACCGGCGCGCCGGCGCTCGCGGCGATCCTCGAGTCGCTCCCGGATTCGGTCCCCGCCACGGCGCTGATCGAGGTCGGGACGCGGGCCGACCGCTTCGAGATCGCCAGCCGCGAGGCTCAGACCCTGCGCTGGCTCGAGCGCGACGGCGGCGAGCCCGGGACGACGAACGTGCTCGCCGACGCGTTCCTCGCGCTCGGCCGGCCCAGCGGCGCGGGAATCGTCTGGGGCGGCGGGGAGGCCGCGGCGATGACCGCGATCCGGCGCCACGCGCGCGACGCGTGGGGGCTACCGGCCGACCGGACGAAGGTCCTCGGCTACTGGAAGCACCGGACCACCGACGACTGGGAGTAGTCAGGGGTAATCCGTTCGGCGCCGCGTGCCGATGAGGGGGCATGCGGATGCACTGCGCACAGTGCCTGGCCCCGGTCGGGGACCGGCTCGGCTACGAGACGCCGAGCGAGGAGATCCTCTGCGGCCCTTGCTATTTCGCGCTCTGGGGACCGCGCGGGCGCAACGCCCTGAGCGAGCGAGCGCGTGAGCGCCGTCCCGCGTCGCGACGCCCCCGGCTCGGAAGCGTCCGGCAGCCGGGGCCGACGGGCGAGCCCGACCCGGGCGTCTCGACCAAGCTCGACCGGTTCTGGGACAGACGCCGTCGCGGCTGAGCTCTCCGGGCGGCGCGCGTGGTTGGATCACGCGCCATGGGAATCCTCGGATCGCTCGGTCTGATCTCGCTCGCGCTCGCCGGCCTGTCCGGGTGGCTCGTCCTCGCCGCGACCGAGAAGCCCGAGTGGTTTCGCGACCGCGGCGTGCCGGCCCCGAGGCGTTTCCTCCAGCTCCACCTCGACTGGGTGATGATGGGCCTGATCCTGATCGCGGTCGAGCTGCTGGTCCCCGAGCGCCCGGCGGCGATCACCGGCGCGCTCGCATTCGGGCTGATCGTCAACCCATTGCTCTTCCTCCCGCTGGCGTGGGGCCCGGGCGCGAAGGAGAACCCCGTCTACAAGCTCGTGACGGTCGCTTCCTTCACCGCGACGAGCCTCGGTCTCACCGCGCTCGCGCTCTGGACGCTGCTCTAGCGGCGAAAGTCGGGTGGAGGGCGGGTTTCGGCGCGCCGCGGGCGGCTAGAGACGCGCTCATGACCTCGCTCGAGAAGCGAGCCGCCGTGGTCGCGAAGATCCGCGAGCACTACGCATCGCTCGGCATCCCGCTCGACGACCTCTCCGATCGCCAGATCGAACTCGGCGTCCGCCAGCTCGCCGTCGCGGCGCGCGAGGCCGGAATGACGAGCGGCGAGGCGACCGAGGCGATGCGAAAGGCGGTCGAGAACGCCAAGAAGCCGGCCGCCGAGGGCGACGACGGCGGCGCCGGAGCTGTCGAGGCCTGAGTCCGCGGCCGACGCTCCCCGTCGAGACCGCGCGGTTGCGACTGCGGGCGTTTCGCGACGACGATCTCGAGGTCTACGAGGGCTTCATCTCGCGCGAGGACGTCGCCCGATATCTGCCGTTCGGTCCGCGGCGCGGCAGCGAGGCGCGTGAGAGCGTGAGCGGCAAGACCGGTGAGGCGATGCTCGGTCCACAGCGGGATTCCGTCATGAGCCTCGCGGTCGCGATGGCCGGCGACGACCGCCTGATCGGCGAGGTGGTCGCGTTCCACCGCGACCCGGCCGAGGCCACGGTCGAGGTCGGGGTCGTCTTCGACCCCCGCCACGGTGGTCGCGGCTACGCGACGGAGGCGGTCGGTGCGCTCGTCGGAATGCTGTTCGGCGAACTGGGGATGCGCCGGGTGACGGCGCGGCTCGACGACCGCAACGTCGCCTCGGCGCGGCTCTTCGAGCGGCTCGGGTTCCGGCGCGAGGCGCACCTGATCGAGAACGAGCACGTCAAGGGAGAGCTGACGAGCGAGCTCGACTTCGCCGTGCTCGCTCGCGAGTGGCGCGAGGGTTCCCGCCGCGGGCCCACCGAGGGACGAAACCCCGGATAGTCGGGGCGTTCGTCACCCGGCTCGGAGAGAGCTCAGCTCTCGCGGGTGACGGCGGCCAGCCGGCCGTCCTCGATCACACGACCCTCGGGCTCGGGTGGGGTGCCGCGCCGCGGCTCCCAGCCGGGGCCCTTGAACATGAACCCGAGCCGGTCGCGCAAGCTCCGGGCCGCGCGGACGTCGCGCCAGATCGCCGCGAACTCACCGTAGGCGACCTTGATCGGGTTGAACGTCTCGATGTTCTTCGTCAGGCCGTAGCGCACGCGCTCGCCCTCGGGCTCGAACGTGCCGAACATCCGGTCCCAGATGATCAGGATGCCGCCGTAGTTTCGATCGAGGTATTGCTCCTGCGAGCCGTGGTGGACGCGGTGGTGGCTCGGCGTGTTGAACAGGAACTCGATCGGCCGCGGGTACTTGTCGATCACCTCGGTGTGGAGGGTGAACTGGTAGAGCAGGTTCCAGGCGATCGCCAGCAGGATCATCCACGGCGGGAAGAACAGCGCCGAGGGCATCCAAAAGAGCGTCGCGGTGAACGGCGACCAGTCCTGGCGCAGCGCGGTCGAGAGGTTGTAGTGCTGCGAGGAGTGGTGGACGACGTGGGTCGCCCAGAAGATCCGCACCCGGTGGTGGCCGCGGTGATACCAGTAGTAGAAGAAGTCGTCGGCGAAGAACAGGATCACCCACGTCCACCAGGCCTCGATCGGGAGCTTGAACGGGCTGATCAGGTAGATGGCCGCGTAGATCGCGGTCATCGCGAGCTTCCAGACCGCGCCGATCGCGAGGTGTCCCGTGCCCATCGCGAGGCTGGTCCTGGTGTCCTTGGCCTCGTAGCCGACGAAACCCGGGTCGGCCGCCGCCTCCTCGGCGTTCTCCTTCGCCGCGTGGCGCAGCGCCAGGGCCTCGAGCCCCATCGTGATGAAGAAGACAGGTATGGCGCTGAGGATCAGCGTTTCCATGCTCAGCGCTCCCATGCGCGGCTCGCCTCCGCTGGTTGGACCAGTGACCCGACTGGTTGTACCACTTCGGCCGGCGGCGCGCAACCTGCGCAGCGAGGTGCTTGACCTCACGAGCTCGCTGGGCGAGGGTCGTCACGACCTACGAACTCGTCCAGCCGACCCTGGGGGTTGTCTTGAACCGCAAGCTCGCATCCGTGCTCGCCGCGATCGCCCTGGTGGCTTGCGTCGGCGAGGCGAGCGCCGCCGAGGGCACGAAGACCCGGCTCGGCATCAGGACGAACCCCGTGCCCGCTGGATTCGAGGGCGAGGCGAAGTCGAGCAAGCCGAGCTGCATTCGCGGGCGACAGGTGCTGCTGATGCGAAAGCGCCGGGGGCCGGATGAGGTCGTCGGCACCGATCGCACGGACGTCGAGGGGCACTGGTCGGCGTTCGCCGACAGCGCGGTGGCCGGCGAGACGTTCTATGCCAAGACCGCCGCGAAGCGTGTCCGCTCGGGCCGCTGCCTGTCGGCGAGATCGCGAGAGATCGCGATCGACGAGGCACCGACGCCTCCCTAGGGAGGGGGCTTCAGCGCGGCCACGTCGGCCGCTGCGCTCACCCGAGCGCGCCGATGTCAGGCGCGAGCAGTCGCTCGGCCGCGGCGCCCGCCCGGTCGGCCTCCCCGGCGGCCACCGCCGAGCCGAGGCGACGCATCCCGTCGACGTCGCTCGGTCGCAGCACGGCGGCGATCTCCTCGTAGGCGTCGACGGCGGTGACGAGCGAGTTGAGCGCCAGCCGGTAGGCGATGTTCTGCGAGCCCGCGACGATCCGCCGCCAGAGCTCGGCGTGGAGCTCGTCGACGCTGCTCTCGCCCGCCTCGATCGCGACGGCGACGGAGTCCGCCGCCGAGCTGACGAGCTCGCGCTCCTCGGCGTCGGCGCGCTCGGCGCAGAGCCTCGCCGCGTCGATGCCGATCGTCGCCCGCATCTCGAGCACGGAGCGGATCAGCTCGAGCGGTGGCGGCCCCTGCGAGCTCATCACGAGGTCGAGCAGCACCTCGAGCCCGCCCGAGTCGCGCCAGTCGCGAACCCGGGTCGCGCCGCCCTGCGAGATCGAGATCAGGCCGGCCTGCTCGAGTCGTTTCAGTGCCTCCCGGACGGCGTGGCGATTGATCCCGTGCTCCTCGGCGATCGCGCGCTCGGACGGCAGTCGCTCGCCGGGCGCGAGCTCGCCGTCGAGGATCCGCCCGCGCAACTCGGCGTGGAGGCGCTCGGACAGGCGCGGACCCGATCTGGTCTCAGCGCTCATCGCGGCGTTTCTACCAGGGCCGCAGAACTACTCGTAGGAGAGCGCCTCGAGGACGTCGATCCTCGAGGCGCGCCGGGCCGGGCCGATCGCGGCGAGGACGCCGGCAACGATCGAGACGACGAGCAGGACCGCGAGCGTGCCGATCGGGATCGCCAGGACGAAGCCCTCGTCGGCGAGCGGGATGCTGACGAGGGCGGCGAACACGACGCCCAGCGCGAGCCCGAGGACGGCCCCGATCAGCGCCGTGATCACCGACTCGTAGCGGACCATCCGCCGCACCTGGCTGCGCGAGGTGCCGACCGCGCGCAGCAGGCCGAGCTCGCGCGTGCGCTCGTGGATCGACAGCGCCAGCGTGTTGACGATCCCGAACAGCGAGACGACGACGGCCAGCCCGAGCAGCGCGTAGACGACGCCGAGCAGCGTGTTCAGCTGCTCGCCGATCGAGTCCTTGAGCTCCTCCTGGTCCTGTGCCTCGACGGTCGGGAAGCGCTCGGCGGCGAGCGAGTCGATCGCCGACCGGACCTCGGTGCCCGAGGCGCCGGGCTCGAGGTCGACGAACAGGTTCGAGATCGTCGCCTCCTCGTTGAACGCCGCGGCGTTCTCGTCGGATGCGGCGTAGTCGCCGATGAAGTCGGTCTGGTCGCGGAAGCTGCCGATCGCGGTCAGCCGGAGCTCCTTCCCGCTCGGCGTCAGCGCGGTGAACTCGTCACCGACCGCGATCGCGTTCTCACTCGCCCAGTCGGAGTCGACAACGGCATCCGAGGGACCGAGCTCGCCGAGCGTCGCCGCCGAGCCGTCGACCCAGTCGAGGGTGAGTACCTCCGCGGCCGTCGCCGGGTCGACCAGGGTCAGGAACCCGGCGCCGGCGCCCTCGACCTCGTCCTGCGTGTAGCGCAGCGGCGAGGCCGTTGCGACGCCATCGATCGCCGCGATCTCGTCGGTCACCGCGGCCGGGATGTCGGAGAAGCCGTCGGTATTGGCGACGATGAGATCGCCCTGGAGGGTCGAGTCGATCGCGTCGTCGATCGACGCACGGATCCCGGCAGCGAAGATCGCGACGAACGCGACGAGCGCGACGCCGATCATCAGCGCGGCCGCCGTGATCGCGGTCCGCCCCGGGACGCGGACCGCGTTCTCGCGGGCGAGCCGAGCGGGCATCCCACGCAGCCGCTCGAGCGGGCGGCCGAACGCCGAGGCGAGTGGGCCCACGAGGACCGGGCTCAGCAGGGCGATGCCGAGGAAGACCCCCGCGGCGCCGATCCCGACGCCGAGCTCACCGGGGTCGAGGACGCCGAGCAGTCCCAGGACCATCGCCGCGATGCCGAGCGCGGTGAGCACCAGGCCGAGCGCGTTTCGCCGGCCGCGGTCGCGCCGGGTCTCGAGCACGGCGCCCTCGCGGAGTCCCTGAACCGGTGGGATGCGCGTGGCGCGGCGGGCGGGGATCAGCGCCGCGGCGAGCGTGACGAGCAGCCCGACGGCGAGCGATACGACGACGGTGCGCGCCTCGACGACGTTGCCGTCGCTCGGCAGATCGATGCCGGCGGCCTCGAACAGCGCCGTGATCGCTGGCGCGAACGCGAGCCCGGCGAGCAGTCCGACGACCGACGCGAACGCTCCGATCGCGAGTGCCTCGAAGCCCACCGACGCGACGATCTGGCGCCGCGACGCGCCGAGCGTTCGCAGCATCGCGAACTCCCGCGTGCGCTGGGCGACGGTGATCGAGAACGTGTTGAAGATCAGGAACGCCGCCACGAACAGCGCGATCGCGGCGAATATCAGCAGCGCCGTCTGCAGGAAGCCGATGAACTCGCCGACGTCCTGCTGAGCCGACGCGGCGTTCTCGGCCCCGGTCTCGATCGTGACCGAGCGCGGCAGCTCACGCTCGAGCGTGCCGACGAGCTGGTTCGGGTTGACCCCCGGCTCGGCGGCGACGCTGATCTGATCGAAGCGGTCCTGCTTGCCCGTCAGCTCCTGCGCGGCCGGCAGCGTCAGCACCGCGGCGGTCGCGCCGCCGAAGGACTCGGTGTCGCCGAGCGTCGCGATCCCGGCGAGCTCGAACCAGCGCGTCTCTGCCTGCCCGGCGAGCTCGACCTCGTCTCCGATCTCGAAGCCCTCCGAGTCGGCGGTCGCCTTGAGCAGCGCGACCTGATCGTCGGAGCGCGGCGGGCCGCCCTCGTCGTAGGTCAGTGGGTCGAAGCGCTCCTCACCGGCCGAGAAGGCGAACGTCGGCGCGCCGTTGCCGCCCACGGGCTCGCCGTCGGAGCCGATGATCCGCACGCCCGGGTCGGCGATCGACCCCTCGGCCGCCTCGACCCCGGGCGCGCGCTCGACGTCAGCGAGCAGCGAGGCGGGGACCGGCGGCTGGGAGCCGTCCTGGGTCTCGACGGCCTCGCGGCTGGTCACGATCGCGTCGATGCCCTCGTTCGACTGCGTGAAGATGCGCTCGAACGACCGATCGATCGTGTCCGTGAGGATGTAGGTCCCGGAGATCATCATCACCCCGAGCGCGATCGCGAGCGCGGTGAGGACGGCGCGGAGCTTCCGCGTCGCGAGGTTTCGGAGCGCGATCCGGGCCATCAGCTCGCGGCGCGCGCCATCAGCTCGAGGACGCCCGCCGCATCGACGACGGGCTCGTCGGCGACGATCCGCCCGTCGACCATCACGAGGACGCGGTCGGCGACGGCCGCCGCCTGCGCGTCATGGGTCACCATCGCGACGGTCTGGCCGAAGTCGTCGACGGCGCGGCGCAGCAGCGCCAGCACCTCGGCGCTCGCCTGCGTGTCGAGGTTGCCGGTCGGCTCGTCGGCGAACACGATCGCCGGCTCGGAGAGCAGCGCGCGGGCGATCGCGACGCGCTGCTGCTGGCCCCCCGACAACTCGGAGGGGCGGTGGCCGAGCCGGTCGGCGAGGCCGATCGCGTCGACCAGCGCCCGCTCGCGCTCCGGGTCGGCCTCGCGTCCGGCGAGGCGCAGCGGAAGCTCGATGTTCTCGCGCGCGCTGAGGACCGGCAGGAGGTTGAAGAACTGGAAGACGAACCCGAGCTTGTCGCGCCGCAGCCGCGTCAGCGCGGCGTCGTCGAGGCCCGAGAGATCGACCCCGTCGATCCGCACCTCGCCCGAGGTCGGGCGATCGAGCCCGGCGAGGACGTGCATGAGCGTCGACTTGCCCGACCCCGACGGTCCCATGACCGCGGTGAAGCCACCCTTGGGAAAGTCGACGCTGACACCGTCGAGCGCACGGACCTCGGCGCCGCCCTCGCCGTAGACGCGGCGCAGGTCGATGCCCGAGACGATCGGCTCGGTGCCGCCCGCCGCGGCCTCGTTCTCGCTTCGGATTGCTTCCATTCGCCCATCCTTGCGTCCCGGTCGGCGCCGTCCACCGAAAAACACCCTGAGCGGACCCGGCTCGCTCCCCTGGGCGCCCCGTCGGCGCCTCGAGGTGTGTGATGGACTGGACCGGACCGGAGTTCGAATCGAGTCAGGTCTGGAGGGCCCGATGGACCAGCCGATGCCCGAAGTCGTCTCGCCCGCGGACTGGGAGCGGTCCCGGACCGAGCTGCTCGTCGCCGAGAAGGAGCTGACCCGGGCCCGCGACGCGCTCGCGGCGAAGCGGCGCCGCATGCCGATGGTCCGGGTCGAGCGCGACTACGAGTTCGAGGGACCCGAGGGCCGGGTCGGACTCGCCGATCTGTTCGACGGACGCCGGCAGCTCATCGTCTATCGCTTCTTCATGGACCCGGGGATGTCGAACTACCCCGAGCGTGGCTGCATCGGCTGCTCGCTGATGGCCGACCAGATCGGCCACCTCGCCCACCTGCGGGCGCGCGACACGAACTTCGTGATGGTCTCGCGCGGCGACCAGGAGGCCCTGCACCGCTGCCGGCGCCAGATGGGCTGGGACCATCCGTGGTTCACGATCCTCGACGACTTCGACGCCGACCACGGGGTCGACGAGTGGCACGGCACGAACGTGTTCCTGCGCGACGGCGACGACGTCTACCGGACCTACTTCGTCAACGATCGCGGCGACGAGGTCGGCTCGCTGTGGACCCACCTCGACCTGACCCCCTACGGTCGCCAGGAGGAGTGGGAGGACTCGCCGGAGGGCTGGCCGCAGACGCCGCCCTACGGCTGGTGGAACTACCACGACCTCCACGAGGCCGAGGCGGCCTGACGGCCGTGGCGCCGGCCGACATCGAGCGCCCGCGGTTCGCCCGCAGCTACCTGCGGGTCGCGGGCGAGATCGAGGAGCGAGGCGCGCGCGAGCATCGAGTCCGGTTGCTCGACGGGATCGCCGGCGAGGTCGTCGAGGTCGGTGCGGGCCCCGGGCTGACCTTCGGGCTCTATCCGCCGCAGGTCACCGGCCTCGTCGCCGTCGAACCCGAACCGACGCTGCGCGCCGAGGCGCAGGCGGCCGCCCCGAGCGCGCCGATCCCGGTCGAGGTGATCGCCGGCACCGCCGAAGAGCTGCCGCTCGCCGACGCGAGCGCCGACGCGGTGGTCGTGAGCCTCGTGCTCTGCTCCGCCGGCGATCAGGCGCGGGCGCTGGCCGAGATCCGTCGCGTGCTGAGGCCGGGCGGGGAGCTGCGCTTCTACGAGCACGTGGTGCCGCGGCGTGGCGCCGGTCGCCTGCTTGCGAAGGCCGCCGACGGCGTCGGCATCTGGCCGCTGCTCGCCGGCGGCTGCCACCTCGCTCGCGACACCGAGCGGGCGATCGCGGAGGCCGGGTTCGAGATCGAGTCGGCCGAGCGCTTCGGGTTCGCGCCGATGCGCCTCAACCCGCCGATCCCGCACCTGATCGGGCTCGCGCGGGCTCCGTCCTGAGCCCCTAGGCGGGGCCCTTGCCGCCGAGCAGGTCGAGCTCGATCATCCCGCCGTCGACGACCAGCTCGCGGACCTTGGCGACCGATTCCGGGTCGATGTCGGCGATCGACGCGTCGAGATCCTCCTGGCTCCGCCACAGCTCTGTGATCCACACCGAGTCCGGGTCGGATCGCGAGCGGTTGACGAGGTAGATCAGGCAGCCGTCGAGATCCTCGAGCTTCGCGGCCTCGGCGAGCATCAGCTCCGCGAGCTCGCCGCCGCGTCCCTCCGCGGCCTCCATCCGTCCGTAGCGCGCGACCCGCTCAGCCATCGCGCCGACGCTACAGCGCCGGGTCACCAGGTGTCGACGAAGCGACCGCGCGCCTGCGGCGGGCGGTCGGCGCGGGCCGCCGCGCTGAGCGTCCGGGCGATCCGGTCGCGTGTCTCGGCCGGGTCGATCACGTCGTCGAGCTCGAAGATCGAGGCGGCGTTCGTCGCCCGGGCGTTGACCTCGGCGAGCTCGGTCAGCTCGCGGACGCGGCGCTCGCGCTCGGCTTCGTCGGCGATCGCCTCGAGCTCGGCGCGCATCCCGAGCCTGACCGCGCCCTCGAGTCCCATCGGTCCGAGCTCGGCGCCGGGCCAGGCGAGCGTCAGCAGCGGCTCGTGGAGGCTGCCGCCGACCATCGCCTGCGCGCCGAGGCCGTAGCCGCGGCGCAGCACGACCGCGACGACCGGGACGCTGAGCGCCGCACCCGCGACGAGCAGCCGCGAGCAGTGGCGGACGAGACCGGTGGCCTCGGCGTCGGGTCCGACCATCATCCCCGGCGTATCGACGAGCGATATCACCGGCAGCCCGAACGCCTCGCAGAGCTGCAGCAGCCGGGCTGCCTTGCCGGCGCCGTCGGCCGTGATCGCACCCGCCGAGTGCATCGTCTCGTTGGCGATGATGCCGACGGGCCGGCCCTCGATCCGCGCCAGCGCGACGACCATCTCCGGTGCGAACGCTTCGCGCAGGAACGTGACCGAGTCCTCGTCGGCGAGCGTCTCGATGATCGGCGCGACCCTGTAGGCGCGTCGGCGGCGCTCGGGCACCGCATCGCGCAGCGACCCCTGATCCGGCGCGCGCCAGTCCTCGACCGGCCCCTGGAAGAAGGCGAGCAGGCGCTTGGCGACCGCGGTCGCCTCGGCCTCGTCGGCCGCGACGATGTCGACGACGCCGTTTCGGCTCTGCATCGCGATCGGCCCGACA
The DNA here is from genome assembly GCA_021496505.1 of Thermoleophilia bacterium SCSIO 60948. GTDB lineage: Bacteria > Actinomycetota > Thermoleophilia > Solirubrobacterales > 70-9 > JACDBR01. The sequence goes on along the minus strand of CP053031.1, from coordinate 2,665,435 downwards.
TCGTCGGCGGCGACCTCGCCCATGCCGCCGCCCGCGATCATCGCCGGGCCGCCCATGCCGAGCGACGAGCTCTCGGTCGCGACGATCAGGTCGGAGCAGCCCGCGATCACGGCGTTGCCGGCGAAGCAACGGCCATGGACGACGGCGATCCGCGGGACCACCCCCGAGAGCCGCGCCCAGAGTGCGAACGCACGCGTGTCGAGCGCCGAGACGACGGCGTAGTCCGTGTCACCGGGGCGGCCGCCCCCGCCCTCGGCGAAGAAGACGGTCGGAAGCCGCATCCGTTCGATCAGCTCGAAAAGCCGGTCCTTCTTGCGATGGCCGACCGCTCCCTGGGTCCCCGCGATCACGGTCGCGTCGTAGGCGAGCACGGCTGCCTCCGCGGCGTCGCCGCCGAACAGCTCGCCGTTCACCCGGGCTGTGCCGCAGACGATCCCGTCGCCGGGCGTCCGGGCCTCGAGCTCCTCGACCGAGCGCCGCCCGCGCTGCGCCGCCACCGCGAGCCCGCCGTACTCGACGAAGCTGCCGGGGTCGACGAGGTCGGCGACGTTCTCGCGCGCCGTGCGCCCGCCGCGGGCGTGGCGGCGCTCGACCGCGTCGGGCCGCGCTCCGTCGGCGAGCTTCGCGCGGCGCTCGGCGAGGCGCTTCAGGTCGTCGCGCTCGGCGGCCACGCGCCGAGGCTACCCGCGCCGGGCGGAGTGCTCGCCGCCGCGCGCGCCGTGCATAATCGCGCCGGGTTGTCGATGGCTCGCCGGGCGAGCCGGGGGGAGAGCAGGATGCGCTGGAGCGGGCCGGACGGGCGGATGGGATCTCGCATTGGGCGTTCGGTGCTGGCGTTGGCCGCCGGAGCAGCACTCGCCGGCCCCGCGAGCGCCTCCGCCGCACCGCCCGAGATCCAGGCGCACCGCGGCGGCCCCGTGGTCGACGGCGTGCCGACCTACCCCGAGAGCTCGATGCCGGGATTCCGCGCCTCGGCCAAGAAGGGGTTCGTGCTCGAGTTCGACGTCCGCCTGACGTCCGACGGCGTGCCCGTCGTGATGCACGACCCGACGCTCGACCGCACGACCGACTGCGAGGGACGCGTCAACGCGACGACGCGCGCGGAGCTCGCTGAGTGCCGGATCGACATCCTCGGCACGGAGGTGAAGTTCCGGCGGCTGGGTCCGCGCGATCGCCGCCGCGCGGCGGTCCCGACGCTCGCGGGAGCGCTTCGCTTCATCGCTCGCTCGCGCGCCTCAGCGAGCATCGAGCTCGCGAACTATCCCGGCGAGGAGGGCTTCGACGCGAGCGGAGCGCCGGCCGCGACGATGGCCGAGACGATCGCCGCGAGCGACGTCCGGCCGCGGCGCCTGGTCCTACAGAGCTTCTGGCCCTCGAACCTCCAGGCCGCGAGCGAGGTGCTGCCGAACGTCGCCCAGTCGTACCTCACGCAGTCGCAGAGCAACGACGCCGGCCCGTCGATCGCCGAGTCGCTCGGCGCGGAGTGGTTCTCGCCGGCCTGGCCGATCGACGCGGCGCTGGTCGAAGAGGCACACGCGCTCGGACAGCTCGTGGTGCCGTACACGATCGATGCGCGCCGGGGCATCCGCGCCGCGGCGGCGCTCGGGGTCGACGCGGTGATCACGAACGACCCGACGCTCGCGCGGCGAGCGCTACGGCGCTGAACGGCGCAGAGAATCTGAGCGCTCTGTAGCTTCGGCTCGGCATGGGGGCGGGGCGACTCACCAGGGGGCTCGGCGCGGCGGTCGTGGCAACGCTGCTGTCGCTCGTCCTCGCGCTTCCCGCTGAGGCCGACACCCTGCGAGGCAAACTCGAGCGCGGCAAGGCCGCGCTCCTGATTCTCGACAAGCGCGGCGCGTTCGAGCGAGTGACGTTCAAGCGGTGGAGGGCGCCGTGTTCGGGCAGGGGGACCTTCCGCGAGACCACGAGCTTCATCAGGCCGATGGACTCGTTGACGGACTCGAGCTTCCGCGACCAGGGTTCCTACAAGCTCCGCTACGACAACGGGGCCACCGCCCGAGTCCGCGTCGATGTCAAGGGGCGCCGGCGCTCGGCCGGCGTCTGGAGCGGGACGTTCGGAGCGAAAGTGACGATCAAAGACCGCCAGGGCGACGTCTTCAACCGCTGTCGCTTCCGCGAGGCGGATTGGACCGTCCGCCGCTAGGACGACAAAGCTCCGCGCCGGGCCGGAGGCCGCGACGCGGAGCTGGTCGTCAGGTCCTGGGCCGCGGGGCCTACTGCTCCTCGGAGCCCTCGATCTTCCAGCCGTCCTCGTTGACGAGGGTGACCTCGGAGGTGCTCTCCTCACCGAGCGCGGAGACGGTCGCCTCGACGGTCGCGTTGTCACCGTCCTCCTCGGTCGTCTCGACGTCGGTCAGCTCGAGCTGGGCCTGCTCGAGGAACGGAGCGGCCTGCTCGATCGTGTCCTCGCAGTCGCCCGACGGGGTGCCCTGGCCGATCACCTCGAGGCCGTCTTCGGTGATCAGCTCGCAGGCGGCCGATCCGTCGCCGTCGGTCACGGCGCCGAAGAAGTCCTCGACGGTCGTCGCCGGATCGCCGTCGCCGCCGCCGCAGGCGCCGGCGAAGGCCGCCAGCATCGCCACGAGGATCGCCGCGAGAGTGAACTTGATGCGCATTTGGGTGCTCCTTGGTTTCCGATTCGCAGATGCCGGGCGAACCTACGCGCGGCAGACGGCCCGGAAATCGGCCTGACGGACGGACGTCGGTAGTCCGCGGGGATGACTCCGAGCCGCGCGGCGGTCCGCCGCGGGCGTCACTCGGCGTCGCCCGAGACCTTCCACTCGCCGTCCTCGACGACGAGCGCGACCTCGTCCTCCTGCTCGGAGCCGCCACCGGAGAGCGTCACCCGGACCGTCGCGGACTCGTCGTCGGACTCGAGCACCTCGGGGTCGCTGATCGCGAAGTCCTCCGGATAGGTCTCGGCGAGCGCGTCGACGGCCTCCTCGCAGCTCGCGCCCTTCTGGCCCGAGCTCTCGATCAGGTTCTGCTGCGCCTCCTCCGTCGCGACCGAGCACGCGGTCTCGCCATCGCCGTTGACCGTCGCGGCGAAGATCCGCTCCACGGTGTCGACGGGGTCGCCCGGGTCCTCACCACCGCACGCGGCGAGGATGACCGAGAACGCGGCGAGCGCCGTGAGGACGGCCGTGCGGAGCTTGCGATCCATGGTGGCGCCGAGGCTATGGGAATCGCGCGGTCGGCCCTAGGCCGGCTCGCCGTCGCGGATCGAGGCCTCGCGCCCCGGCTCGGCGTGCTCGACGTGGACGGGCTCGCCCTCGTCGAACCAGATGCGACGGCCGTCGGGGTAGGTCGCCGCGGGCCCGTCGTCGCGGTGGCGCAGGCCGTCGCGGTACCACTTGCGAGTCCCGTTGACGTAGACGCACGCGGGCGCGCCCTCTCGGTGGCGGACACCGTGGCGGTACCACTTGACCGAGCCGTTGGCGTGGATCAGCGCCGGCCCGTCGAGCCGGTGGAGTCGACCCTCCTCGTCGCGGAACTCGCGTCGCTCGCCCATCGATCGGCGACTGCCCCGTGAGAGCCGTTCGAGTCGTGAGGGCCGCCGAAGCGCGGCCTGAGCCATGGACGCGGCTGGTTTCGAACCAGCGACCTCTCGCGTGTGAAGCGAGCGCTCTCCCGCTGAGCTACGCGTCCCGAGAGCGCGATTGTACGGCCGATCGGCCGCCGATATGTCGCGATCGCGCTGAGTAGCATCGCGCCCGATGGGTCTCGCGGCTACCGGTCCCGCGTCTGGTGGCGGCAGCCTCGAGAACCGGCTCTTCCGGTTCGGCTTTCTCTGCACGGCCCTCGACTCGGAGCCTTCACCTCAGCGCTATCTCCCAGAGGAGGCGCAGGGCTGGGGGAGGCTCGAGGTCGGCGACCTCGTCGTCCACCACCATCCCGAGACGCGTCTGACCTCGCGCGACCGGGGCGCGGACCGAGTCGTCGCGATCGGCGAGGCGTTCGCCGCCGGCGAGCGCCTCGAGACAGCGCTCGATCGCCTGCTCGCGAGCGCTGACGACGCCGGCTTCTTCGACGCCCTCGACTCTCTCAGCGGCCGCTTCGCGCTGATCGTCCTGCGCGGCGACGAGCGCTGGGTGCTCCACGACCCGATCGGCTCGCGGGCGGTCTACTACCGGCTCGGCAGCGAGGCCTGCGTCGCGTCGCACGCCGAGCTCGTCGCGCTCGCCTTCGGCCACGGCCCGAGCGCCGAGACCGAAACGGTCATCGCGAGCGAGGAGTACGCGAGCCGGTCGGTCAAGTACCTGCCCGGTGACCTGACGATCCACGACGGCGTCTTCGGCCTCGCGCCGAACAACCTGCTCGACCTGCGGACCGGGCGCACGCGCCGCTTCTGGCCGCGCGAGGACCGCGTTCGAAACGGCTTCGAGGAGTTCGCGAGCCGGCTCGACCGTCATCTGCTCGCGCTCGCCGACCACCTCCGGGTCGAGCAGCGCCTGCCGCTGATCGGCGTTACCGGGGGCATCGACACGCGGGTGCTGCTCGCCACCTACGACGAGACGCCCGGCGGCCTCGAGGGCGTGACGTGGATGCGCCGCGGCGGGCTCGATGACTCCGAGCTCGAGATCATCGACGCGATCGTCGCCGCGGGCAGCTTCGAGCATCGGTTCGTCGACGTCGGCGAGAAGCTCGGCGCGGGCCGGGGGCTCGGCGCGCTCGCGAAGCGAAACGCCGGCGGGTTCGGGCCGCGCTCGCGGATCACCGCCCACTTCGCCGAGCGCTACGGGTCGACCCGAGCCGCGTTCATCAGGGGCTGGGGAGCCGAGATCGTTCGCGGCTTCTACAACCTCCCCGGCGGCACCGCGAGCGGCTCGGGCGGCGGTCCGAGCCTGCGCGCGAGGATCGGCAGGCGGCTCGGCCGCGAGGGCCGGCGCGAGATCGCCGTCGACCGCGTCGACGGCGCCGAGCTGCTCGGCGCCTACGACTCGAGCATGCGCCTCGAGTCGCCGAGCCGCGAGCATGCGCGTCGCGGGGCAGCGATCTTCGAGGCCTGGATCGCGCGCGCCAACATGGACGACTCGATCGCCGCCCACGGCTACGACCTCAGCGACGTCTTCTACTGGGAGCACCGCATGGGGATGTGGGGCGCCTCGTGCCACAACGAGCTCGACCCCGCGGTGCTGTCGATGACGGGGTTCAACAGCCGCGACGTCTACTCCGCGGCCTTTGGTCTCGAGCCGGACGAGCGCCTGACGAAGGAGCTGCTCCGCGCGGTCATCGCCCGCCACAACCCGGCGATGGCCCAGGTCGCCTACGAGTAGGTGCGGGCGCCGGGGCGACGCGGCGTGGCGCCGTGGGGACGCCGCGCCGCCGCCACGGCCTCAGTCGCTGTTCGGCGGGACGTAGAGCTGGAGGTCGTTGCCCTCGGAGTCCTTGAACGTCGCGATCCGGCCCCACGGATGGTTGGAGATCTCGCCCGCGATCTCAACGCCCGAGCTGCGCAGGTCCTCGACCGCGTCCTCGATGCCGCTCTCCGGCTGGAAGGCGATCACGGGTCCGCCCTCGACGCCGGCGCCCTCGCTCTCGTTCGCGTTCAGGCCGATCGTGACATCGCCGGCCGTGACCTCCGACCAGTCTCCGTCGTGCTCGGTGACGTCGAGCTTGAGCTTGTCGCGATAGAAGCCGACCGCTCGGCTCATGTCGCTGACGGGGATCCAGACCGCGGCGATCCGCTTGACCATCGTTCCTCCAGAAATCGGTTTGCCGGCGCCGAATGTCCGCTGGCGGTGGGCGCAAACGAGACCGCTCGGTTAGCTTGCTTCGCGATGGCGGAAGAGACCGGCAAGGACGGACTCCCGGTCGTCAGCTTCGGCTCGCGCACCGACTACGTCGAGTTCCTCGAGCGCGAGGGCACCAGCTCGGACGGAGTCTGGGCGAAGATCGCCAAGAAGGGCTCGGGCGAGACGACCGCGACCTATGCCGAGATGGTCGAGGCATCGCTGCGCTACGGCTGGATCGACTCGCAGGTCAACCGCTACGACGAGAGCTTCTACCTCCAGCGCTTCACCCCGCGGCGGCCGCGGAGCAAGTGGTCGCGGATCAACCGCGACTCCGTCGAGCGGCTGATCGCGGCCGGGGAGATGCACCCGATGGGTCTCGCCGAGGTCGAGCGAGCGAAGGCCGACGGCCGCTGGGAGGCCGCCTACGAGCCCCCGTCGACCATCGAGGTCCCCGGCGACCTGCAGCGAGCGCTCGACTCCGACCCGCGTGCCGCCGAGTTCTTCGCCGGCCTCTCGAAGACGAATCGCTACTCGGTCCTCTGGCGCGTCCACGAGGCCAAGCGGCCCGAGACTCGCGCGCGACGGATCGCGAAGTACGTCGAGATGTGCGCTCGCGGCGAGACGCCGCACCCCTGAGTCATGCGCGCGGTGCGGTTCACCGGGGTCGGCGGGCCGCTCGAGCCGGCGGAGGTCGCGCGCCCGGTGGCCCGCCCGGGCGAGCTCGCGGTCCGCGTCGAGGCCTGCGGCGTGTGCCGGACCGACCTCCACCTGCTCGACGGCGAGGTCGCGATCGACGCGCCGCCGCGGACCCTCGGCCACCAGATCGTCGGACGCGTCGACGGGACGGGGCGCCGCGTCGGCATCCCGTGGCTCGGCTGGACCTGCGGGAGCTGCGCGTACTGCCGCTCGGGCCGCGAGAACCTGTGCCCGATCGCGCGCTTCACCGGCCGCGACATCGACGGCGGTTTCGCCGAGTGGACCGTCGCCGACGAGCGCTTCTGCTTCGCCGTCCCGGACTCCGAGCCCGCCGAGCAGGTCGCGCCGCTCCTCTGCGCCGGGCTCATCGGGTACCGGGCGCTGCGCTTCTGCGGCGATGCGACGCGCGTCGGCTTCTTCGGCTTCGGCGCCGCCGCCCACGTCATCGCCCAAGTCGCGGCGTTCGAGGGCCGTCGAATCTTCGCCTTCACCCGCGACGGCGACCTGCAGGCGCAGAAGCTCGCCCTCGAGCTCGGCGCGGAGTGGGCGGGAGGGTCCGGCGAGAAGGCGCCGGAGGAGCTCGACGCCGCGATCATCTTCGCGCCGGTCGGGGGCCTCGTTCCGGTTGCACTCGCGGCGACGGCTCCGGGCGGCAGGGTCGTCTGCGCCGGCATCCACATGAGCGAGATCCCGTCGTTCGCCTATGAGCTGCTCTGGCACGAGCGCTCGTTGCTGTCGGTGGCGAACCTCACCCGGCGAGACGGCGAGGAGTTCCTCGAGTTGGCGCCGCGGGTCCCCGTCCGCACGCACGTGACGACCTACGAGCTCGAGAACGCCGCCGGCGCGCTCGACGACCTGCGCCACGGCCGCTTCGCCGGCGCCGCCGTGGTCGTGCCCTGAGCTCCTAGGCCGGCGCGCAGAGCAGGTGTCCGCTGCGCCCGTCCTCGGCGCTCTCGCGGCTCAGCGCCCGGCCGGACTCGACGTGCTCGATGGCGTAGCCGGCGTCGAGCAGCAGCCCGACGACCTCGCGCGCGTTGGCACGCTTTGCGGCTTCGTCGGCGCCGTGCATCTCGACGAACACGCGTGGGCGGATCGTCCGAAGCGTGGTGTGCATCCCCGCGAGGACCTCGCCCTCGAGGCCCTCGACGTCGATCTTGACGAAATCCGGCGGCGCCATCGCGTCCGCGACGTGCTCGTCGATCGATCGCACGCTGACCTCGATCCGCTCCTCCGGGTCCGTGTCGTAGCTGGCTGCGATCGCGTCATCGAAGCTCGCCGTGCCGCCGGCGCCCGACAACGCGAGAACGGAGCGCTCGCGGCCGACCCCCTCGTTCAGCGGCGTCACGTTCTCGACGCCGTTGAGCTCGAGGTGTCGTTCGATGACGCGGAAGTTCTCCGGGTGAGGCTCGAAGCAGAAGACGTGTCCGCCGGGGCCCGCCATCCGCGCGAAGACCATCGCCGTGATGCCGCGGAACGCACCGACGTCGTAGACGGTGCGGCCCTCGAGGTCGAGCGAGCGCAGCGCCGCCTCCTCGCGCTTGTCGTCAGCGCGATTCGGATTGCCGCGCAGGGCGAGCAGTGCCTCGGGCAGCCCGACCCCAGGCCCCCCGATCTGCAAGAGCCCGCGCCCGAGCTCATTGCGCGCGCGACGCGGCTTGACACCCCCGAATCCCATGGCGGCGGAAACCTAGTCGCTCGAGCCGAGGCGCTCGCCGTTCGGAGCGAACTCGATCCGGTGGATCTCGACGACGCCTCGCTCGACCGTCTCGACCTGCCAGCGCTCCCGCGCGCGCTCGACGAACACCGCGGCGGCGGGACGACCGGGGTCGGCGACGAGCGCTACGGGCGCGAGGCGCGGCAGCAGGTGGAGCAGCGCGGCCACCGACGCCCGCTCGTACAGCAGGTCCGAGGCGAGCGCGAGGTCGAAGCGGCCGAGGCCGAGTACCTGGGGCGGCGCGGTGAAGTCGGCGACACGCGTCTCGAGCTCGATCCCGTTGCGCGCGGCGTTCGAGCCCAGCAGCTCGAGCGCCTCGTCCTCCTCGTCGGTCGCGAGGACCGAGGCGCCGGTGCGCGCGGCGACGAGGCTCGGCAGTCCGAGGCCGCAACCGAGTTCGATCACGCGTGGAGGCACCCCCATGACCGCCAGCTCGCGCGCGAGCGCGCGCCCGCTCCGCCACAGCACCGACCAGTAGGGAGCCATCGGGGCCCACTCGACCGCGCCGGCATCCGGAAGCTCGGCCGACTCGCGCGGCTGCTCGATCTCCAGCGCGCCGCCCGGGAGCTCGACGAGCTCGGTGACCAGTTCCTCGCCGCTCACCCCGCGAGCGTAGGTGGCGTTCGATGGGCGGGGCAGATAGCGTCGCCGTGGAACGCTAAAGATCGTTCAGCCGAACTATCTGATACGTTTTTCCAACCAAGGACGAGAACGGCTCGCCCGCGAGGTCGCGATGCGGATCGCTTGACTTCGAGCCCGCTCGAACTCTCATCCTCGGTGTAACGGCGAAACCCGAAGGAGAGATGAGCGGACAGACGAGCACATTGGCGATCGAGGCCGAGGGCCTGCGAAAGACGTTCGGCGAGACCGAGGCGGTCGCCGGGGTCGACCTGTCGGTGAAGGCCGGGTCGGTCTACGGCGTCCTCGGCCCCAACGGCGCCGGCAAGACGACGACGATCAAGATGCTCGCGACGCTGCTCCGCCCCGACGGCGGCAGCGCGCGCGTCCTCGGGCACGACATCGTGAGCGAGGCGGACGCGGTCCGCGGCGCGGTCAGTTTGACCGGGCAGCTCGCCTCGGTCGACGAGGACCTGACGGGGCGCGAGAACCTGTTCATGCTCGGCCGCCTGCTCGGCTTCTCGAAGTCCGACGCGAAGTCGCGCGGCGATCAGCTGCTCGCCGCGTTCGGGCTAAGCGATGCGGCGACCCGGCTCGTCAAGAACTACTCCGGCGGCATGCGCCGGCGGCTCGATATCGCCGCCAGCATCGTCGTCACGCCCCGACTGCTGTTCCTCGACGAGCCGACGACCGGCCTCGACCCGCGGTCGCGAAATCAGGTCTGGGAGATCGTCCGCGTCCTCGCATCACAGGGCACGACCGTCCTGCTGTGCACTCAGTACCTCGAGGAGGCCGACCAGCTCGCCGACGGCATCGCGGTGATCGACAGCGGCCGCGTGATCGCCGAGGGCACGCCGGGTCAGCTCAAGAACTCGGTCGGCGTCGGCACGCTTCGTGTCCGGCTGCTCGACCCCGAGGACCGGCCGGCGGCCGAGCGGATCCTCGCCGAGCAGCTCGACGAGGTGATCCTCGAGCCGGACCCGACCGCGCTCAGCGCCCAGGTGCCCGACAGCGGCCACGGAGCCGGCGTCGTCTCGCGACTCGCCGACGCGGGGATCGCGATCGCCGACTTCTCGCACGGCCAGCCGAGCCTCGACGAGGTATTCCTCGCGCTGACGGGCCGTACCGCCGAGGCGGCCCAATCGGAGGGGGAGAGCACGGACAACGACGATGAGCCCGTCACGGCGGGGGAGGGGGAGCGATGAGCACCCGGAGCACCGAGCCGGCAGCCGCGAGCGCCGGAGCGGCCGACGACGCGCTGCTGCGCGAGGCCCTCGTGATGAGCGACCGCCCGCCGCGGCCGAGCACGCTGACGATGGTCCGGACCTTCGCCTGGCGCGGGATCCTGAAGATCAAGCACGTGCCCGAGCAGCTGATCGACGTGACGATCACGCCGATCCTCTTCCTCGTGATGTTCACCTACCTGTTCGGCGGTGCGATCTCCGGCTCGACCGGCGAGTACCTGCAGTTCATCCTGCCGGGGATCCTCGTCCAGTCGATCCTCTTCACGACCGTCTACTCGGGTGTCTCGCTGAACACCGACATGACCAAGGGCGTTGTCGACCGCTTCCGCTCGCTGCCGATCTGGGAGCCGTCGCCGCTCGTCGGAGCGGTCGGAGGCGACGCGATGCGCTACGTGCTCGCCGGGGCGATCACCGTCGTGGTCGGGCTGATCATGGGCTACGAGGCCGCGGGCGGCGTGCTCGGGGTGATCGCCGGGATCGCGCTGATCGCGGTCTTCTCGTTCGGCCTCTCGTGGGTCTTCGCGACGGTCGGGCTCGTGATGAGAAGCCCGAACGCGACGCTCAACACCGGGTTCATGGCGCTGTTTCCGCTCGTCTTCCTGTCGAACATCCTCGTCCCGCCCCAGACGCTGCCGAGCGGGCTGCGGGTGTTCGTCGAGGACATCAACCCGATCTCCTACGTCGCGACCGCGACGAGGGCGCTGATGTCGGGCGAGTTCGACGCGCTCGCGACCGGCGTCAGCCTCGGCTTCGCCGCGGTGCTCGTCGCGATCTTCGTGCCGCTCACCTCACGGCTCTATCGCCGCGCCTGAGCCCTGCCCCGCAAACGGCGCCGCGGCCCGAGTGGTCGCGGCGCCGGCTCGGCGCCTACTTCGGCTCGCCCCAGCGCGAGTCGCCGAAGTCGCGATCGCGTGTGTCGGCGACCGGCTCGGTGGAGTCGGGCGTGATCCCGGCCTGCTCGAGCATCCGCCGCAGGTCGACGAGGCGCTGACGGTCGACGTCCTTCTCGCGCGGCACGTGCACCACCTCGGTCTCGGGGCCGATCGTGACCTCGAGGTGACCGTCGTGGCGCTGCTCGACGGTCCCGACCGCCTCGAGCAGCGAGCGGACCTTGCGCCACTCGACGTTCTCGGAGTCGTGGCTGAAGATCTCACGCAGCGTCGAGGCGTGATGGTTCGAGAGGTTCATCGGGCGAAGCGAATCAGATCGGGCGTCGGTGCTGGGCTCGTGCGCGATCAGCGGTCGGCGACGGGCTCGACGGAGGCCGCGTCGGCGTGCTCGTGGGCCCCGGCGGCGGCCGCGCCTCGCAGCGCCTTGCCGCGCTTGCCGCCACGCCAGAACGAGGTCCGCTCCCGGGCGCCCTTCCAGTTCATCTCGAGGTGGACGTGGTCCTTGTGGGCGGCCGTCGGATCGAGGTTCTTCTTGCGCTTGCCGTTCGGCTTGTAGCAATAGGAGTACTTGCCCATCCCGCCCGCGTTGGACCACCACGACCGGCAGTTGAAGATGATTCCCTGGACGCCCATGCGGCGGGCGAGCGCGGCGTCGTTGCCCTTTCGGTCCTTCTCGAGCAGCAGCCCGATCAGCCGCTTGGCCGCGCGCTTGTCCTTCGAGTTGCGGGCGTCGAGGTGCCAGTCGATCGCGCGGCTCTCGGCATGAAGCGAGGCGCTGCCCGGACCCCACTTCTCACAGCGGTAGATGCCCCACGTCTCGCCGCGCACGTTGCGCCCCAGCCAGTGCTGGAACTCGCGCATCCCCTTCGGGACGCTCGACTTGCAGCGGCTCGCGGTGTCGTAGTCGAAGTTCTCGATCGGCTTGTTGATCAGCCGCTTGCTGTTGGCCGGGTTGTGGCCGAGGCCGGCGATCGCGACCGCCGAGCCACCGAGGACGAGCAGCGCGGCGAGAGCGACGGTGGCCCGGAGGCGTCCGAAGCGCTTGACCCTCTCCGTTGCCACCGGACCGTCGCTCGTCGATCGGCTTCGCCGGCGAGTCGACCCTCTTGACCCTCTGTGATCGCTCGGCGAGACCATCTGGGCGTCCTCTTCGGCAGTCGGCCGCACGGTCTTGAATCGCCCGCCGGTCCGGGCGTTTCGGCTACGCTGGAAGCGGACCGTGCTAGGTGGGGAATTAGCGGTGCCCTGCACTCGCAATCCGCTCCAGCGAGACCGAACGCCCGCCCGAGGGTTTCTAGTCCTCGGGGTCAGTACGCCGCGGGCGGCGTTGAAGTCCAGGTCCCGCGCAATGACGGCCCGCGAACCAGGTCAGGTCCGGAAGGAAGCAGCCTTAAGCGGTCCCCGGCATGTGCCGCGGAGAAGCCTGGATTGAGCAAGCCACGGCGGGCACGCCCGAGAGCAGCGCTCGAAGGCGGGCCCGCACGGTCCACTGTTTTTCCAGTCGCAGGCAGAACCGAGGGAGACGAGATGAGCGACGTTGGGACCCGCTGCGTTGTCGAGACCGAGACCGCACCCGGCGCGATCGGCCCCTACAGCCAGGCGATCCAATTCGGCGAGCTGCTGTTCTGCTCCGGCGCGATCCCGCTCGACGCCGAGACGGGCGAGCTCGTCGGCGACGAGCTCGCCGCGCAGACGACGCAGTGCCTGCGAAACCTCACGGCCGTCTGCGAGGCGGCGGGCACCGGGCTCGAGCGAGCGCTGCGGCTGACGGTCTATACGACCGACCTGTCGGAGTTCGCGACGATCAACGAGGCCTATGCCGAGTTCTTCGCCGCCGATCCGCCGGCGCGCGCCGCGGTCGGGGTGGCGCAGCTGCCGAAGGGTGCGCGCGTCGAGATCGACGCGATCGTCGCGATCGGCTGAGACCGTGGATCGCGACCCGTCGAGCGAGCGGCTGCGCGAGGTCCACCGCGCCTCGCTCGGGGTCGCGCGCGAGACCCCGATCCTCTCGGCGAGCAGCCTGTCGCGCCGCTGCGGCGGGCGGATCGTGCTCAAGGCCGAGAACCTGCAGCGGACCGGGTCGTTCAAGCTCCGGGGCGCGCTCTCCAAGCTCGGCTCGATCGGCGATGCGCCCGGGGTCGTGACCGCGAGCGCCGGCAACCACGGCCAGGCAGTCGCCTACGCCGCCCGCGAGGTCGGCCTTCCGTGCGAGGTCTTCATGCCGCACGACGCCTCGCTCTCCAAGCTCGCCGCGGTCCACGACTTCGGGGCCGAGATCCGACGCGAGGGACGCGGCGTCGACGACTGCATCGCGCTCGCGACGGAGCGCGCCGCCGAGAGCGGGATGGTCTTCGTCCACCCGTTCGACGACGACGACGTGATCAGAGGGCAGGCCGGAGTCGGGGTCGAGCTCATCGACCAGATCCCCGACCTGCGCAAGGTCGTCGTCTCGATCGGCGGCGGCGGGCTCGCCTCGGGAGTCTGCCTCGCGCTGGCCGCCGAGCGTCCCGATGTCGAGGTCGTCGGGGTGCAGGTCTCCTCCTACGGCGCGATGGCCGCCTCGCTCGGCGAGGCCGTGGCGCCCGAGGCCGGGGGGCGGACGATCGCCGACGGGATCGCCGTCAAGCGGCCGGGCGAGCGGACCCGCGCGATCCTCGAGCGTCTGCTCGCCGGCATCGTCCTCGTCGGCGAGGCCGAGATCGCGGCGGCGATGGTCGCCCTCGCCGAGCGCTCGAAGCTGGTCGTCGAGGGGGCGGGGGCGGCGCCGCTCGCGGCGCTCCTGACCGGTGTCGTCGAGCCCTCGCAGGAGGGGACGACGGCGCTGGTCCTGTCCGGCGGCAACGTCGACCCGGGACTGCTGGCGACGATCGTCGCGCGCGCGGAGACGAGCGCCGGGCGCCGGCTGCGGATCACGACCGTCGTCTCCGACCGCCCGGGTGCGCTCGCCGGCCTGCTGGGCCGGATCGCCGAGACCGGCGCGAATCTGATCACGGTCGACCACGTCCGCGACGGGATCGACCTCGCCCTCGGCGACACCGCCGTCGCGCTGACGCTCGAGACGCGCGGCGCCGACCACGCCGAGTCGCTGCTCGCGGAGCTGCGGTCGAGCTACGAGGTCGACGTGGAGCTGATGCCGCCGCGCTGAGCGGCGGCGCTCAGGCGGCCTTCGGCAGGTCCTCGTCGCGCGGCGGCGAGGATTCCACGGCGCGCAGTCGCGGAGGGCTGCGCCAGGGCTCGAACTCGGCGATCGATTCGATCGTCGAGCCGGCGCCGCACTCGCAGGCGAGTTGCTCGAGCTCCTCCAGCGAGGCGGCGACCACCTCGAGCTGCTCGTCGCAGCTCACGCATGAGATCAGGGCTTCGTACATCGGCCGCGCGAATGCTCACGCGACCGGCGGACGGAAGCTCAGACCTGCAAGCTAGCGCCCGACGCCGCCGGTCTCGATGACGACGTCGGAGAGGTCGAACGCGGCCGCGACCGCCGGCCCGAAGGCGCGCTTCGGCTCGATGCCGCCGCCGCCCGACCCACCGGAGCCACCGCTCCCGGGGCTGATCCCGCCCGAGCCGCTGCCGCCCGAGTCGCCGCCGTTCCTGCCGCCGCCGTCGTTGCGGCCGCCTCCGTCGCGGTCGCCGCCGTCACGATCGCCGTCGCGCTTGCGCTTGCGCTTGCCGGGGCACTTCATCGTGTAGACGGTGCGCTGGAGGTCGCCCGCCTGCCCGGCGCTGTGGTTCCAGGAGAGGTGCAGGTGATGGCCGCTGCCGTGGCCGGCGTCACCGTCGTAGCCGACCCAGCGAAACGGGGCGCGGGGAGCGTTCTGGCTGGGCTCGGCCCAGCGCGCGAGCCGGTCGATCTTCCCCCAGCGCCGTCCGCTCGGGACGATGTCGAGTGCCAGGCCCATCGGGTGCTCGCCGTTGGCGGAGTGGACCGGGTCCTTCGAGTAGCCGTCGGTGACGAAGATGTCGTAGCGGCGCTTGAGGAGGCGGACGTCCCGCACCAGGCGGCGGTCGATCTTCTCGCCGGGGAAGCCCGGGGCGTCGACGATCTTGCCCCCGCCGGTCGTCTCGCAGAGCCCCTTGCCGAGCCGCTTGGTCTTCATCGCGTGGGCGGGGGCCGCGGCGACGAGGATCGCGAGGCCCGCTACGAGGAGCGCGATCAACGTCGAAAAGCTGCTGCGGTTGCGAAGCGTCATCTGCGTCCCCCCGGCCCTGTGCGCGGGCCGACCGTTCTAAGCCGTCGGACCCATCCCTCGGGCGCTCGGCGGCGCCGCTGAACCCCCCTGGACGCCCGTACGAGCAGAACTCCTTCAACTGCACGGGAACTTGCGAGAGCGGGCGCCGGCGGACCTCCGAACCGGTCCGTGGGCCGCGATTAGACTCGACCACTTCGTGGCCGAGCAGTCCCTCTACCGCCGACATCGCCCGCAGTCGTTCGCGCAGGTGGTCGGGCAGGAGCACGTCGTCCGCACGCTCTCCAACGCCGTAACGCGCGACCGCGTCCACCACGCCTACCTCTTCGTCGGCTCGCGAGGAACCGGCAAGACCTCGCTCGCCAAGATCCTCGCCCGCTCGCTCAACTGCGTGAACGGGCCGACGCTCGAGCCCTGCGGAGTCTGCGACTCGTGCCGCACGATCGCCGCCGGCACCTCGCTCGACGTCGTCGAGATGGACGCCGCGTCGAACCGCTCCGTCGATGACATCCGCGAGCTCCGCGAGCGCGTCGGCTACGCGCCGACCGCGGGCCGCTGGAAGGTCTACATCCTCGACGAAGCCCACATGCTGACCCGCGAGGCCTGGAACGCGTTCCTCAAGACACTCGAGGAGCCGCCGCCGAACACGACCTTCGTGCTCGCGACGACCGAGGCCCACAAGGTGATGCCGACGATCGTCGACCGCTGCCAGCGCTTCGACTTCCAGCGCCCCTCGCTCGAGCAGCTCGCCGAGGTCGTCGGCCGCGTCTCGGCGCAGGAGGAGATCGAGATCGAGCCCGAGGCCGTCGCCGCGATCGCCCGCTCGGCGTCGGGGAGCTTCCGCGACGCGCTCGGCACGCTCGACCAGCTCGTCGCCTACGGCGGCAAGACGGTCTCCTCCGAGGACGTCCTCGCGGTCCTCGGGATCGCCGACGGGGAGCTGATCCTCGACGTCGCCGACGCGATCGCCGCGGGCGACGGGAGGGGCGCACTCGAAGCGACCGAGCGGCTCTCGGCCTCAGGTCGCGACGTCTCGCAGTTCGGGCGCGACCTGCTCGCCCACCTGCGCCAGCTGCTCGTGATCCGCACGATCGGGAGCGCGAGCGACTCGTTCAGCGTCGCGGGCACGGACCCCGAGCGGCTCGCCCGTCAGGCCGGCGAGTTCAGCGACCTCGGCCTCGCGCGTTCGATCGACGCGATCGCCGCGGCGCTCGCCGCCGTCCGCGAGGGCGACGAGCCGCGGATGACGATCGAGATGGCCGTCCTGCGCGCCGCCCGGCCGCAGCTCGATCCCTCGCGCGAAGCGCTCGCGGACCGCCTCGAGCGGCTCGAGGCCCAGCTCGGTGGTGGCGGTCCGCAGGCGCCCGTGTCGGCACCTTCCCCGACCGCAGGAGTTGAGCGCGAGCCGACGCGGGAGTCCGGGCCCACGGCGCCCGCGCCACCGGCGGAGCCGCCGGTCGCGGCGAGTGAGCCCGCGGCGCCGACCGAGCCCGAGCCCGAGCCCGAGCTCGACCCAGGCCCCGAGGCACAGCCCGAGGTCCGCGCCGTCGAGGCTGTGCCCGCCGTGCCGGAGCAGGCGCCGGAGCCCGAGGCGGACCAGCACCCCGCGGTTGATCGCGGTCCCGAGACCCGCGCCGCCGAGGATTCGACCGCCGTGCCGGAGGGGCCATCCGAGTCCGAGTCCGTGCCCGCGCCGCCGAACGAGGCCGCGGCCGCGGCCGACGCGGATACCGCCCCGGTCGCCGAGCTGACCCTCGAGTCCGTGCGCGAGGCGTGGGCGCCGATCCTCGAGCGCGTGCGCGAGGACGCCGGCGCGGTGCTGTGGCACGCGCTCGCCAAGGCGCGTCCGGTGGCGCTCGACGCCGATGCGAGGCGGATGGACATCGGGTTTCTCGCCGGTGAGGCGTTCAGCCGTCGCCGCGCCGAGAGCGAGCCCAGCCGCAGCCAGCTCGCGGCCGCGATCGAGGCCGAGTGCGGAGTCCGTCTCAAGCTCGGGTTCGTAACCGCGGACGCCGAGCACATCGAACCGCCGGCGGCCGCGACGCTGTCGAGCGACGAGCTGATCGAACGAATCAAGTCCGAGTTCGACGCCGAGGAGCTCTACCACGCTCCCGAGCCCGACTCGGAGCAAAGCCAAGCCCGCGGGGCAAGGGGAGAGTGATGGCTCGCAGAGGACCCGGAGGCCCTGGCGGCTTCGACATGAACGCGATGCTCAAGCAGGTCCAGCAGATGCAGACGCAGATGACCGAGGCCCAGGAGGGGCTGAAGGACGAGGAGGTCGAGGCGGCGGCCGGAGGCGGCATCGTCAAGGCCAAGGTCTCCGGCGACCTGCGCCTTCTGGACATCACGATCGATCCCGAGGCGGTCGATCCCGAGGACGTCGAGATGCTCCAGGACCTCGTCCTGACCGCGGTCAACGAGGCGCTCAAGCAGGCGCAGGAGATGGCGGCGGAGAAGATGGGCGGGATCACGGGCGGCGCCGGCGGAGCCGGTGGCGGCCTCGGCGGACTCGGGCTGCCCGGCCTCTAGACCCGCGCCGCGGAGCGAGCCGGGGCGCTCGCTAGGTTGCATCGAGGTGAACCCGGCGCCCATCAACCGGCTCGTCACAGAGCTTTCGAAGCTGCCCGGGATCGGACAGCGCACCGCGCAGCGGCTCGCCTTCCACGTGCTCCGCTCGAGCGAGGACGATGCGATCGCGCTCGCCGACGCGATCCGCGAGGTCAAGCAGCGGATCGGTCTGTGCGAGGTGTGCTTCAATCTCGCCGAGGGGCCGCGCTGCCGGATCTGTGAGGACGAGCGTCGTGACACGGGCCTGATCTGCGTCGTCGAGGAGCCGCAGGACGTGATCCCGATCGAGCGCACCCACGAGTACTCGGGGCTCTACCACGTGCTCGGCGGCGCGCTCTCGCCGATCGACGGGATCGACCCGGAGGACCTGAAGATCTCCGAGCTCGTCGACCGCGTCGCCGCCGACCCGCCGCGAGAGATCGTTCTGGCCACCAACCCGACGACGACCGGTGAGGCGACTGCTCATCACATCGCCGACCTACTTCGCGACCGCGTCGAGATCACCCGCCTGGCCAGCGGCCTGCCGGTCGGAGCCGATCTCGAATATGCCGACGAGGTGACGCTCGGCCGTGCGCTGGCCGGGCGTCGCGCGGTCGGCTAGCGCATCCGGCGCGTCGGCGGTTCCTCGCGGGCGCGGTCGACGTAACCGGCCTCGTAGTCGGCCGGCGGCACGGCGGCTCGGCGACGCTGGTTGTTGGCGTAGGCCTGGTAGGCGAACGACAACGCGAGCCCGACGATCCCGGCGATCATCAGGATCAGGCCGACGGTGTCGAGGTTGATCGCGCTCGAATCGACGTTGAGCGCGTAGCGCAGGATCGCGCCGACGGCGACGAGGAAGACGGAACCGGCGATCGACAACTTGGGCCTCCGAGATCGAGTTTGGCGCAGGGACCAAGCCCCGCGCCGAAGCTATTCGTGCGAGGTGTGCCCGGTTCCTGCCTGTGCGAACCATCGGCCGCGCGGAACGCGACCCTTAACTTCAAACCCAGCGGAACAACAAAGAGATCGGCCCGGCTGGAGACCCCCCAGCCGCCTGGATGCGCGGCAACAACGAACTCCCTTGCCGAAGCGCACCCCATACCGGGCCGACCTCGAATGCTGGCTTCGGAGGATCGTGGGTCGGCGAGGCGATTTGCTCGTCGCGATTCCGCAGATGTGGTGCGGATTTCTACTGAGCGGGCGATTCGGTGATCCCGAATCGCGCATGCAGTCGTCGCAGCGGACGAGGGCTCCACCAGTTCCAGCGACCGAGCAGGGCCATCAGCGACGGGACGAGCAGCGCGCGCACGATCGTCGCGTCGATCAGCACGCCGAGCGCGGTGCCGAGGCCGACCTGCTTGAGGAAGACGATCTCCGACGTCACGAAGGCACCGATCGCGATCGAGAACAGGATCGCCGCGAAGGTGACGATCCGGCCGGTTCGCTCGAGACCGATCGCGACCGACTCGCGCTCCCCGGCGCCCGCGTCGCGCGCCTCCTTGATCCGCGTCAGCAGGAAGACGCCGTAGTCGGTCGAGAGCCCGAAGATCATCACGAAGAGCAGGATCGGCTGGGAGATGTCGAGCGCGCCGAGCGAGTCGTAGCCGAGCAGGCCCTCGAGGCGGCCGTCCTGGAAGATCAGCACGAGGATCCCGAACGCGACCGAGACGGTCAGCAGGTTCATGATCAGCGCCTTGACGGGCAGCACGACCGACCCGGTCATCAGGAACAGCAGCACGAGGGTCGTCACGGCGAGGATCGCGACGGCGATCACGAGGTGCGCGCTGAGGCTCTCCTTCTGATCGGCCAGGGCGGCCCCGGTGCCGGCGACCGAGAACGGGACCGGGGCTCGGATGTCGCGCAGGTCTTCGACGAGCTCCTGGCCGCGGTCCGAGTTCGGGTCGACCGCGAACTGGACGTCGAACCGCCAGACGTCGTCGCCGACGTAGACCGGCGGCGTGACGAGGGCCGCATCGCGCTGGGCGGCGGCGAGCCGTGCGACCTCGGCGACCTCGGCGCGGTCGCCCTTCGAGGCATCGACCGCGACCACGCCCGCGTCGAAGCGGCGCGGGTTGAACTCGGCGCGCAGCGTGTCGTCGACCGCGCCGGCCGACAACGAGGCGGGGAGGATCTGGGCGTCGGCGAAGCGGTGCTCGCTACGCAGGAACGGAAGCCCGGCTACGACCATGAGCAGCGCGGTGACGATCGCGATCTTGCCCGGCCGGCGCATCACCCAACGCGAGAAGCGATACCAGCGCCCGCCCTCGACATGGCGCGCCTCGGCGTCGCTCGCGCGGCGCATCCAGCGCGGGCTGAGCGCGTTGACGCGCTCGCCGAGCAGCAGCAGGACGGCGGGCAGGACGACGAGGGCCGCGGCGGCGGCGAGCAGCGAGACGAGCGTGCCGCCGATTCCCATCGAGCGCAGGAAGAGCTGCGGGAAGATCAACAGCGAGGCGAGCGCCGCGGCGACGGTCAGCGAGCTGAAGACCACGGTCCGCCCGGCGGTTCGCATCGTCCTGGCGAGCGCCGTGACGCCGGCTCCGTGTTCGGCCATCTCCTCGCGGTATCGCGAGACGATGAACAGGCTGTAGTCGATCGCCAGGCCGAGCCCGAGCCCGATGATCAGGTTGACCGAGAAGATCGAGATGTCGGTCGCCTCGACGAGCAACCGTAGACCGAACAGTGAGCCGACGATCGCGAGGCCGCCGACCATCAGCGGCAGCAGCGAGGCGACGAGGCTACGGAAGACGAAGAACGAGATCAGCGCGAGCAGCGGGAACGCCATCAGCTCGGCGGTGCGCAGGTCGGATTCGACCTGCTCGCCGATCTGCATCTGAGTCACGTCCTCGCCGCCGAGCGTGACGCCGGGCAGCGGCTCGAGCTCCTCGACGAGCTGCTCGGTCGCGTCGTCGTCACCGGCGCTGGTGAAGATCGAGACGTAGGTCGTCTCGCCGTCCTCGGACACGATCCCGGGGTCGGGGCCGTCCAGCACCGAGACGACCCGGGTCACGGCGGGGTCGGCCTCCGCGGCCTCGACGACGTCGGCGACCGCCGCGCGACCGGCGGCCGATTCGACCTGTCCGCCCGGTTCGACGAGCGCGATGACCCCCGGGGTCGGCTCCTCGCCCGACGCGCTCGCGAGCTCCTCCTCGGCGATCACGGACTCCGAGTCCGGGTCGGTGAAGCCGAACGGGTCGAGGCGCTCGAAGACGGTGCCGCCGAACGCGCCGGCGACGACGACGAAGACGACCGCGAGCACGGCGATCAGCCGCGGGCGCGCGGAGACGATCCGGGTCAGGGTGTTCATGCTGCCTCCTCGGAGGTCCTGGGGGTGATGTGCGGTCCGAGCTCGCCCGACTCGAGCGCGGCGATCGTCTCGTCGCACCAGTCGGCCATCGATCCGTGCATGCGCACGCCGCACCGCAGTGCGACCAGGGCCATGCCCGACGGCTTGCCGGAGGCCTCCATCGATTCGAGCTGTCGTTTGGCGGCGAGGTGTGATTCGCGCTTGGCCACCAGGGCGTTCGGAGCGGTCTGCGGCGCCAGACCCGAGAACAGCAGCCGCAGGATCGCGTCGTCTCGCATCTCGAAGACGTCGGGCGTCTCGGCGAGCCAGCCCTCGAGCCAGTCGCGCCCGGCGGCGGTGATCGTGTGGACCACGCGACGGCGACCGCCCGAGGGGTCCTCGTGGCTCTCGACGAGCCCGGCGGCGGCGAGCCGCTTGAGCTCGGGGTAGATCTGCCCGTAGGAGACGGCCCAGATGAACCGGGCCGACTCGTCGGCGATCCGCTTGATCTCGTAACCCGAGTTGTCGGACCAGGACAGGATCCCGAGTACGACGGGCGTCGTCGGTCCGGCCTCGTACTCGCGTGGGGTGCTCTCGCTCTCCGCCATGTAGCGGGAAGATATATCACAAGGATGTATCCGCGTGCTAGGTGAGGTAGGTAGACGTGTGGATCTGGCTCACTCCGCGTGGATCGTCTGCGGGCGGAGTGGCCGAGGCGGCGAAGGGAGGGAGACCCGGCGCGGCTTGGTGGGCGGATTGGGGAGGCACCGCCGTCGGGGTTGTCAGGCCATACGGCGGTCAACCCCGACGACGGCTAGCAGCGGTCGCGTCGCCGTCGGGGTTGTCAGGCCATACGACGGTCAACCCCGACGACGGCACCTGGCGCTCGAGCCGCGGTCGGGGGTTGTCGGTCCGTAGGCCTGAGAACCCCGACGACGGCGACCAGCAACCACCGCCCAGACCCGGTCCCCTCGCCGCCAACCGCACCCGCGCCGTGGTTCCGGGTGGCGAGCGCGACGCCGCCGCCTCGGGGCGAGGCGCGTCTACTCGCGGCCCGAACCCCTGTCCTCGGAGCCCGAGTCCTCCGCTGTGGCGTCTGAGTCGCCATCGTTTGAGCCGCCCGCGCCCTCGGTGGCGCTCCCCTCGCTTCTCGCGCCGGAGTCGCCCTTTCCGCGGTCGCCGCCGCCCTCCCCGCCCGAGCCGCCGTCGCCACCCGAGTCGCCGGCTCGGTCGGACTCCTCCGGCTCGTCCTCGATCAGGCCCGCATCGCGCTTGAGCTCGAGCACTCGCTCGACGGCCTCGGCGAGCCGGTCTGGCGAGAGGTCGCCCTCGTCGAGCGCCTTCTCGATCGCCCTGCGCGCCGCCTCGGCCTCATCGGGGTCGGAGATCTGGACCATGTCGGCGCCCGCGTCGAGCGCCCGCACCGCGGCCTCACCGGGGTCGTAGGAGCCGCGGATCGCACCCGCGCTGAGGTCGTCGGTGATCGCCGCGCCCTTGAACCCGAGGTCGCGGCGCAGCAGGTCGGTCGTTATCGGCCTGCTGAGCGCGGCGGGGGTCGTGCCGTCGATCGCGCTGTAGAAGGCGAGCGAGACGACGACCGCCGGAGCCCCCGTTTCGAACGCCGACCTGAACGGCGTCAGATCGCGCGCCTTGAGCGTGCGCTCGTCGAGCGAGACCCCGGAGGGGGCGGCGTCGGTGTCGCCCGCCGCGGCGCCGAGCCCGGGGAAGTGGGCCGGAGCGCACAGGAGATCCGCCTCCTCGCAGCCCTCGATCGCCTCGACGGTCAGCTCCTCGACGAGCCGGGTCGAGTCCGAGAAGACGCGGTCGCCGAGCGGGCTGTCGAGCGTCGCGACGTCGGCGATCGGGAACAGGTCGAGGTCGAACCCGGACGCCTTGAGCTCCTTCGCCGCGCCCTCGGCCCACTCGACCACGGCGTCGGGGTCTCCCTCGTCGGCGATCTGGGTCTGGGTCGCCTCGGGGGGCAGGTCGTCGAGGGCGCGGTGGACCCCGCCTTCCTGCGCGGTCACGATCAGCGGCGGCGGCACGTCGCCGGAGTCGAGCGCGACCTTCTCGAGGCCGGAGACGAGCTTGCGCCCGGCGCTCGCGTCGTCCCAGTTCTCCGAGCCGATCAGGACGCCGCCGAGCGCGCGCTCCGAGGCCACGTCGAGGATGTCGCCGTCGACCTTCGAGCCCTCGAACCCGATGAGCAGAACCTGGTCGATCTGCTCCGTCCGGTCGAGCCCCTCGACCTCGCCGACCGGTCCACCACCCGGCTCGCCGCCGGCCGATCCCGCGGACGTCGTCGGGTCCGGAGCGCAGCAGACCTCGCCCTCGCCGTCGGTGAGGATCAGGACCAGCGCGGCCGCGATCAGCGTCAGGGCGAGCGCGAGGCCGAGCACGACCCGCCGCGACGGTCGCCGGCGCCGCCGTCCCTCGTTCGCCTCCGCGCCGGCGCTCTCCCGCTCGTCCTCACCCATCAGCGCGCGATCGTACGGCCTCGGGCAGCGCGCCCGGGCTGGATCCCTATCCTCGCCCGAGCCGATGACCGAGACGATCGCGATGAAGTTCGGCGGAACCTCCGTCGCCGGGCCCGAGGACATCAAGCGGGCCGCGCGGCGGATCGTTGCCGCCCGCGAGGCCGGGAAGCGGGTCGTCGCCGTGCTCTCCGCACGCGGTAAGACGACCGACGACCTGGTCCGCCAGGCCTATGAGATCTCCGACCGCCCGACGGCTCGCGAGATGGACATGCTGCTGTCGACGGGTGAGCGGATCTCGTGCGCCCTGGCGGCGATGGCGATCGGCGACATGGGTCACGAGGCGATCTCGCTGACCGGCTCGCAGGCGGGCATCGTCACCGACTCCTCGCACACG
Source organism: Thermoleophilia bacterium SCSIO 60948 (assembly GCA_021496505.1). Classification (GTDB taxonomy): domain Bacteria; phylum Actinomycetota; class Thermoleophilia; order Solirubrobacterales; family 70-9; genus JACDBR01. Next base: position 2,641,626 of record CP053031.1, on the reverse strand, counting down.
AAGGCCAAGATCATCGACGTGCGCGGCGACCGGATCCGCGAGGCGCTCGACGACGGAAAGATCGTGCTGGTCGCCGGGTTCCAGGGCGTCTCCTCGCAGAGCCGGGACGTCACGACGCTCGGTCGCGGCGGCTCGGACACCACCGCGGTCGCGATCGCGGCGGCGCTCGGCGCGTCGGTCTGCGAGATCTACACCGACGTCGCCGGGGTCTTCTCGGCCGACCCCAGGATCGTCCCCGACGCCCGCAAGCTCGGCGTCGTCTCGTTCGAGGAGATGCTCGAGATGGCATCCTCCGGGGCGAAGGTCCTGCAGCTGCGCTCGGTCGAGTACGCGCGCAACCACGGAGTCCGGATCCACTGCAGAAGCTCGTTCGATGAGGGCGCGGGAACGTTCGTGCTCGGAGAGGAAGAGACCTTGGAACGCCCGCTCGTCACCGCAGTCACCCACTCGACGGAGGAGGCGCGGGTGACGCTCGAGAGCGTTCGAAACCAGCCCGGCATCGCCGGTCAGGTCTTCGGCGCCCTCGCGGCTGCGAACGTGAACGTCGACCTGATCCTCCAGAACGAGCCGATCGACACCGAGCGCAGCGCCGATCTCTCGTTCACGGTCGGCTCCGACGACCTCGCCGCCGCCGTCGAGGCGATCCGCGCGATCGACGTCGCCGAGTCGATCTCCACAGACGAGCACATCGGCAAGGTCTCGATCGTCGGCGCCGGCATGCGCTCGCATCCGGGCGTCGCGGCGCGGACCTTCGAGGTCCTCGGCCGCGAGGGGATCAACATCGAGATGATCTCGACGTCGCCGATCAAGATCTCGTGCGTCATCGAGGCGGCCCGGGTCGAGGACGCGGTTCGCGCGCTCCACCAGGCCTTCGAGCTCGGCGCGGACGACGTGCGCCGCGAGGATCCGGCCGGCGACGAGCACCGCCCGCGGGTGCGCTCATGAGGGTCGGGGTCCTCGGCGCGACCGGAGCCGTCGGCCAGACGCTGCTCGAGATCCTCGCCGAGCGCGAGTTCCCCGTCGACGAGCTGCGCCCGCTCGCCTCGGCTCGCTCGGCGGGCTCGAAGGTCGACTTCGCGGGCGAGCAGGTCGAGGTCGTCGAGCTGACCGAGGAGTCGATCGGGGGGCTCGACATCGTGCTGAGCTCGGCCGGCGGGTCGGTCTCGGCCGAGTGGGCGCCGAAGTTCGTCGCCGCCGGGGCTGTCGTCGTCGACAACACGAGCTACTGGCGGATGCACGAGCGGGTGCCGCTCGTCGTCAGCGAGGTCAACCCGGACGCGGCCGCCGGCCACGAGGGGATCGTCGCCAACCCGAACTGCACGACGATGGTGATGCTCGTCGCGCTCGCGCCGATCCATCGCGCGGCGGGGATCGAGCGGCTCGTCATGTCGAGCTATCAGTCGGCGTCGGGCACCGGGCGCCGCGCGATCGCCGAGCTCGAGTCCCAGATCGGGCACATCGCCAACCGCGAACCGATCGATGCTCCCGAGGTCTATCCGCACCAGTTGGCGATGAACGTGATCCCGCAGGTCGAGTCGTTCAAGGACGGGGACGACTACACGACCGAGGAGCGCAAGGTGATGGCCGAGACGCGCAAGATCCTCGGCGCCGGCGACGAGCTCTCGATCTCAGCCACCTGCGTCCGCGTCCCGGTGCTCGCCGGGCACTCCGAGTCGATCAACCTGCGCACGAGCCGTGACCTCGCGCCCGAGGAGTGCCGCGAACTGCTCGCGGCGGCGCCGGGCGTCGTCGTGGTCGACTCGCCGGGCGACGCGGTCTACCCGCTCGCCCTCGACGCCGCGGGCCGCGACGAGGTTCTCGCCGGGCGGATCCGCCGCGATCCCTCCGAGGAGCGGACGCTGAACCTCTGGGTCGTCGGCGACAACCTGCGAAAGGGTGCGGCGCTCAACGCCGTCCAGGTCGCGGAGCTGCTTCGCGAGCGCGATCTCGTCCGCGTCCCGGCCGCCGGGTCGCTCGCCGCCTGACCGAAACAAACCCCGAATTCGAGGAGAGACGACGGACATGAAGCTCGACCCGCGCCGGCGTGGCGCCCGCACCCTGGCCTGCATCGCGGTGGCCTCGACGCTCGGGCTGGCCGCCTGCGGCTCGATCGACCAGGACGAGCTCCAGGACAGCCTCGCCGAGCAGCTCGCGCCGCAGGGCGGTGTCGAGCCCGAGGACATCTCGGTCGACTGCCCGTCGGACGAGGAGAACGAGGAGGGCAACACCTTCGAGTGCACGCTCACCGCTCCGAACGGCGACGAGCTCCCGGTCCGGGTCGAGATCACCGACTCCGAGGGTGGCTACGAGGCCGAGGTGCTCCAGCCCGAGGGCGGCTGAGCTCCGCGTCCGGGCGGCGCCGTTCGGCGCCCCCGGATGATCTAGCGTTCGGCGGCTCGTGATCGCCTACCTCGTATCCGCGGCCCTCGTGGTCGGTGCGTCCTTCGTCGTCGGCGGCGCGGTCCAGGTGCTCTGCGGCAGGCGCGCCTCCGATCCTCTGAGCGGTGCGGTCGGCCTCGCCGCGCTGCTCGTGGCGGCGGGACTCGTCCGCGACATCGGTGGCGGCGAGGCGTTCATCGCCGTCGTCCTGATCGGGCTGGTGCTGACGGCGGCGACGACCGTCGTGGCGCTCGGCCCCGCACCGGCGCGCGAGCGCGCCGCCGCACTGCCGCTGGGACCCGGTGTGCTGACCGGGGCGCTCGCCTTCTTCGCCGCCGCGGTGCCGTTCATCGCCGCTGGAGCCGTAGGGATCCTCGGCGTCGGGCTGGTCAACGACGACATGGCCTCGCACCTGCTGCTCGCCGACTGGATCCGGGAGGGATTCGAGCCCGAGCCGGTGCTGGTCGGACAGGGCTATCCGCTCGGCCCGCACGCCCTCGTCGCGGCGATCGCCTGGCTGCTCGACGCGAGCACGGTGAAGGTCTTCGCCGGTTTCAACTCCTCGCTCACCGTGCTGCTGGCGATCGGCGCATTCGGCCTCCTGCGCGGGCTTCCCACACCGGCACGCGTCGTCGCCTCGGTGCTCGTCTCGGTTCCCTACCTCGCCGCGGCCTACCTCGCCCAGGAGGCCTTCAAGGAGCCGGCGATGGGCCTGTTCGTGCTCGCGTTCGCCGTCGCGGTCGCTCGGCCGCTCTCGGAGGGGCAGGCGGCGGCGGGGCGATACGTGCCCGCGGCGGTCATCGCCGGGGGCACGCTGTTCGTCTACAGCTTCCCCGGCCTCGTCTGGCTCGGTCTGACCGCGGCGGTCTGGATCGCCATCAGCGTCGTCGGCGGAGTTCGTGCGGGTCGCGAAATCGGGAGCCAGGTGCGGGCGGCCGCGCTCCCGGTCGGGCTCGCCGCCGGCGTCTTCGCCGCGCTCGTGCTCGCCGATGTCGGGCGCCTGATCGACTTCGCCGACTTCCGCGCCCTCGACCCCGACCGCGCGAACGAGGGTGGGCTCGGCAACCTGCGGGGTCACATCTCGCCGCTCGAGGCGTTCGGCGTCTGGCCGAGCGGCGAGTTCCGGCTCGCCGCCGGTGCCTCGGGCCTGCCGGCGCTCGTCTTCTATGCCGGCGGCCTGCTCGGACTGGCCGCCTTCGGGCTCGGGCTCGCTCGCTGGACCCGGCGCCATGGCCCCGCCCTCCTCGCCGCGCTCGCCGCGGCGGCGGTCGTCTACCTCGCGGCGCGTGGTTTGGGCACCGTCTACACGAGCGCGAAGGCGCTCGCCGTCGCGGCGCCGACGATCGCGCTGGTCACGTTCGGCGGACTCCTGACGCCCCGCGATGGCCGCTCCGGCGAGGGCTCGGGCGCTGCGGCCGGCCGCCGGGCGCCGCTCGCCCTCGCGCTGCTGGCAGCGCTCTACGCCCTCGCCGCCGCGGGCTCGACGCTGCTCGTCCTTCGCCAGGCGCCGGTCGGCCCGACCACGCACGCCGACGAGCTGGCGCAGATCCGCCCCGTCGTCCAGGGGCAGCGGCTGCTGTTCCTCGGGCGCGACAACTTCGTCCTCTGGGAGCTCCGTGGGTCCGAGCCCTACACGCACGTGCGCAACTACTACGACCCCTACTTCGTCGAGCCGAACTTCGACATCGAGCAGGTCGGCTCGAAGTTCGACTTCGACTCGGTCGATGCCCGGACGCTCGCGCGGTTCCCGTTCGTGCTCACGACCCGAGCCTCCTACGCGAGCGGCCCGCCGCCGGGCTACCGGCCCGAGGTGGTCACCGACTCCTACGTGCTCTGGCGCGCCGGCGAGTCGCCCGGCGAGCGCCGGCCGGCCGAGGTCGGTCCCGAGCCGGGCGCCGAGGTCGGATGCGAGAGCCCGCTGCGGCTCGAGGGCGAGACGGGCAATCGGATCGCGACGGTGTTCGCCGAGCGGCCGGTCCTCGCGCCGGCCTCGTCCTGGAGCCCGGACGCCGAGCCGCGCTCGGGGTCAGCGTCCACGATCGAGATCGAGCTGGGCGCCGGCTCCTGGGATCTCTCCCTGGCCTACGACGCGACCCGGCCGCTCACGCTGAGCGCGCCGGGCTTCGAGCAGACGATCCCGGCCAACCTCGACTACCGCGGCGTCTCGCCGTACTGGCCGGCGGGCAGGATCGTCCTCGACGAGCCCGCCACCGTCACGATCACGGCCGATGTCGCCGATCCGCCGCTCGCCGGTCGCCTGCTCGGCGCCGAGTCGGTCGCTCACCTCGGGGCGCTGGCGGCCACCCGGACGGGCGAGGTCGACGACCCGCTCGTGGCCCCCGGACCGGGCGCCGCGAGCCAAGCCGAGACGCCGGGCGATCTGTGCTCGCGCGGCGGCTCCGAGTACGTCGATTGGACGGCGCCGCTCAGTGCGACGCCGCAGGTCCTGGGCTCGGGGCGCTAGAGCTCGCGCTCGAGCCGCTCGACGACGGCGCGTGCCGCGTCCTCGTCGATCCCCGCCTGCTTGGCGTAGAGACGGACCGCATCGTCGATGCGACCGAAGAGGATGTTCTGCTCGATCTCGGCCGAGGGCTTGAGCAGCTCCTCCTCGGCCTTCTCGAGGTTCTCCTGGCGCTGGTCTTCGGACTGATCGCTCATCGGCGCGTCAGGCTAGCGGCGCTCAGGCCGCGGCGCCGACCGGCTCGAGCCGCGACTCGACCCACTTCGTCGAGGCGATGTGCTTGCCCATTCCGAGCTGCTTGGGCTCGAAGCCCAGCGCGAGCCCGACGAGCTGCGGCAGGTGCAGGACGGCGAGGCCGAGCTCGCGGTTGACGACCTTCGCCGCCTCGGGCTGCTGCATGTCGAGGTTGAGGTGGCAGAGCGGGCACGGGGTGACCAGGCAGTCGGCGCCCGAGTCGAGGCCGTCGCCGATGTGGGTTCCGGCCTGACGCAGCGAGGTGTCCCGGTTCATGGTGATGACCGGGAAACCGCAGCACTTGCGGGCGCCGTCGTACTCCACGACCTCGCCGCCGAGCGCCTCGATCACGTACTCGAGGTAGAGGTCGCGCTCGGGGTGTTCCTCGTAGCCGATCCGGTGGCGCGGGCGGATCACGTAGCAGCCGTAGAACGGCCCGACCTTGAGCCCGGTCAGCGGTCGCTTGACGAGCGAGCGCAGACGATCGAGGCCGTAGTCCTCGACCAGGACCCAGAGGAAGTTCTTGTTCTCGAACCCCGCCTTGCCCTTCTCGTAGGAGATCCCCTCGTCGGCGAGCGCCTCGTTGATGTGGGCGCGGTACTTCGAGTCGGCGTCGAGGCGCTGCTGGCACTCCGACTGCGCGCCCTGGCAGGTCGAGCAGATGTTCATCATCGCCAGCCCGGTCTCCTGGGCGAGCGCGAACGTCCGCGCGTTCAGCGTGTCGGCGAGCTCCTGGTTGTGCTCGGCGATGACGCCGGCTCCGGTGCACGAGGCACGGTCGAGCGTGACGAGCTCGATGTCGAGCTCGTCGGCCACGAGCGCCATCGATCCGTGGAGCTCGGGGGTGAAGCCGCGCGAAACGCAGCCGGGCCAGTAGGCGAGCTTCATGTGGCTCATCGGCTCTCCTCGTCGGTCGGGACGATCGTCTCATCGGGGTCCGAGCGGTCCGTCGGCACCCCGTCGGAAGCCTGGGTGCCGGGCTTGCCGCCGCCGACGAGGTCGGTGCGCGGCAGGCTGCCGGCGCCGCCGCCGAAGCGATCGTCGCCCTCGCCGGTCGTGTCCTGCGGATCGTCGGGCATCGCCGTCGACTCCGCGTCGTCGAGGACCTCCTCCTCGCCGATGATGTACAGGTTGATCTGCTGGTTGGATTCCTCGGCGCGCTCGTAGATCCGCTTGACGTGGTCCTGAGCGTCGCCCGGGAGCTTCGGATGGATCCCGGGGATCAGCTTCGGCAGCGAGCGCATCTTGCCCGTCTTGATTCCGCGCACCGCCGTCGGCAGCGACTGGATCAGCCCGACGATGCCGCCCTTCGAGGGCTTCAGCTTGCCCATCACGCCGGGGGCGTAGGACTCCTGGAGCAGCTCGGACTCGTCGAGCGTCCCCTTCTTGCGGATGTTCTTGACGAACGCCATCTCGTGCGAGTGGCCGTTGTTTCGGTCCTTGATGCCCTCCTCACCGGCGGCGCGGCGAAGGCGCATGATCTGGTCCATCGGCGCGACGCCCTTCGGGCACGCGTCGACGCACGAGAAGCAGTGGGTGCAGTCGTAGATCCCGTGCGGATCCTGTGCGAGGTCGTAGAGGCGCTCCTTCGTCTCGACGTCGCGCGGGTCACCGACGAAGCGGTAGGCCTTGGCGAGGGCGGCCGGGCCGATGAAGTCCGGGTCGGCCTCCATCGACAGGCACGAGGAGACGCAGGCGCCGCACTGGATACAGGCGATCGTCTGCGTGATGTCGACCATCGACTCGGGCTCGACAATCCGCTCGCGCTCGGGCGGGTCGCCGTCGTCGAGCAGCCACGGGGTGACGCGGCGCATCTTCTCCCAGTGCGTCGACTCCATGTCGACGACGAGGTCCTTGATGACCGGCATGTTGCCCATCGGCTCGATGACGATCGGCGCGCTCGCGCCGTTGCCGTGCGGGGCCTGGAGGTCCTCGTCGTCGGTCGCGCCACCGGCGAGCTCGCCCGCGGCGTTCATCCGGTTCGCGCGCTCGTGCGCCTCGCCGATCTGGGTCAGGCAGGCGAGCGTCGACTGCCCGTTGATCTTCACCCCGCACGAGCCGCAGATCGCCGCCCGACAGGAGCAGCGCACGGCCAGCGAGCCATCGTCCTTGTCGCGCGCCTGCAGCAGCCCGTCGAGGACCGAGAGGGTCGGGTCGAGGTCGACGTCGAACTGCTCCCAGTAGGCGCCGCGGGGAACGTCGGATTCCTCCGGGGCATCCGGCTGGTAGCGGCGGACCTTGATCGTGTACTCGGCCATCGCTCTAGTAAGTCCTCTCCTGTGGCTCCCACTGGGTGAGCGTCACATCGGAGTAGCTGATCTCGGGCCCGCCACCGTTTCGCGACAGGTCGATGTGCTTCAGCCACTCGTCGTCGTTTCGCTCCGGGAAGTCGGTGCGGTACTGCGCCCCGCGACTCTCCTTGCGCTCGAGCGCGCCGATGCACGAGCATTCGGCGCAGTCGAGCATGAACCCGAGCTCGATCGCCCCGAGCACGTCCTGGTTGAAGACCGCGCCGCGGTCGTCGATGTAGGCGGTCTTCGCCTCCTCCTTGAGCCGCCTGATGGTCTCGAGGGCCTTCGAGACGCCCTCCTCGTCGCGGAAGACCGAGACGTTGGCATCCATCGCGGCACCCATCTCGCGGCGGATCTCCGACACTCGGCGTCCGCTGCCGTGCTGGCGCCCGATGATGTCGGCGACCATCGACTCCTCCTCGTCGAGGATCTGGTTCGAGACGCGGCCGAGGTCGATGCCCTTGGCGCGCTCGGCGGCGTGCTCGCCCGCTCGCCGCCCGAAGATGAGCGTGTCGAGCAACGAGTTGGCGCCGAGGCGGTTGCCGCCGTGGACCGAGACGCAGGCGACCTCGCCCGCGGCGTAGAGGCCCGGGACCGAGGTGGCCCCGTCCTTGTCGGTCTTCACGCCGCCCATCGTGTAGTGGTTGCCGGGCTTGATGTGGATCGGCTCGCGGGTGATGTCGACGCCGGCGAAGTCGCGGCCGACGAGGACGATCTCGCGCAGCGCCTCGTGGATCCGCTTGCGCGGCACGACGGTGATGTCGAGCGCGACCGTCCCGTCGGGGAAGCCGCGGCCCTCGTTGATCTCGGTCTGCTCCGCGCGCGAGACGACGTCGCGGGAGGCGAGCTCCATCTTGTTCGGCGCGTAGCGCTCCATGAACCGCTCGCCCTTGGCGTTGAGCAGGTGGGCACCCTCGCCGCGCGCGCCCTCGGTGATCAGGAAGCCCTTCCCGGCCAGCGTGGTCGGGTGGTACTGGATCATCTCCATGTCCATCAGCGGCGCGCCGACGCGATAGGCCATCGCGATCCCGTCGCCGGTGCAGATCAGGGCGTTGGTCGTCGGCTGCCAGATCTGACCGTTACCGCCGGTGGCGAGGATCACGTTCTTCGCCCGGAAGAGCTCCATGCGCCCGTCGCGGATGTTGCGCTGGACGGCGCCGACGCACGTGCCGGCCTCGTCGATCGCGAGCGAGGTCGTGAACCACTCCTCATAGCGATGGACGTCGGCGGAGTGCTTCATCAGCTGCTCGTAGAGGACGTGCATGATCGCCTGGCCGGTGATGTCGGCGACGTAGTAGGTCCGTGCCTGCGAAGCGCCGCCGAAGGCCCGCGTCCCGAGCTTGCCCTCCTCGTTGCGGTGGAACGGGACGCCGAGGTGCTCGAGGTGGAGGATCTCCTCCGGTGCCTCGCGGCACATGATCTCGATCGCGTCCTGGTCACCGAGGTAGTCGGAGCCCTTGATGGTGTCGAAGGCGTGCGACTCCCAGGAGTCCCCGGGGTTGAGGGCGGCGTTGATCCCGCCCTGGGCAGCGTTGGAGTGAGAGCGGACGGGGTGGACCTTGGAGACGATCCCCACGGACACGCCCTTCTGGGCTGCCGCGAGGGCCGCGCGCTGGCCGGCGAGCCCCGCTCCGATCACCAATACGTCATGAGTCGGCAAAGCGATGCGGACTCTAAATGACGGCGATGATGGCCATAAATCCGAGTCCCCGACTAGGTTTGCGCGCCCTGCGTCCCGGCGGCCCCGAGTCCACGCCCGCGAGCCGCTCCGAGACGTAGGATCTGGCAATGCGCCGCGCTTCGTTTGCGCTCGTCGTCCTCGTCTGCGTTCTCGGCTCGCTCGTCGCGAGGCCCTCGAGCGGACCGGCGGCCGAGCGCGGCGAAGCAGCCACGCGGGTCACCTACGGCCAATCGTTCGCGGGCCGCGAGCTCCGCGCGGTGCGGCTCGGGGACTCGGCCGCGAAGCGCTCCGTGCTCGTGGTCGGGTCGATCCACGGCGACGAGCGCCAGGGCGAGCGGATCGTCCACCGGCTTCGAAACGGGCCCGACCGGTTTCGCGCCGACGTCTGGACGATCCAGGCCTCGAACCCCGACGGCGCCCGCGCGAACCGGCGCACGAACGCGCGTGGTGTCGACCTGAACCGGAACTTCCCCTATCGGTGGCGGCGCGCGGAGTCGCCCGGCAGCGGCTACTACCAGGGGCCGAAGCCCGCGTCCGAGCCCGAGACCCGGGCGCTGATGCGACTCGTCAGACGCATCGAACCCGCGCTGACGATCTGGTACCACCAACCGTGGGGGCAGGTGCTCGCCCCGTGCGGCGGCAGCGCGAGGAAGGAGCATCGCTACGCCCGGATCGCGCGGATGCCCGTCGAGCGCTGCCGCGGCGAGGCGCTTCGAGGCACGGCCACGAGCTGGCAGGAGCACCGCGATCGACGAGCGACGGCGTTCGTCGTCGAGCTCGGCTCGGGTCGGCTCGGCTCGGCGGAGCTCGCGCGCCACGCCCGTGCCGCGCGTGCCCTGGCGGGCTGGGGCCGGCGCGGCGGCGCGGGCCCGGCGTCGCCCGAGGGCTGACCCCGTCTGTCCAGCCGGTTGAACTGCGCCCCGCCTAGGTTTTCGCCGCCGTCCGGCCGACCGCCGGCCGGGAGGTCGCCGGCGTGGCGGCCTCGCCAAGACCGATCCTGGAGAGATGGGGAGAGTTGCCACTCGAGGCTGATGAGGACACGGACGTGCCCACGCAGATCTCGCGCCGGGTCGTGTCTCTGCTGCGCGAGTTCACGGGGCGCGGGGCGGCGCTCGCGCGGACGACGATCGCCGAGGACCACGTCCTCGTGGTTCTCGAGGGAACTCTGACCCAGGGCGAGCGCTCGCTCGTCGACGAGGGCTACGACTCGGTCGTCGCGGAAGCGCGTGCGGCGGTCAACGACGTCGTCGGCAGGCAGATCGCCGAGTTCATCGAGCTCGTCCTCGATCGCCGGGTCTCGGCTGTCATGAGTGCGAATCACCTCGAGACCGACCGCGCGTCGGAGCTCTTCCTGCTCGAGCCCCGCAGCAGTCGCTGAGTGAGACTGCCGTGAGGCGATGTAGGCTCGAAGTGGCTCTCCGGGACCACCCGGCGCGCCCTTCGTAACTCGGAGATGGTCGGCGGGTCACTGGCTCGCATCGGCTCGACCGATTGCCAGCGACGCGATCGGAGAGCCGGATCTCTAAACAGAAATTTGCCAACAGCGCCCAACGGGCCCTGGTCGATCTGCGCGAGACCGCGCGCACCGTGGAGCGGCGGCAGAACGAGCTCGAAGCCGCGCTCGTCGCGCGCGACGCGGCGATCGTCCACGCGGCCGCCGCGGGCCTGACGCGCCGGAAGATCGCGGCAGCGGTCGGCCTCTCCGCCGCTCGAGTCCAGCAGGTCTGCAACGCAACCTCCGACGGAACGGGCTGACGCGAATCGACCCGGCTCCCGTGCGCTCGCGCTAGCGGCCGCTCAACGGGAGGGCGGCCGATGGGCTACGTTCAGTGCGCTTTACGCGGTGCGGGTCACCGCGGGAAGGGGGGCGGTGCCTTCCCGCGTGAAGCCCTTTGCTTCACGACGCCGCGCCGTCGGGCGGCTGCTCGTCGGCGAGGAGGAAGATCTCGACCGCGCGGTCCGGGGAGAAGCTGTTCGCGCTCATGAATCCCTCGACGTGCCGTCCCGTCGCATCCTCGACGGCGCGGGAGCTACGGGTCCGCAGGAGGTCCTGGACGGCGAGGCGCATCGAGGTGACCGTCTCGGCGTGACCGTGCTCGATCAGAACCTTCTCCTGCGCGGTGAGGGTGCCGCTGAGCATCACGATCACGTGCCCACGATCGATCGTCGTCCAGACGTCCTGCGCGCCGCGCCCGGTGATCTCCCGCAGCGTCCTCGAGACCGAGCGCGATATCTCGACCTCGGGCGGAACTGCGGCGGGACGGGCTTCCGGCACTGAATCGGGCATGTTCGCCGCGCTTCCCGGTATCGATCCCGCGACGCAATCGGCCGTTCCGCTTGCCCCCGAGGGGGTGCCGGGTTACGTTCGTCACGGCGGGCCGCGTCGACCCCCTTCGCGGTCCGCCGTTTCGCCCTCGCCTCGACGCGTCCTCGGAGGTCCGAGGGGCTCGCTACTGCGCCTTCATGTCGCCGCGACGTGAGCGCAACCGGTGGATCATGCTCGTGCGGTAGTCGCGGTAGAGCTCGCCTATCACCTTGATCGAGATCTCCTGCGGGCACACGTACTCGCACTCGCCCGTGTTCGTGCAGCCGCCGAATCCCTCCGCGTCCATCTGCTCGACCATCCGTGCCGTACGGTCGTAGCGCTCGGGCTCACCTTGGGGAAGGACGTTGAGGTGGGTCGACTTGGCGCCGGTGAACAGCATCGCCGATCCGTTCGGACAGGCGGCGACGCAGGCTCCGCAGCCGATGCAGATCGCGGCGTCCATCGCGTCCTGCTGGATCTCCGGCGAGACGGGGTTGGCGTTCGGCTCCGGCTTCGGGCCCGAGGTCACCGAGATGTAGCCGCCCGCCTCGACGACGCGGTCGAAGGCCGAGCGGTCGATCGCGAGGTCCTGGACGACCGGGAAGGCGGTCGCGCGGAACGGCTCGAGCACGATCTCCTGCCCATCCTCGAACTCGCGCATGAACACCTGGCAGCTCGTCACCTGCCGCGGTCCGTGGGGAACCGAGTTGATCGTCAGCGCGCACGATCCGCAGATCCCCTCGCGGCAGTCGTAGTCGAAGGCGATCGGGCGCTCGCCCTCCGTGATCAGGCGCTCGTTGAGGATGTCGAGCATCTCGAGCAGCGACGCCCCCGAGTTGATGTCCTCGACCTCGTAGCGGGCCCATTCCCCGTCGGCCTCGGGGGAGTCCTGGCGCCAGACCTTGAGCTTGAAGTCCATCAGGCGTAGTTCCTCTGCTCGAGCTCGATCGCCTCGAAGTTGAGCGGCTCGGTGACCTTCTCGGCCGCCTCGCCCTCGCGGTGCTCCCAGATCGAGACGCTGGACCAGTTCTCGTCGTCGCGAAGCGCCTCGCCGTCGTCGGTCTGGTGCTCTTCGCGGAAATGGCAGCCGCAGGACTCGTCGCGGTCGAGCGCGTCACGGCACATCAGCTCGCCGAGCTCGAGGAAGTCCGCGACGCGGCCGGCGTGCTCGAGCGACTGGTTCATCCCATCGCGCCCCGGGGCGATGCAGAGGTCCTGCCAGAAGCTCTCGCGCATCGCTGACAACTCGCCGATCGCCTTCTCGAGCCCCTCCGCGGTCCGGGCGATGCCGCACCCGTCGATCATCAGGTGGCCCATGTCCTTGTGCCATTGGCCCTGGGTGGTCTTGCCGCCGATCGACGTCAGCCGGTCGAGGCGCTCGACGACCTCCCGCTCCGTCTGCTCGAACGCGGGCTCGTCCGTGGCGAGCCGGCCCTCGTTCTCCGACAGGTAGTTGGTGACCGTGTGCGGGAGGATGAAATAGCCGTCGGCGAGGCACTGCATCATCGCGCTCGCCCCGAGCCGGTTCGCGCCGTGGTCGGAGAAGTTCGCCTCGCCGATCGCAAACAGGCCGGGGATCGTGGTCTGGAGCTCGTAGTCGACCCAGAGGCCGCCCATCGTGTAGTGCGGGGCCGGGTAGATCCGCATCGGGCGTTGCCACGGATCCTCGGCGGTGATCCGCTCGTACATCTCGAACAGGTTCCCGTAGCGCGAGTCGATCTCCGACTCGCCGCGGTCCGAGATCGCGTCGGCGAAATCGAGGTAGACGCCGCGGCCGGTGGGACCGACGCCGTGCCCGTCGTCGCAGACGCCCTTCGCGGCGCGCGAGGCGACGTCGCGTGGAACGAGGTTCCCGTAGCGCGGGTAGCGCTCCTCGAGGAAGTACCAGCGCTCGTCCTCGGGGATGTCCTGCGGTTCGCGCTCCTCGTCGGTCGACTTCGGGACCCAGATCCGCCCGTCGTTTCGGAGCGATTCGCTCATCAGCGTCAGCTTCGACTGGTTCTCGTGGGTCTGCGGGATCGACGTCGGGTGGATCTGCGTGAAGCACGGGTTGGCGAACGCCGCCCCGCGCTTGTGGGCGCGCCAGACCGCCGTCGCGTTGCAGCCGAGCGCGTTCGTGGACAGGAAGAAGACGTTCGAGTAGCCCCCCGTGGCGAGCACGACGCAATCGGCCGACCAGCGCTCGATCTCACCCGATACGAGGTCACGCGTGATGATCCCGTGGGCGCGCCCGTCCTCGATGACGAGGTCGAGCATCTCGTGACGGGTGTGGACGCGGGCCGAGCCGTCATTGACCTGCTTCTGAAGCGCGGAGTAGGCGCCGAGCAGCAGCTGCTGGCCGGTCTGGCCGCGGCAGTAGAAGGTGCGCTCGACGAGCACGCCACCGAACGAGCGCGTCGCGAGGTGTCCGCCGTACTCGCGGTTGAACGGGACGCCCTGGGCGACCGCCTGGTCGATGATGCCGGTCGAGAGCTCGGCGAGCCGCCAGACGTTCGCCTCGCGGGCGCGGAAGTCGCCGCCCTCGACCGTGTCGTTGAACAACCGCCGGATCGAGTCGCCCTCGTTGGCGTAGTCCTTGGTCGCGTTGATCCCGCCCTGGGCGGCGATCGAGTGTGCACGTCGCGGCGAGTCCTGGAAGCAGAACGCGTCGACCTGATAGCCCATCGCGGCGAGGGTCGCCGAGGCGCTCGCCCCGGCGAGTCCGGTGCCGACGACGATCACGCGCCGGTCGCCGCGCTGGCGCGGGCCGACGAGCCGGTGGTCGTCGAGCCAGTTGCGCCACTTGTCCTCGATCGGACCGTCGGGGATCCGGGCGTCGTAGTCGTGCTGGCTCATCGCGCCTCCGCGGATGCAGTGATGTTCTCGTCGACCGGCTCGGGCGCGATGCCGAGCCAGAAGCCGAGCGGGACGAGTGCGAAGCCGACCCCGACGACGACGGCGATCGTCGTCGCGCCGCGCCTCAGGGTCCGGTTGCGATTCGGCTTGTCCCAGCCCATCGTCTGGAACATGCTCCAGGCGCCGTGGCGCAGGTGGAGCAGCAGGAAGCCCATCGCCACGAGGTAGAGGAGGACGAAGTACCACTCCTGGAAGGTGCCGTAGAGGTTCGCGTAGACCGCGCCCTCGGTCAGCGGCGTCGCCTCGATCGTCAGCGTCGTGAACTGCAGGATGTGGAAGACGATGAAGGCGAGCAGCAGCAACCCGCCCCAGAGCATCGTCCGCGAGGCGAGCGTGCGCTGGATCCGCGGCGGCTGGTGTCCCTTCGGCTTCGCGGCCTGGTTCCGCCTCGAGAGCTGCACGATCGCGGTCACGTGCAGCACGAGCGCCGTCAGCAGGATCGCGCGCACGATCCACAGCGCCCCCTCGTAGGGCAGCGCCGGCTCGCCGATCGTCCGCAGCCACTCGCCGTAGGTGTCGACCGGGGCGGTACCGCCGTCGCCGTTGCCCTGGAACCCCTTGAGGTTGCCGAGCATGTGCGCGATGACGTAGAGCAGCATGATCGCGCCGGTCGTCGCGACGACGATCTTCTTGCCGATCGTCGAGCCCCAGAACTGCCCGAGCCAGCGCCGGGAGCGATTAGCGGTGCCCTCGTTGAGGCCTGGTGCGTGCTTTTCAGCCACTCGCGAGGGATTCTATGGACGCCGGGCCTCCGGCTTTCAGGTTCGCCCTACGCGGCGGGCTCGCGCATCGCGCTCTGAAGCGCGCGGCCGACCTCCTCGGCGCTGACGATGCCACTCAGCCGTCCGTCCGCGTCGATCGCCGGCAACGCTCCGAAGCGCCGCAGGTTGCGATTGCCGATCAACGACTCGATCGGCTCGGAGTCGCGGACGCTGACCGGGCCCTCCGAGTCACGGGTGACGAGCGGGCCGATCGTCGAGCTCGACCGGCTCGGCTCCGGCACCGAGTCGGCCGCCTCGCGCTGGATCAGCCCGGCGAGGCGCTGGGCCGCGTCGACGACCGGGAACCACGGCCAGTGGTAGCGCAGGAAGTACTCGTCGAGGGCCTGCTCGACGCTCGCGTCCTCGGGGATCGACACCGGGTGCGCGTCCATCACGTCGGCGACGGTGATCCCCTCGATCCGGCGCGCGAACTTCGTCTGCATCGAGGCGCCGCGCGCGGCCGAGCCGAGGATGAAGCCGATCAGCGCCAGCCAGATGCCGGTGACGATCGCGCCGCGCAGGACGAGCAGCAGGCCGGCGGCGATCGCGATGTAGGCGAACCCCTGGCCGAGCGCGGCCGCGAACCGCGTCGCGCGGTTGCGGTCGCCGGTCAGCCGCCAGGCGATCGCCCGGGCGATCCGCCCGCCGTCGAGCGGGAACGCGGGGATCAGGTTGAAGACGAGGACGAGGACGTTGATCGACGTCAGCCAGGCGAGGACCGCCGTCGCGCCCGAGGTGTCGGCCGAGCCGATCACGCGCATCGCCTCGAAGAACTCGCGCGGGCCCTCGAGCAGGGCGCCCGCCGCGAAGCCCGCGAGCGCGAGCAGCAGCGTCACGAGCGGGCCCGCGGCGGCGATCCGGAACTCGGCGCCGGCCGAGCGCGTGTCGCTGTCGAGCCGGGCGACCCCGCCGAACAGCCAGAGCGTGATCGAGGAGATCCCGACGCCGTTTCGCAGCGCGACGAAGGCATGGCCGAGTTCATGGAGCAGGATCGAGCCGAAGAACCCGAACGCGCTGACGAGCGCGAGCAGATAGGGCTCGATCGAGTCCTGGGTCGTCCCGAGGATCGCCTCGTAGAAGCCCGACAGCCACCAGATCACGAGGAAGAGGACGAGGAACCACGAGTAATCGACCCCGATCCGGATGCCCCGGACGTGGAAGAGGGTCAGTGCGCCGCGGCCGCCCATCACACCTGAGAGCGTAGGGGCGAGGTAGGGGTGAGGCCGGGCGCGCTCGCCCCGAGCGCTAGGTTGGCTTCGCTTGACCGTCGACCTCCACGCCGCCGTCCCGACCACCGGCGATCACCTCGACGCCGCCTGGCACCGCGACCTGCTCGATCGCCTCTGCGAGTTCGAGCGCGAGACGTGCTCGCCGGGCGAGCTCGAGGCCTCGCGGCTGATCGCCGACGAGCTGCGGGCCGCCGGGGCCCCTGCTCGGCTCGAGTCCGAGGACGCTCACGGGACCTACTGGTGGCCGCTCGGGATCGCGGCCGCGGCCGGCGGAGTGGCCGGCCTGCTCGGGCTCCGCGGCCACCGCGTCTCGGCCGCCGCGCTCGGCGCCGCGGCGACCGCGCTGATGGCCGATGA
Organism: Thermoleophilia bacterium SCSIO 60948; assembly: GCA_021496505.1. Classification (GTDB taxonomy): domain Bacteria; phylum Actinomycetota; class Thermoleophilia; order Solirubrobacterales; family 70-9; genus JACDBR01. The sequence continues at coordinate 2,625,033 of CP053031.1, read as the reverse complement.
GTTCCCGCCCGGCCGCCGCCGGCTGCGCTCTCGGCTCAAGCGCCGCCGGACCCACAACGTGATCGCCGAGCTCGGCCCGCCCGACGCCGAGCGGACGATCGTCGTCGTCTCGCACACCGACTCGGCCCACACCGGCCTGGTCTTCCGTCCCGAGCTGCCCGAGCTCCTGTTCTCGAAGTCCGGCCCGCTCGGCTCGCTCGGGATCATCGATCACGTCGATACGAGCCCGCCGCTGATGGCGCCGGTGATCGGCGGCCCGGCGCTCAGCGCCATCGGTGCGCTCGTCGGCTCGCGACGGCTCTCGAAGCTCGGCGCGATCCTCGGCTTCGGAGCCGCCGCCTCGATGGCTGAGATCGGGCTCCAGGAGACCGTGCCCGGCGCCAACGACAACGCGACCGGCGTCGTCGTGATCTGCGCGCTCGCCCGGCGGCTCGCGGCCGAGCCGACGCGCTCGACCCGCGTGATCCTGATGTCGGCCGGTGCCGAGGAGTCGTTCTCCGAGGGGATCAAGGCGTTCGGCGACCGCCACTTCGCCGACCTCCCGCGCGAGAGCACCTTCTTCCTCTGCGTCGACACCGTCGGCTCGCCGCGCTTGAACGTCCTGCGCGGCGAGGGCTTCCTGCGGATGCGCGAGTACCCGGCCGCGGCACTCGAGCTGATGGATTCGACCGCCGAGCGGCTCGGAATCCCGCTCGTACCGAACCTGCGACTGCGAAACGGGACCGACGGCCTCGAACCGCTCGCCGCGGGCTACCCGACCGCGACGCTCTGCTCGGTCAACGAGATGAAGAACCCGTCGAACTACCACTTCCGAACCGACGTCCCCGAGAACGTCGACCTGGGCACGCTCGCCGAGGCGATCCGGCTCTGCGAGGGCGCGATCCGCCGGCTCGACGAGAGCTGGCTCTGAGCCGGCAGGTGGCCCCCGAAGGCGCGTTCGAGGGCGACCCGGCCGTCGCGGCGTCCTCGGAGCTCGCGCGGACGCTCGGGCGAGCGCTCCGCGGGGAGGTCCGCGACGACGCCTACACGCGCCACCTGTTCGCCGCCGACGCGAGCATGTACGCGCGCGAACCGCTCGCCGTCTGTTTCCCGCGCGACACGGAGGACGTCGCCGCCGCGATCGAGATCGCCGGCCGCTTCGACGTCCCGGTCGTCCCACGCGGTGGGGGGACCAGCCTCGCCGGGCAGGCGGTCGGCGGGTCCGGGGTCGTCCTCGACACCTCTCGCCACATGAACCGGATACTCGACCTCGATCCCGTCGCGCGTCGCGTGCGCCTCGAGCCGGGCGTCGTCCAGGAGGACCTCAACCGGGCGGCGCACCGCCACGGCCTCGGGTTCGGCCCCGACACCTCGACCTCCAACCGCGCGACCCTCGGCGGCATGATCGCCAACAACTCCTCGGGCAGCCAGTCGATCGTCCACGGGACCACGGTCGACCACGTCTTCGAGATCGAGGCGGTCCTGTCGGACGGCTCGAGCGCGACGTTCGGGCCGGTCGGCGAGGCTGAGCGCGAGCGCCTGGCCGCGGCCCGGACACTGGAGGGCGCTATCCACCGAGGCCTGCCGTCGATCCTGGCGGCGCACGCCGGCGCGATCGCCGGCGACTTCCCGCGCCACTGGCGCCAATCGGGCGGCTACCGGCTCGACCGTCTGGCCACCGAGTACGACCTGGCGAAACTCGTCACCGGCTCGGAGGGGACCCTCGTCGCGATCACCGAGGCGACGGTCGGCCTCGTCGAGCTTCCGCGCGCCGCGATGTTCGCCGTCGGGCACTTCGATTCGGTCGACGCCGCGATCGCGGCGACCGGCGACGCGATCGAGCTGGGTGCGTCGTCGATCGAGCTCATCGACGGGACGATCCTCGATCTCGCGCGGTCGAAGCTCGAGTACCGCGCGTTGACCGATCTCCTCGCCGGCGAGCCCCAGGCGCTGCTCTACGCCGCCTTCTGGGGCGCGGACGCCGATGAATGCCGGGCGAAGCTCGACGCGCTCGAGGACCGGTGGGCGAGCCACGGTCATGGCTACCACGTCCTGCGAGCCGAGACCGCGGGCGACCAGGAGGCGCTGACCAGGGTCCGCAAGGCCGGCCTCGGCCTGCTGATGGCGGCGGGCGACGGCGCCACCCGCCCGGCGGCGTTCGTCGAGGACACGGCCGTCGCCCCGGACCGGCTCGGTGAGTACATCGCCCGCTTCCGCGAGATCCTGGCGGCGGCGAACCTGAACGCGGGCTTCTACGGCCACGCCTCCGTCGGCTGCCTCCACGTGCGCCCGTTCATCGACCTGACGCAGCCCGGCGCCCCCGCGACGATGAGCTCCGTCGCCGCGCAGGTCGCCGAGCTCGTCGCGGAGTTCGGCGGCGTGAACGCCTCCGAGCACGGCGACGGGCGCGTGCGCACCCCGTTCAGCCGCGAGGTCTTCGGGGACGAGCTCTACGAGGCGATGCGCGAGGTCAAGCGCCTGTTCGACCCAGAGGGGCGGATGAACCCCGGTGTGATGGTCGATCCGGCGCTGGTCACCGCCGACCTCCGCGATCCCGCGCTGCCGCCGCCCGGGCCGATCGACACGCACTTCGACTTCGGAGCCGGCGGGATGCGCGGCGCCGCCGACAGCTGCCAGCGGATCGGTGTCTGCCGCAAGACCGGGTCGGGGGTGATGTGCCCGAGCTACATGGCGACCCGCGAGGAGGAGCACGCGACCAGGGGTCGTGCGAACGCGCTCGTCAAGGCGCTCTCGGAGCCCGACCCCGCGGCCGCGATGGGCGACGAGCGGCTGCACGAGATCCTCGACCTCTGTCTCGAGTGCAAGGCCTGCAAGAGCGAGTGCCCCCTGAGCGTCGACATGGCGACGATGAAGTCGGAGTTCCTCGCCCACTACCAGGCCGAGCACGGAGTGCCGGCGCGCTCGCGGCTCTTCGGGTCGATCCGGGCGCTCAACAGGATCGGCGCGGCGACCGCACCGCTCTCCAACCTGCCCATGCGCGTGCCCGCGGCCCGAGCGCTGCTCGAGCGGCGCGCCGGGATCGCTCGCGAGCGCCCGCTGCCGCGCTTCGAGCGCCGTCACCTGATCCGCTGGGATCGTCGCCGCGCGCGGCGGGACGCGAACGCCGCCCCGCGTGGTGACGTCGTCTTCCTCGCCGACTCCTTCACCACGTTCACCGAGCCCGCGATCGGCAGAGCGACCATCGAGCTGCTCGAGGCCGCCGGGCATCGCGTGCGACTCGAGAGCGCCGGCTGCTGCGGTCGCGCCAGCATCTCCAAGGGCCTGCTCGACGATGCGCGCGAGAAGGCCGAGGCGATGGTCGCTCGTCTCGCGCCCGAGGCCGAGCGCGGCGTTCCGATCGTCGGCTGTGAGCCCTCGTGCGTGCTGACGCTGGGCGAGGAGCACCCGGCGCTGCTGCCGGGTGACGAGCGGGCGGCCGCGGTCGGTCGTCAGGCCCGCCTGGTCGAGGGGCTGCTGGTCGAGGCGATCGAGGACGGCGCCCTCGTCCTCGACCCCCGCTCGCCGGTCAGCAACCGCACGATCGTCTTCCACGGGCACTGCCATCAGAAGGCGCTGGTGGGAACGGACGAGACGGTCGCACTGCTCGAGCGGATACCGGGCGCGCGGGTCGAGGTGCTCGACGCCGGCTGCTGTGGGATGGCGGGGTCGTTCGGCTTCGAGGCCGAGCACTACGACCTCTCGATGCAGATCGGCGAGTCGCGGCTCTTCCCGGCGCTCCGCGATGCGCCGGAGGACGCGCTCGTCGCCGCGACGGGCGTCTCGTGTCGCCAGCAGATCGCCCACGGCACGGAGCGCCGCGCGGCGCACCCCGTCGAGCTCGTCCGAGCGGCGCTCGGCTAGCGGTTCAGCCGCGCCTTGACGACCTTCCCCATCGCGTTGCGGGGCAACTCGTCGAGGAAGACGACCTCGCGCGGGCGCTTGTGCGGTGCGAGCTCGGCGGCGACGTGGTCGATCAGCTCGTCGGCGCCGGGCGATGCCCCGTCCTCGGCGACGACCCAGGCGACGATCCGCTCGCCGAGATCGTCGTCGGGTGCCGCGGTGACGGCCGCCTCCGCGACGGCGTCGTGCTCGAGCAGCGCGACCTCGATCTCGCCGGCGCCGACCTTGTAGCCGCCGGTCTTGATCAGGTCGGTCGAGCGCCGCCCGACGATCCGCCAGACGCCACCGGTCGCGCGAGTGGCGATGTCGCCGGTGTGGAACCAGCCCTCGCGCATCGCCTCCTCGGTCGCGTCGGGGCGATTGAGGTAGCCCGTGAAGAGGTTCGGCCCACGGACGAGGATCTCGCCGATCGTCTCGTCGTCGGACCCGGCGATGTCCGATCCGTCCTCGCCCAGCAGCCGCATCTCGACCCCGGGCAGCGTTCGCCCGACGTACCCGGGGCGGCGCTCGGAGTCGGCGCGCATCGCGGTGTTCATCAGCGTCTCGGTGAGCCCGTAGCGCTCGACGATCTCCTGGCCGCTGAGCTCGCGGATGCGGTCGAAGACGGGGGTGGGGAGGGGCGCGGAGCCTGAGACGAGGATCCGTGCCGCGCGCAGACCCGTGGCGATCCGCGGGTTCGTCTCGGCGTCGCGCGCCAGGCGCGAGTACATCGTCGGCACGCCGAACAGCATCGTCCCGCCGTCGCTCAGCGTCGCGGCCGCGGAGGCCGGATCGAAGCGACCGAGGTGGCGCAGCTCGCAGCCGCGCCGCAGTGGCCCGAGGACACCGATCCCGAGGCCGTGGACGTGGAACAGCGGCAGTCCGTGGACGAGGACGTCGGTCCGGGTCCAGTCCCAGGCGTCGAACAGCGCGTCGAGGTTCGAAGCCAGGGCTCGGCGCGGCAGGATCGCCCCCTTCGGCCGTCCCGTCGTCCCCGACGTGTAGACGATCATCACCGGGTCCTCCGGCCCGCTCGAGCACCGAAGCGGTGCGCAAGCCCGCTGCTCGACGTCGACCTCGACGCGCTCCGGCCGATGCTCGCCGGGAAGCTCCGCCTCACCGGCGCCGGCGATGACGTCGGGACGGCTGTCGGTCAGGACATGCTCGAGCTCGGCCCGCCCGAGCTTCGGGTTCACCGGCACGAGGGTCACGCCGGACTCGACCGCGGCGGTCGCGGCGACGATCGTCTCGAGCGCCGGCTCCGCCCATACGGCCACCCGCTCGGCGCCGGCCCACCGGGCGGCGAGCGCGGCGGCGCTCGCGCGCAGCTCGGCGTAGGTCAGGCGGCGCCCGCCCACGCAGACCGCGGGCTCATCGCCGAGTCGCGCGACGCCGTCGAGCAGCACGGATGACGATCGGGACGAGGTCGTGATCGCGCCGATCCGCTCGCCGCGGGCCCGCCGGTCAGGCCCTCGAGGCGGAGGCCCGCCCGATGATCCGCCCGAAGTCGGTCGCCGCGGGCAGCGTCCCGTAGGCGAGCCCGCCGTCGCCGAGTCGCGAGGCGCAGAACGCGTCGGCGACCGCCTCGTCACCGAAGCGGACGAGCAGCGAGCCCTGGAGGCAGAGCGCCATCCGCTCGACGATGTGGCGCGCGCGCTGCTCGAGGCCCTCGGGTCGCTCGAGCTCGCGGCCGAGCGCGGCGATCGCGTCGTCGAGCGCGGGGTTCGCGCCGAGCCCGGCGCCGACCTCCGCCATCAGCGCCTCGGCGCTCGCCGGGCTGCGGCCCATCGCGCGCAGCGCGTCGAGGCACTGGACGTTGCCCGAGCCCTCCCAGACGCCGTTCAGCGGCGACTCGCGAAGCAGGCGCGGCATCCCGGACTCCTCGACGTAGCCGTTGCCGCCGAGGCACTCGAGCGCCTCGGCCGCGTGGCCCGGCGCGCGCTTGCATGTCCAGTACTTGAGCACCGCCGTGGCGAGGCGCTTGAACTCGGCCGCGTCGCCGTCGCCCGCCGCGGCCTCGTCGTAGGCGCGGGCGAGCCGCATCGCGGCGATCGTCGCCGCCTCGGACTCGACGGCGAGGTCGGCGAGGACGTTTCGCATCAGCGGTTGGTCGACGAGCAGCGCTCCGAAGGTCGCGCGGTGCTCGGCGTGGTGGATCGCTTGCGCGGTCCCGTACCGGATCCCCGCGGCGGCACCGATCACGCAATCGAGCCGCGTGTGGTTGACCATCTCGATGATCGTCTGGACGCCGCGCCCCTCCTCGCCGACGAGCCGCGCGTAGGCGCCGCGCAGCTCGATCTCAGACGAGGCGTTCGAGCGGTTGCCGAGCTTGTCCTTGAGTCGCTGGAGGTGGATCCTGTTGCGGGTGCCGTCGGGTTCGAAGCGCGGCATCAGGAAGCACGAGAGCCCGCCCTCGGCCTGGGCGAGGATCAGGAACGCGTCGCACATCGGCGCCGAGCAGAACCACTTGTGGCCCGTCAGCTCGTACTCCTCGCCCGGACCGCCGGACCCGCGCGCCACGGCGACCGTCGTGTTGGCGCGGACGTCCGAGCCACCCTGCTTCTCCGTCATCGCCATTCCGCACAGCGCGCCGGTCTTCTCCGGCGCGGGCCGGAGCTCGCGGTCGTAGTCGCGCGAGGTGAAGCGTGGCTCCCACTCCGCCGCGAGCTCGGGCTGCGCGCGCAGCGCCGGGATCACCGACGAGGTCATCGAGATCGGGCAGCCGACGCCCGCCTCGGCCTGAGAGAAGCTCGCGAACATCGCCGCGCGGGCGACCTGCGCGCCCGGCTCGGGGTCCGACCACGGCGTCGAATGCAGGCCGAAGTGGACCGCGGCGCCGAGCAGCTCGTGGTAGGTGGGGTGGAAGGCGACCTCGTCGATCCGGTGCCCGAAGCGGTCGTGGGTGCGCAGTCGCGGCGGATTCTCGTTGGCCTCGAAGCCGGCGCGGATGACCGCCGCCGATCCGGCGTAGCGCCCGACGGCGCGGGCCTGCTCAGCGGCCCAGCCACCGCCCTCGCGCTCGAGCGCCTCGACGAGGACGCGGTCGCTCGAGAACACGTCGTAGCCCTCGAGCGGCGTCGACTGGTTGGTCACGTCGTGCGTCGCGCCAGTGGCGCGCTCGGCCGTCCCGGTCATCGCAGCCGATCGTAGGCCAAGTTCTCCTTGGCATCCTCCGGACCGGGTGGGTTCGGCTCAGTCCCCTTCGCGTGCGGGCTCGAGCACGAAGATCTCGGCCGACATGTCGGGGTTCTGCTGACTGCCGCTCATGAAGCCGATCACCTTGCGCCCGGTCTCGGCTTCGACCAGCTCGCTGAAGCGCTCGCGCATCATCGCCTGCCACTGCGAGCGCTGGTCGATCACCGCCGTTCCACGCCCGTCGAGTCGCAGGTTCTCCTCGACGCGGGAGAACCCGCCCTTGAGGATGCAGACGACCAGGTCGTCGCCGAGGTGCGTCTTCGCCTCGGTCGGCCCGATCCCGTACATCTCCTTGTGGAGCGCGACGAGCTTGCGAGAGATCTCGTTTCTCACCGCTCCCGAATCCGTCCGGTCATCCGTCATGGGGGCCTGGTTGGCTCCTGAGTCGCCGCGTCGCACAACCGGGACGTACCCGGTCAAGGGCGCTGAACGCAAATCGGCGGCCTGGGGCCGCACCTCCGCGGGGCGGAGTCGCGACCCCCTGCCAAGCGAGCAGGCCCTCGTCGAAGCTCACTCATCCTCCGTGTTCCCTGAGCGGGGCCCGCGACTCGCATGGGTTTCGGATCACCGCTCGCTGAGCAGGGTGACTAGGGTCGGCGCGCAAACTTCGAAGGGACCCTCAAAGCATGGCGAAGATCAAGGTCGCGAACCCGATCGTCGAGCTCGACGGCGACGAGATGACGCGGGTCATCTGGTCGTTCATCAAGGAGAAGCTGATCCTCCCGTACCTCGACGTCGAGCTCCTCTATTACGACCTCGGGATCGAGAAGCGCGACGAGACCGACGACCAGATCACCGTCGACGCCGCCAACGCCATCAAGGAGCACGGGGTCGGCGTCAAGTGCGCCACGATCACGCCCGACGAGGGCCGGATGGAGGAGTTCGACCTGGGCCGGATGTACCGCTCGCCCAACGGGACGATCCGCAACATCCTCGGCGGCGTCATCTTCCGCGAGCCGATCGTGATCTCGAACATCCCGCGGCTCGTCCCCGGCTGGACCGAGCCGATCATCATCGGCCGCCACGCGTTCGGCGATCAGTACCGCGCCGAGGACACCCTGATCCCCGGCGAGGGCAAGCTGACCCTCACCTGGACGCCCAAGGACGCTGACCAGGGCGAGCCGATCGAGATCGACGTCTACGACTTCCCAAGCGCCGGCATCGCGATGGGGATGTACAACCTCGACGAGTCGATCCGTGACTTCGCCCGCGCCTCGATGCGCTACGGCCTCGACCGCGGCTATCCCGTCTACCTGTCGACGAAGAACACGATCCTCAAGAAGTACGACGGCCGCTTCAAGGACCTCTTCCAGGAGGTCTTCGACGACGAGTTCAAGTCCGACTTCGACGAGGCGGGGATCACCTACGAGCACCGCCTGATCGACGACATGGTCGCCGCGGCGCTGAAGTGGGAGGGCGGTTACGTGTGGGCGTGCAAGAACTACGACGGCGACGTCCAGTCCGACACCGTCGCGCAGGGGTTCGGCTCGCTCGGGCTGATGACCAGCGTGCTGATGACGCCCGATGGCAAGACCGTCGAGGCCGAGGCCGCGCACGGCACCGTGACGCGGCACTTCCGTCGCCACCAGCAGGGTGAGGAGACGTCGACCAACCCGATCGCCTCGATCTTCGCCTGGACCCGCGGCCTCGAGGCGCGCGGCCGGCTCGACGAGACCCCAGAGGTCTCGGAGTTCGGCGCGACGCTCGAGCGCGTCTGCGTCGAGACCGTCGAGAGCGGGAAGATGACGAAGGACCTCGCGCTGCTCGTCGAGGGCGATCAGGACTACCTCAACACCGAGGACTTCCTCGCCGCGATCGACGAGAACCTGCAGAAGGCGATGGGCTAGGCGCCGAGCGCCCCCTCGCACCTCGAACCCACCAAGGAGATGAACTCACAGTGAGCTCACCCGTCAAAGTGACAGTCACCGGCGCCGCCGGTCAGATCGGCTACGCGCTGCTGTTCCGGATCGCGTCCGGCCAGATGCTCGGGCCCGACACGAAGGTCCACCTCAACCTGCTCGAGATCCCCGACGCCGTGTCGGCGGCCGAGGGCACCGCGATGGAGCTGAACGACTGCGCGTTCCCGCTGCTCGCCGGGATCGACGTGACCGACGACGCCATGAAGGCGTTCGACGGAGTCAACGTCGGACTGCTCGTCGGCGCCCGCCCGCGTACCAAGGGCATGGAGCGCGCCGACCTGCTCGAGGCCAACGGCGGCATCTTCAAGCCGCAGGGCGAGGCGATCAACGCCGGCGCGGCGGACGACGTGAAGATCCTCGTCGTCGGCAACCCCGCGAACACGAACGCACTGATCGCGATGTCGAACGCGCCCGACGTACCGAACGAGCGCTTCACGGCGATGATGCGACTCGACCACAATCGCGCGATCGCTCAGCTCGCGGCGAAGGTCGGAGCCGATGTGTCATCGGTCAAGAAGATGACCGTGTGGGGCAATCACTCGCCGACGCAGTACCCCGACCTCGTGCACGCCGAGGTCGACGGCGGCTCCGCGTGGGACGCGGTCGGCGACGAGGGCTGGATCGCCGACGAGTTCATCCCGACGGTCGCCAAGCGCGGCGCGGCGATCATCGACGCGCGCGGCGCCTCCTCGGCGGCCTCGGCCGCGAGCGCGGCGATCGACCACGTCCACGACTGGGTGCTCGGCACCGACGACGGGGACTGGGTCTCGATGGCCGTCCCCTCCGACGGCTCCTACGACGTGCCCGAGGGGATCCTCAGCGGTTTCCCCGTCACCTGCTCGAACGGTTCGTACTCGATCGTCGAGGGGCTCGAGATCGACGACTTCTCACGCGAGCGGATCGACAAGAGCACCGATGAGCTCACGACCGAGCGCGACTCCGTCTCGGAGCTCGGCCTGGTCTAGGCAGCGATGCGGGCGGACCCGGTGGCGGTTGTGCCGCCGGGTCCGCGCTCGCTCAGGCCGGGTTCGGGTTCAGGACGAGGCTTCGGCCTCGGCCGGCTCGGCCGCCGGCGCGCCACCCGTGGGGTGGTAGGTACGGCCGTCCTTGCGCACCTTGCCGTCCGCCTGCAGCTCGCTGAGGACGCGGTAGAGGTAGTTCGGCTTGATGCTCATCCGCTCGGCGATCTCCGACGCGGTGATGCCCGGCGACTCGGTGACGAGCTTGACCGCCTGCTCGGCGCGCGTGCCACCCGAACGACGCCGGCGCCGACGCGGTGTCGAGGTCGACGTCGAGGTGCGGTTGCGGCTTCCTCGCGGGCGACCGGGCCCCCGGCGCCGACCGCTCTTCTCACCCGTCAGGTTCGAGAGCGCGCTCTCGAGCTTCGAGCGCTCCTCGTCGAGCTCGCGGATGCGGCTGCGCAGCAGCTCGGCGGCTTCTTCGACGGCGTTCGTGTGTGTGGCCATGATCGGACCTGTCTCCTGTTCGGCTCGCCTCACCGGATCCACCCCTCGGATGGAGACTCCCCTCGGTGGGACTTCACAAAGTTGTTACGTCATTCAGCGTAAGCGACTGACACAAGCTTCGTGGCGGAGTTTCTACGTGGTGAATACGTAGGTGCAGTGAGGAAAGCGCTCACTTCATCCGAACGGTCCAAACACCTTCGACCGTTCGAAACGTGAGTGGGGTGAGAAGGTGCCTCAGCGGCTTCGCTTGCGCGGGAGGGTGTTGAACACCGCGTCCCACAGCGGGGAGGAGACCCCGTACCCGAAGCGATGGTCCTGGAAGTGGTGGCGCATGTGCTGCTCGCGCAGTCGCTTGCCGAAGTCCGACTTCGGGACCATGTGATGGAGGTAGTAATGGGTGTAGTCGTAGACCAGGTAGCCGGTCATGAAACCACCGAAGAACACCAGTGCGTCGGTCAGTCCGAGGATCAGCCAGTAGGCGAGGAAGAACAGGCTGGCGAGCGGGATGCTCGCACCGGGCGGCATGACGAGCCGCAGCCTGTCGTTGGGGTGGTCGTGATGGACCCCGTGGATGATGAAGTGCATGCGGCGACCGATCGCGTTGTCCGGCTGCCAGTGGAAGAGCTTGCGATGCAGCCAGTACTCGGCCAGCGTCCAGAAGGCGAGGCCGCCGGCGAACCAGGCCACGGTCTCGAGCGCTCCGTTGCCCCGCGTCACCGACCAGACGACACAGGCCGTGATGACCGGGATGTAGATGATCGCCGGGATGCTCGGGTGGATCCTCGAGAAAAAGTCGAGGAAGCGGTTCTGAAAGAGCGGCGGTGAGGCCGAAAGTCGTGCGCTGCGTTCGGACATCGAGGTCGCGATTGTATCCCCAAAGCCGACCGATGGGGTGCGAGTTCCGGGCCCGCGGTGGCTAGGCGCGCGGGATCAGCGCCGGCTGGCGCGGCGGCATCAGCCCGTCCGGCGTGTCGGGACGGAAGGTCGAGCACGGAGAGTCGAGATCGAGCGCGCAGAGCATCCGCTTGTAGAAGAAGCAGTCCTCGCAGCGCGGACCGCCCTTGCGGGTTCGCTTCGGTGAGTTCTTCGCGAGCCCCAGTGCGGCGAGAACCTCCGGGTCAGGTCGTCCGACCTCGATCAACTTGAAAAACCTTTCGTCCCTGCCCATCGGGGGGAAACTCGTTCCGCACCCGCCTGCCGCAGGCCACTCTTGCCGATCGCGGGAGGTCCTCCGGCGAGCCAGTTCGCAAACGGCGGCTTTCTCTCCCCGCGGGGAAAACAGGAACCCGGCTCTTTGCGGATTCCTCGATCCGCGGCGCCGCAGGAAGGGCGGCTCGGGCCGCGACGGCCGGCACCGAGAGGAGGTCGATGAGCGCAGTCTCGGGGGCCCCCGAGTCAGCGCGCAAAGTCCGGGTATATGCTGCCCGCTTCCGCACTTTCAGGCTTCGACGAGGAGAGACACGGATGGCCAAGAGCAAGAAGAGGCGCGCCGCTTCGGGCGCAAAGAGCGCGGCCTCCGGCGTCAAGAGCGCCCGCGACGCAGCCAACACGGCAGCTTCGAACCCCTACCTCAAGCGGCTGATCGAGGACGAGGATCTGCGCGAGGAGATCCGCGACTCGATCGATCACGCGCAGAGCGCCGTCGATCGGTTCCGCTCGGCCCGCAACCCGGTCGACACGATCATCGACGACAAGAAGCTCCACAAGGACCTCAAGGCGGCGGCCGAGGGCCTGCGGGATGCCTCGGAGAAGATCCGTGGCAAGCGGCGCCGCAGCCGCTTCGGTCGTCTCGTCCTGATCGCCGCGGTCGGCGGACTGCTCGCGGTCGCGCTGAGCGAGGACCTGCGCAAGGCGATCCTCGACAAGCTGTTCGGCGCCGAGGAGGAGTTCGAGTACACGTCGACGACCGCTCCGGTGGCCAACGGCACCGGCAACCCGTCCCAGGCCGGGACGCCCGCCGCGAGCTCGTAGCCCGCCGCACATAGGGATTCGCACGAAGGGCGCCCGGCGGGCGCCCTTCGTGTTTCCGGGGTCTGTGTGTGGGCCACGCCGCAGGCGGTGGCGCTGCGTCAACCCCACCGGCACAATCTCGACCAACTTGGTCGAGAAACTGTAGGATCGCCCCGACCGCGTCCGGGGGGCCGCGCCCACGATCCACATGGAAGCTCTCCTCACCCGACCCGCCTGGTACGTCCTCGGACCGCTGATCGGCCTCGTCGTCGTCGCGCTGTTCGCGCTCGTCAACGTCAGGATCGGAGTCGTCGGCGGCTTCTCGCAGATCGTCGAGCGCGCGACGGGCCGGCTCGGGAGCTTCGGGCTGCCGGCGTGGTTCCTGCTCGGCGTCTTCGCGGGCAGCCTGGTCTTCGCGGCCGCCACGGGATTCCCCCGCGCCGGCGCCGGCGGCTTCGGGTGGCTGACCGATGCATTCTCGAGCGACCTCGTCGTCGCGGGCGCGCTGTTCGCGGGAGGGGTCCTGATTGGACTCGGCGCGAAGGTCGCGGGTGGGTGCACGTCCGGCAACGGGCTCGGCGGGTGCTCGGCCGGCTCACCGGCCAGTTTCGCCGCCACCTGCACATTCATGGCGACGGCGGTCGCGGTCAGCTTTCTGATCGAGGCGGTCCTTTGACGCCGGCGCGGCTCGCCGCGGCCCTGCTCGGGGCGGCGTTCGGGTTCCTGATCTCGTGGGGTCAGTTCAGCGACCCCGACCGGATCCGCGACATGCTGCTGCTCCGCGATCCGTATCTCTACGAGATGATGTTCTCGGCGATCGCCGTCTCGATCCTCGGCGTTCGTTTTCTTCGCAGGCGCCGGTTCCGCGCGCTGATCTCCGGCGGCGTGGTCGACCCCCAGCGGCTGCGGCCCGAGCCGCGCCACATCGGCGGAGCGGCTCTCTTCGGGGTCGGTTGGGCGATCACCGCGTCGTGCCCGGCGCCGATCGCCGCCCAGCTCTCCCAGGGGGTTCTGTGGAGCCTGTTCACGCTCGCCGGGCTGCTCGTCGGCGTTGAGCTCGGTCTCCGGCGCCAGGGTCGCGAACCGTCGCGAAGCAGGACGTGGAGCGGATCTTCCGCATCGGCGCAAAGTGTATTTCCGACTATCTCTACCAACAAGGTAGAAAAGCTGTAGTCTCGCGTCTCGAGGGCGGCGATCGCCGCTCGGATGGGATCCCCTGGAGGCAGAATGCGAAGAAGCGAAGAGAAGCGTCGCTCGCGCTGGGCCAAGCGCCACCTGCTCGTCGTGCTGGTGGCGATAGCCACGCTCGGTACGGCGACGGCGGCGGTGGCGCAGAGCGACGACGAGTATCCGCCGTCGGATACGGGTGACCTTCCGGTCGATCCGGAATCGCTCGCCAACACCCTGAGCCGTGCGTCGACGACCACCTCGGTCAAGAACAACCTGATCGAGGGTGCCGAGGCGCGTCGCGACGAGGCCGTCGCGGACTGGGAGGAGGCCGAGGCGAAGGCAAGGCCGCCGGCAAGAAGGCGCGTGAGCTCGAGCGCAAGGCTCGAGACGCGAGGGGTGAGCGCAAGCAGGCCCTGTTGGCGAAGGCGCGCAAGCAGCGCAAGCTCGCCGAGGGTCCCGATCCGCTGGCCAAGCCGGAGTACACGGTCGTCTGGTCTGCGAAGCAGAACGCCGGTGACGTCCACGCCGACGTGATCTCGCAGTTCCTGCAGAACGCGACGATCAATCCGCAGGGTCTGGCAGACCTGCTCAACCCGCAGTTCCTGCCCGGCCTCGACGGCTTCCAGGTCTTCGACATGCGGAAGTACAACATCGACGGCTCGGACAACCCGGACTACGGGAAGGTCGTCAACTTCGTCCAGCTCCCGCTTCCGTGGGGTGCTGAGACGGAGGCGCACCACATGCAGTACGAGTGGCAGGACGGCGACCCGGTCGTCGCCGGTGGCCTGTTCAACGACTCCACGTTCGTTCTCGACGTCTCCGACGTCCCGAACATGGAGCTCCAGAACATCATCCCGCCACAGGAGACCCTGCAGGGGTCGGTTCCGGATGCCTACGACGCGGTCGGGGACGGCCGTTTCATCGGCACCTACATGGGCGGACCAAACACGAACTTCGCCGGCAGCCCCGGCTCGGTCGTGACGTTCAAGCCCGACGAGGAGAAGGGGCTCGTGGTCGAGTCGGAGACCCCGGCGGGTACGCCCGGCGCGGTTCTGAACGGCAACGAGAACGGCGTTCCGGAGGCCTGCACGGCGCGCGAGGCGCGTCCGCTCGGCACCTGCGCCAACCCGCACGGAATCCAGATCCGCCAGGACGTGAAGCGCATGGTCACGTCCGATTACGCGGAGCCGCGGGAGATCATCCTCGACCCGGTCAAGACGGCGGACAAGTACGCGTTCCGCCCGACGGTCCGAGTCTGGGACACGCAGGACCCGGCGAATCCGGAGCTCCTGTCGACCGCGCACATGCCCAATGGACCGCTTGAGCCGGCCCAGCGGGCGCACCAGCAGTACGGAATCATGGAGAACGCCAAGACGTGGCCGTACGAGCCGAAGGAATACCCGGGGATGCTGAAGTCCAACGGGATCTTCGCCGGCTCGATGTGCGGTGGCGGCGTCTTCTTCACGCCTGACGTGACGAAGCTCGAAGGCGACTCCTCGAAGCAGTGGAACCAGGTCTGGAACGACGGCCTCTCGCAGTTCGCATTGGGCGGAGAGGACAAGTTCATCGACGAGCCGGGCGGCTGCGCAGGTGGCGCATGGCACCAGGTCTCGCGAGACAACAAGCAGATGTTCCGCTCGGTCCAGGGGCGTGTGCCGCTGGCCGACAACTATTTCGATCAGGGCCAGCCGAAGCTGCTCTACAACATCGACATCCGCAAGCTCGTCAAGAGCGCCAAGGACGGCAAGGTCGCGTGCGACCTGTCCCGCGGCACGGATACCGATGGGGACGGCAAGAAGGACCTGACCGGGATGGAGACGTTCCAGGCGCTCGCCGACGGTGAGCGCGTGGCGGACTGCCCGAAGCTGATCTCGACCCTCGAGGTCGACGATCCGACGAGTGGTGGCCCGCACTGGGGCGCCCTGGACAACCACAGCCTCACGGACGGAGGCTCGCCCACGCGTCTGCTGTTCTCCAACTATTTCGTTGCGAGGACGGGTGTTGACGGTGACCACCGCATGTACGCGGTCGACATCGATCCCGAGACGCACAAGATGACCTACGACGAGGAGTTCCGGGACGAGAAGACCGGAGCCATCGGGGTCAACTTCAATCGCCGCAACTGGCCCGGATCACCGGATGCCGGCTTCTACAAGCCGCACTCGATGGTCTGGGTCTGCCCGCCGGGCATCTGCCCAGCGGACTGACCGCAAACCCGGACGAAGGGGCGTGCCGGCCGTCTGCCGGCACGCCCCGACGCCGGGCTCTCCGTCGCCCACCCGACCCCCCTGATCCGCCTGCCATGAAGACTTCCCCCACCCCCGCCCGCCGGAGGCGACTCTCGCTCGGCGCCGCGCTCGCACCGCTCGTCGCGGCCCTGCTGGCCCTACTGGTCCTGCCGGCCGGAGCCTCCGCCCACCCCTCGCTCGTGCAGTCCTCGCCGGCCGCCGGCGCGATCTCCCCGCGCGACGCCGAGGAGATCCAGCTCGCGTTCACCGAGCCCGTCGTGCTCGGCAGCTCCGAGGTGACGGTCGAGACGCTCGACGGAGCGCCCGTCCCGACCGGCCCGCTCGAGGCCGCCGGCGACGAGCGCACGATCACGATCGATCCCGCCGAGCCGCTGACCGAGGGCACCTACGAGCTCACCTGGACCGTTCTCGGCGCCGACGGTCACCAGGTCGGGGGGACGCTCCCGTTCGGGATCGCGGCGCCGAACGGCGACCCTCCGGACGGGGCCGAGCAGGTCGCCGCGACGAGCGCTCGCGGCGGCCGCGAGGCCGAGCAGGTCGTCGCCGAGGCGACGATCACCGTGATCGCTCGCTGGGCCTCGCTCGTCGCGGCGTCGCTGCTCGCCGGTGGCTGGCTCCTGCTCGCGGTCCTGCGTCGTCGCGGGGTCTCGGGCGTCGAGGCGGCGGCACGGCGCTGGCGGCGTGTCGCGAACCTCGCCTGGCTCGTCATGGTCGCCGGCCTGTTCGAGCAGACGATCGCCTCCTCGATGGCGGGGATCGAGTCGGGCGCCCAGCTCGGTGCGCTCGTCGAATCCCCGGCCGGGCGAGCCACCCTCGCCCAGCTCGTCCTGGCAGTCGCGCTCTGGGGGGTCGCGGCGCTCGCTCGCCGCAGCGCGAACCGGCGCGACATGCTCGTCGCGCTCTCGGGCGCGGTCGTCCTCGCCGGCACCGCTCTCGCGGGCCACATACAGAGTCTCGGCGAGGGTCTCGCGCTCGCCGCCGCCGCTCAGGTGGTACACGTTCTCGCCGCCGGGGCCTGGCTCGGCGCGCTCGTCGCGCTCGCCGTCGTCTCGCGGCGCGGCAACCGGCCCGGCGTGCCCTTCGCGGAGGCGCTGCGGCGCTTCGCCCCGGTCGTCGCGGTCTCCGTGGTCCTGCTCGTCGCGACCGGCGTGCTGGCGGCCCTGCGCGAGGTCGATCAGCTCTACTTCCTGCGCTGGTCGGCGTATGGACAGGTCGTGCTGATCAAGTCGGCGCTCGTCGTCGTGGCGATCGCGATCGGCCTTCTGGCGATGCGGCGTGCGCGGCGCGGCGACGGCTTCAGCCCGATCGTCCGCTGGGAGGCCGGCGTCGTCGTGACCGTGCTGGGCCTCGCGGCCCTGCTCGCGAGCCTCGTGCCCGGGCGCGGTCAGCCGCTGCCGGCGGAGGACGGGACGCTCGTGCCCGGGCCGGCCCTCGCGACCACGATCGGCCCCGACGGGCCGTTGAGGGTCACCCTCGCGCCGGCGCTCGAGGGTTCGAACCGCCTACTCGTCGCGGGCGGCGACGTCCCGAAGCGCGGGGATGGCCCGCGCCACGTCGAGGCGCGGCTGTTCTGTGGCTGCGCCGACGAGCCGATCGCGGCCGAGCTCGAGCACGACCCGGCCGGAGGCTGGAGCACCGATGTCGAGCTCCCGGCCGAGGGACCGTGGTTCGCGCGGTTGCGGATGGGTGATGAGAAGACGAATCCCGTCGGCCTGCCGGTCGGCGTCCCCGAGGCGCCCGGACCCGGACCGCTGACGGTTCTGTCGGTCGCCGATCTGTCGGGAGCCGACGCCGAGCGCTGTCGCTCGCACGTGCTCGGTCTCCAGCTCGCGGTCGGCCGGATCAACGCCGTCGGTGGACTCGAGGGCGGGAGAAAGCTCACCGTCCTGGCACTCGACGACTCGGGCTCGTCCGACCGCGCCGCGGAGCTCGCGGACGACGCGATCGCCGACAACGAGGTCGTCGCGGTGGCGGCGCCCTGCGGCGCGGCCTCAGCGGCCGCCGTCGATGCCGCCGATGCGGCCGGCGTGCCATCGCTCGTCGCGGATCCGGCGGTCGCCGCCAGCGACTCCTCGCGCGTCTTCCGGCTCGCCGGTGACCCCTATGCGGAGGGTTACGCGCAGGGCCAGTACCTCGCCGAGTCGGTCGCGCCGATCTCCGAGGCGCGCCGGGTTCGCGCCCTCGACCCCGGCGACGCGACGGCCGCAAGCCGACTGGCGGGCCTCGAGGACGGGCTCGAGGGCTCGCTGCGCGTCGAGCGCGTCGACCCCGGCGCGATCGAGGACCCGGAGCGGGCGCGCGAGCTTCTCGATCCGGCAGCGAGCGCCGCGTTGCTCGTCGACGGTGACCCCGGCAGGATCGCGCAGAGCCTGTCGGACGCCGCCGGGACGGAGCGCTACCTGCAGGCGGCTCCGGTCCTGGCCTCGTCACGGATCTTCTCCGAGCGCTTCGTCGCCGACGCGGGCACGCTCGGTCGCCTCGGCGCGATCCAGGGCGCCGTCGAGGTGACGCCGAGCGCCGGCGACGCGCTGAGCTACGCCGAGGCGACCCCGGCGCTGTTCCCCGGCGAGGCTCCGACGCTCGACGGTCTGCGCGGCTATCTCGCCGGCGTCGCGCTCGACGAGTCGACCGACGACGGGGTCGAGCCGGAGCAGATCGAGGCGGCCCTCGACCGTCCGGCGCCGTTCGCCGACGCGCTGCTCTCGCCGTGGAGGAGCGACGCGCCCGGCGCCGGTTCGCAGCGCTTCTCGGTCCTCAAGGGGACGTTCCTGCCGCCGACCTTGATCCCGGCGTCACGCGGCGGCGACACCTACAACGGCTCGTTCTTCACCGACGGCACCTGGACGACGGTCAGCGCCGAGTCGCTCGGCCCGCCCCTGGAGGACGCCGCCCCGAGCCTCGCCCAGAACGGCGAGCCGGAGCCGAGCGGTTGAGCGGGCGGGCGGGCGGGGCCGACCCCGCGGGCCTCGGGCTCGGCGGAGCTCCGGCCCGCCGCCCGCGGCTCGAGCGCTCGCCGCGGCCGAGCGCCCGGGAGCGCGCGGCGAGGCGGCGCGACGGGGTCGGGAGGCGGATCTCCGACTGGGTCGGTGAGCTCGGCGGGATGGCTCTGCTCGCCGGTTCGGCCGCCCGGGTCGCCGCGCGTCCGCCGTTCCTGTGGCGGCGCCAGTTCGTGATCCAATGCGTATTCATCCTCAAGGTCTGCGCGGCGCCGATCGCGATCGCGATCGCGGCCTGGGGCTTCTCGGGCCCTGGCCTGCAGGCGGGCAACTTCCTCGCGACGCTCGGAGCGATCGATCGCTCGGGCGGGTTCATGGTCGTCGCGATCGTCCGCGAGTTCGGAACGTTCGTCACCGCCACCGTCGTCGCCGGGATGGTCGGCACGACGATCACCGCCGAGCTCGGCACGCGCAAGATGCGCGAGGAGCTCGAGGCGCTGCGCGTGCTCGCCGTCGACCCGATGACCTACCTCGTGGTCCCCCGGATCCTGGCACTGATCGTGATGCTCGTCGCCCTCAACATGCTCGCGATCGTCGCCGGCGTGGGCGGCGGCTTCATCGCCTCTGTCGTCGTTCTCGGCGACACGCCCGGCGCGTTCTTCGAGTCCTTCTTCGCCAACACGACCGTCCTAGACCTCTACGCGGCGGTCCTCAAGATGGCGGTCTTCGGGGTCCTGATCGGCGTCATCTGCTGCTTCAAGGGCCTGTCGGCGAAGGGCGGGCCGGCCGGGGTCGGTCGCGCGGTCAACGAGGCGGTCGTCGGGTCGCTCGCGGCGATCTTCGTCGTCAACCTCGTCTACACGCAGCTCTTCCTGGCGCTGTTCCCCGAGGTCGGGGTCCTGCGATGAGCGCCGGCCCGTTCAGGCTCGCCGGCGAGATCGCCGCGTTCGCGGCGGCGGCGCTGGCCGAGTTCCGGCACGTCCCGCGGTTCCTCGCCGAGGGCCTGCGCCAGGCGGCGATCATCGTCACGGGCAGCGTCCTAGTGATCCTCGTGATCGCG
Organism: Thermoleophilia bacterium SCSIO 60948; assembly: GCA_021496505.1. Lineage (GTDB taxonomy): Bacteria > Actinomycetota > Thermoleophilia > Solirubrobacterales > 70-9 > JACDBR01. Next base: position 2,605,230 of record CP053031.1, on the reverse strand, counting down.
TTCCTCGCCGGCGGCAGTTGCGGACTCGAGTCGAGCACGCTCGCGCGCTCGTTCGGCACGCGGCCGATCGCCGCCGGCTTCTCGGCCTGGTGCACGCTGCGCGAGGTCGTCCCGTTCGTCTTCGGCTACATCCTCGCCGCCAAGGTCGGTTGCGGAATCGTCGCCGAGCTCGGAGCGATGCGGGTCAGTGCCGAGATCGACGCGCTCGAGGGCATGGGCATCCGCTCGCTCCCGCACCTCGTCGGCTCGCGCCTGCTCGGCGCTGCGATCGTGCTCCCGTTCACCTACCTGCTGGCGGTCGCATCGTCCTACCTCGCCGCCTACCTCGTCTCGGCCAAGCGCTTCGGCGATGTGTCGGAGGGCACGTGGACGGCCTTCTTCGGCCTCTTTCAGGACCCGCAGGACCTCGTCTACTCGCTGGTCAAGGGCCTCGTCATCAGCTTCGTCGTGATCGTCGTGGCGCTCTACTACGGCTACACGGTGCGCGGGGGTCCAAGCGAGGTCGGCGTCGCGACGGCGCGATCGATGGCAGTGAACATCGTCGCGGTGACGATCATCTCGATGGCCGGGACGCTGGTCTTCTGGGGGGCGAACCCGAGGATCCCACTCGCGTGAGCGCCCCCGCCGACCAGCGCGCGAGCTTCCGCCGCCGCCGCGTGACCGCGCTGGCCTGCGTCGCCGTCGCCGTTCTCGGCGCCTGGCTCGCACTCGGCGGCGCCGCCGGTTCCCGGCAGCACGTCGTCGCCGAGTTCGAGCGCGTCGACGGGCTCGTCGTAGGTGCGGAGGTCGAGGCTTGGGGCTCGCCGGTCGGCGAGGTCGCCTCGATCGGTCTCGGCGCGGGAGGCCTGCCCGAGGTCGAGCTCGAGATCGACCCGGACGTCGAGTTGCGCGAGGGCGCGGGCGCCGAGCTTCGCGCCGGCTCGGCCTCCGGGCAGCTCAACCGTTACGTGATCCTGTATCCCGGCGACGGCGAGCCGCTGGGCGAGGAGGTCACGCTCGCCGACACGGAGACCGCGGAGCCGGTCCGGGCGACCGACGTGCTCGCATCGCTTCGCGGTCCGGTCCGCCGCGACGCCGGGCGGCTGCTCGATGGCCTCGAGGCATCGCTACGCGGTCGCGGTGACGAGCTCGAGGCGACGCTCCGCCACTCTTCCGGCGCGCTCGGCCGCACGGCGGACCTGCTCGCGCAGGTCAACGCCGATCGCGAGGCGCTGCGCGGACTCGTATCGGACGGGGGGTCGCTCCTCGCCGAGCTCGAGGAGCGTCGCGACGAACTCGGCGGGACCGCCGAGCGGCTCGCGGTCGCGCTCCGCACGGCGGCCGCGCGCAGCGCCGAGATCGAGTCGGCGGCCGAGCTCCTGCCTGAAACGCTGCATGCTCCGCGGCTCGCGCTCGAGCGCACCCGCGCCGCATCGGGCGACCTGCGCGGACTCGTCGCCGATGCCGGCCCGGGTGTCGCGCGGATCGGCGAGTTCGCGCGCGAGCTTCGCCCGACGCTCGTGACGGCTCGGCCGGCGCTCGACGACGCGGCCCGTCTCGCGAGCGCCGCGCCGCCGCGGCTGCGCTCGCTGACGTCGCTCGCAGAGCGGCTGCGGCCGACGCTCACCCGCCTCGACTCGGCGCTGACCGAGGCCGGCCCGGTGCTCGACGAGGCACGCGTCCGAACACCCGACTTCTTCTCCTTCTTCGCCAACTGGGCCGACTTCACGTCGGTCTACGACGCCAATGGACACGGTGCTCGAGTCGGCATCGTGTTGCCGCCGGCACCGGAGAACCGCATCGAGGGCGACGAGAACGGCGCCGGGTCGCTCGCCGAGCCCTTCCTGCGCACGCCGGGCGTCCTCGAGGGTGACCCGTGGCGCGACTACCGAGACAGCTTTCTCTCCGAGGGGGAGGACGGCCGGTGAACGGTCGTGGACCCGCCGCGGCGGGAGTCGTGGTCGCGGCCGTGCTCGTCGTGCTCGCGGCGAGCGCTCTCGGCGCCGGTGGCGACGAGCGCATCGTCGAGGCCGAGTTCACGAGCGCTCGCGGTCTGATCGACGGCAACGACGTCCGGATAGACGGCGCCCCCGCGGGGACGGTGAGCTCGATCGAGCTGACGGAAGAGGGCCGGGCACTCGTCCGGATGGAGCTCGAACCCGGAGCTCCGGCCGCCGCCGCCGACGCGACCGCGGCGATCCGGCCGGTCGACCTGATCGGCGACACCTACGTCGCGCTCGACCCCGGCGAGGGCGAGCCGCTCGACGGCCCGATCCCGGCGTCGCGCACGCTCGACGAGCCGAGGCTCGACGACCTCCTTCGCACCTTCGACGAGCCCGAGCGCGCCGGTGTCGAGGCGGTCCTGGTCGAGTCCGGCGTCGCGATGGACCGCCGTGGCGCCGATCTCAACGCCGCCGCGATCGAGCTCTCGCCGGCGCTCGAGGCGGCCGACGGGGTGCTGCGCGAGCTCGAGACCCAGAACACGAGCCTGGCTCGCTTCGTCGCCGGCGCGCAGCGGGTCACGTCGCAGGCCGCGGCCGAGCGCGAGCGTCTCGGGAGCGGCGTCGACTCGCTCGCCGCGGTCCTCGAGACGTCGGCCGCGCGCGAGGACGCCCTCGCGGCGACGCTCGCCGGCACCCCGGCGACGCTCGAGCGACTCGCGAGCCTGAGCGGCGAGATCGAGGCGACGAGCGCCGCCGCCGGACCGCTCGCCGAGCGGGTCGCCCGGATCGCGCCGCGGCTCGACGAGACCGCGGCTCGGGTCGAGCCGTTCCTCGGGTCGGTCGAGGCCGCCGCCGGCGATCTGCGCCCCGCGATCTCGAGGACGACGGATCTGCTCGAGCAGGCCGCGCCGACGCTCGACGCCGCCGCGGTCGGGCTCGATCGAACGCTCGCGACAGCCCCCGAATACCGCTCTTTCCTTGGCGCTCTCGAGCCGGCGGCACCCGCGATCTCGGAGGGCTTCTTCGTCAACTTCCCGGACCAGGCGGCCGAGCCCGGCAACCAGCCGTTCGACCCCGGCACGGACCCGCGGCGCCACTACTGGCGCGGCGCCGCGGTGCTCACGTGCCAGTCGTTCGGGGTCCCGATCGAGCCCGGGTGCCTCGCCGACTTCCTCGCCGGTGGCCGCGGCGGCGCAGCGTCAGGCGACGGGTCGGCCGGCGAGACGGCACCGCCGGACGACGGCGGGCTGCCCGGAATGCCGGGGCTGCCCGGCGATCCCGGTCTCCCCGATCCGCCCGTTCCGCCCGACCTGCCCGATCGCCTCGAGGACCTGCCGGACCGGCTCGAGGATCTTCCTGATCGGCTCCGCGACCTCCCCGATCGGCTCCGCGACCGGCTGCGGCGCGACCCGGACCTGCGCGAGCGCCTCGGCGGCGCGCTCGGCCTGAGTCCCGGCGCGGCCCGAGACGACGAGCGCGTCCTCGACCTCCTGCTGGGGCCGTGACGTGAACGAGCGCCCCGGCAACGCGACCGACCGCGCGAGCTCCGGCGACGCGCGCTCGAAGCCTCTGGGCTGGCTGGTCGTGGCGGCGATGCTCGCGCTCGCGGGTCTGTCGGTCGTCGCACTCGACGGGGTCCCGTTCTCCGGCTCACAGCGGGTCGGTGCCGTCCTCGCCGGCGACGCGCCGATCGTCAGGCCCGGAGACGAGGTCCGGGTGGCGGGGCAGCGTGTCGGTCAGGTCAGTGACGTCGAGCTCGACGATTCCGGCCGGCGAAGGATCGAGATGAAGCTCGACTCGGTCGAGGCGACGCGGGAGGCGAGCGCCGAGGTCCACACGCGCGGCCTGTCGGGCGCCGTCTACGTCGAGCTCCGGCCGGGCGACGGCGAAGCGGCGCCCGACGACTACACGCTCGCCACCCCCGCGGAGTCCGGAACGCAGCTGACCGATGTCATCGCCTCCTTCGACGATGCCGCCCGCGGCGACGTCCGCCGGGTCACGACCGGACTCGGGGGCGCGGTGGCCGGGCGGGGAGGCGCGGTCAACCGAACGCTCGCCCGGAGCCCGGAGCTGTTGCGAGACGGCACGCCGCTGCTCCGAGCGCTTCGGCCCGGTGACGGCGAGCTCGAAGGCCTCGTCGGCGATTCGACGGCGGTCTCGGAGGCGATCGCCGAGCCCGAGGACGCGGTCCGGGCCTCGATTCGCTCCGGCTCCGATCTGCTCGGGGTCCTGAGTGGGCGCCGCGAGGACATCGGCGCGTCGATCGACGCCGCGCCGGCGGTCTTCGACGAGCTCGAGGCGACGACGCCCGTCGCAGTCCCGCTGCTTCGCGATCTTCGCGCGACGAGCGTCGCGCTGACCCCGGCCGCGGGCGACCTCGAGGACGCGCTGCCGGCACTCGACGGCCTGCTCGCCCGAGACGATGACGTCGAGCGGATCGCGCGACTGGCCCGTGCGTCGGATCCGCTGCTCGACGTCGCGCCGGCGGCGACCCAGGCGCTCGACCCCGCGGCCCGCACGCTCGGGCCGCTCGTCGACGCCGGGTCGCCGCTGGCCGCCTACGCCGGTCGATACCCGGAGGACATCCTCGCCGGACCGACCGGCTTCACCACCTGGGGGGACTTCTCCTACGACGAAGGGCAGGCGTCCGGTCATCGCGCCGTGCGCTTCACGCCCGTCTTCACGTGCGCGCCGGGTCGCAACCCCTACCCCGAGCCGGGTGCGGCCGGAGACGATCGCGAGCCATGCCTGCCCTGAGCACCGACAGGCGCGGCGGCTATGACCCACGGCGCCGTTCGCTGCTCGGCGCCGTCGTGCTCGCGAGCTTCGTCGGTCTCGTCGCGATCGCGTTCCTGCGGCCGGCTCCGTTCTCGTCCGATCGCACCGTGCGCGCGGTGTTCGCCGACGGTGCAGGGATCGGGGTGGTCGGCGCCGATGTCCGTATCGCCGGAGCGCCCGTAGGCGAGATCGTCGGGACGCGGCCGAGTGCCGAGGGTCTCGAGGTCGAGATGCGGATCGATGCCGAGGCGGGTCAGGTCCACGACGACGCCTCGGCCGAGCTGCGGCCGCACCTCGCCTTCGAGGGCAGCTCGTTCATCGATCTCGACCCCGGGAGCCCATCGGCGGCGGTCCTCGACGAGGACGAGCCGATCGCGGTCGAGCGCACCCGCACCTACGTCCCGATCGACGTCGGGCTCCGAGCCGTGGACGCCGACGCCCGCGCCGACCTGCGCGAGGACGTCGACGGTCTCGCCGACGTCCTCGACGAGCCGGGCGCCGGCTCGATCAACCGGATGCTGGGCGATGCCCCCGATCTGACCGAGCGAGCGACGCGGGTCGCGGCCGCGGCGGGGGGCTCGGAGGGGGAGGAGCTGGCCGGTTCGATCGCCGGGCTCGACCGAACCGTCGGAGCGATCGCGGACCGCCGCGAGGAGCTCGGGACGACGCTCGGCTCGGCCGAACGGACGCTCGCCGCGGTCGGGGTCGACGACGGCGCGAGACTCGACGCGGTCCTCGCCGAGCTGCCGCCGACGATGCGCGAGACGGTGGCCGGGTCGCGGGCGGCGGACCGAATCGTCGCCGAGCTCGACCCGCTCGCCGCCGATCTGCGGCCCGGCGCCGCGCTGCTCGAGCCGACGCTCGCCGAAGCCCAGCCACTCGTCGCCGAGGCCGGTCCAGCGCTGGAGCGCGCGCGACCGCTGATCGCCGACGCCCGCGAGCTGCTCGATCGCGGCGCGGCGGCGACCGCGCCGCTCGACTCAGCGCTCGACGTCACCGACCCGACTCTCGCGACCCTCGACGATTCGTTGCTTCCCACCCTGCGCCGCCCGACCGACGAGCTCGGCCTTCCCGCCTACGTCTCGTTCCTGAATCTGTTCGGCGGCGGCGGCGGCGCGTCGAAGCCGTTCACGACCTCCGAGCAGGCGACTCCGCTCCAGCCCGAATCTGGCCACTTCATGCGCTTCGGCCTGCGGTTCCTGAGCGGGGTCGGCTATCCGGTCCCGCCGTGCGACCTGCTCGAGCGCGCGAACCCGGAGCTCGCCGGGCGACTCGCCGAGGCCGGGGGGTGCAAGCTGTGAGCGGTCCGTTCGTCTCGAGGGCCCGGCGCCTGCTGCGCCCGCGCGGGCCGCAGCCGCGGTTCGGCCGGCGGGCGATCGCGCTCCAGGCGCTGCTCGCGCTCGGATTCGTCGTCTGGATGCTCGCCCGTGAGGGGGTCGACCCACCGTTCTTCGGGCCGGATCGGATCGAGCTGCGCGCCGAGTTCCCGGACGCCGCCGGACTCGCGGGGGACGCCGACGCGCCGGTGACGGTCGCCGGGGTCGAGGCGGGCGCCGTGACCGATGTCGAGGTCGAGGCGGGCAGGGCGATGGCGACGCTGCGAATCGATGCCGAGGCCGCGCGGACGCTCGGGCCCGACGCCCGCGCGCGGGTCGTCCCGCGCTCCGCGCTCCAGGACCTGACGGTCGATCTCGACCCGGGCTCGGGCGGCGGCGGGCTCGACGACGGCGATGAGATCCCGGCCTCACGAACCTCGACGACGGTCGGCTCCGATCGCCTGATGTCGATTCTCGACGCCGATACCCGGGCGCAGGTCGGGGTGCTGCTGGGCGAGCTGCGGGTCGGGCTCGACGGTCGCGCCGGCGAGCTTCGGGATTCGCTCGCCGAGCTCGCCGAGCTGACCGACTCCGCCGATCTCCTCGCCGCCCGTCTCGATCGCCGCCGCGCGCTGCTGGCACGGTTCGTCGATGAGGTCGACGCCCTCGCCGGCGAGCTCGGCAGCCACGACCGCGCGCTGACCGGCGCGATCGAGTTCGCCGACCGGACCCTCGCCGTGACGGCCGTGAACGACGAGGCGATCGCCTCGACCCTCGCCGAGCTCCCGCCGACGATGGACGCGGCCCGCGGAGCGCTCGGCGAGGTCGAGAGCCTGTCCGAGCCGCTGGCGCCGGCGCTCGCCGACCTGCGACCGCTCGCGGCACGGTTGCCGGGCACGCTGACCGCGGTGCGCGAGTTCGTGCCCGAGGGCCGGGGGCTGATCGCCGACGTCGACGACCTCGCCGAGCGCGGCGGCGCGGGGATCGACGCCGCACGGCGCGTTCTCGACCGGATCGGTCCCGTGGCCGAAGAGTCGCGAGAGTCGATCGCCGACGCCGGCTCGGTCGTCGAGGCGATCGACCGCAACAAGGAGGGCATCGGCGTCCTCGGCGACCGCTTCAGCGGCGTCTTCTCGACCAACGACGCCAACGGCCCGATCCTCCGCGGGCTCGGGTTCTTCGAGCCCGTCGACCCGGAGAACCTCGGCTTCCCCGACGACGGCTCGGATGCGAGTGCCGAGGCGGCCCGTGCCGACGCGGCGCGGGCCCTGACCCGTGTCTGTCTCGAGCAGAACGACACCGCCTGCCTCGCGCGCTACCTCGTGCCCAGCCTCCCGGGGTCGGCGGTCGAACCGCTCGGAGACCGGCCGTGAACCTCCGGATTCCACGCCTCGGCGCGGCGGCCCTGCTGATCTTCATGCTCGCCGGCGCGGCGCTGTTCGTCTTCTTCATGGATCGCTTCGGCGGCCCCAGCATCCGGTTCTCCGAGCCCTACAGCGTGACCGTGACGCTCGACGACACTCTCGGTCTCGCTCCCGGGTCGCAGGTCATCGTGCGGGGCGTCGTCGTCGGCGACGTCGACAGCGTCGAGCGGACCGGCGACGGTGCGCGGCTCCGCCTCGAGCTCGCCGACGAGTACGCCCCGCTGCCCGGCGCGACGACTATCTCGGTCGCGCAGAAGACGTTGTTCGGCGAGCCGTACGTGGAGCTCGATCCGAACGGCCGCCGGGACGCCGGCGCCGGCGCCGGCGGTGAGATCAGCTCGGGCGGCGAGATCCCTCCCGCAGCCGTTCGCGCCGAGGCGCTCGAGGTCGACCAGGCGCTCGACGTGTTGGACGCCCCGGCCCGCGCCGACCTGAACGCGACCCTGGCCGAGCTCAGCCGCGGGATCGGCGGCGGCGATGCATCGGCGGGAGCCAGCGCCACGCTCGCCGAGCTCGACCGCGCGACGGCAGAGTTGCGCCGGCTCGAACTCGCGCTCGCCGGCCAGGAGGACGTGATCGCCTCCGCAGTGACGGATGCTCGTGGCGTGGTCGGCGAGCTCGCCGAACGCCGTGATGACATCACCGCGATCGTCGCCGACGGCGAGCGCGCGCTCAGCGCGGCCGCTTCGCGAGCCACCGACCTCGATGCCGGCCTGCGTGAGCTGCAGCCGCTGCTCGTGAGCGCTCGCGCGACGCTCGCCGAGGTCCGCCCGCTGCTCATCGAGGCGCGGCCGCTCGCCGCCGACCTGACGGCCGCCGCGCCTGACCTGCGTGCCGCACTTGCCGAGTTGCCGGCGGTGAGCGCCGACGCCGAGCGCGTCCTCGCCGCGGCGCCGGCTCTCGAGCGCGACGGCGTCCCGTTCCTCGCCGCGGCGGCCGGGACCCTGGGGCTCGCCGGCGGCGCGGGCGACCCGCTCGCCGATGCGATGCGAAACGGGCAGCCGATCGGCCGCTACCTGTCGGACCGCCGGCACGCGTTCGCGGCCTGGTTCTCGAACACGGGCGACCTCGGCTCGCACCGTGACGACAAGGGCTACTTCGCCCGCTTCTTCGTCGGCTTCGATCCGAACACGGCGACGGGCGCGCCGGGGGGGCGCTACGACACGAACGCCTACACGGGTCCGCGCGATGCCGAGTCGCCGCAGCCATACTCCGGCTACCCCCGCCTCGAGCCGTTCGACCCCTATGGATCCGAGGCGGACCCGAACGAGGAGGACCGATGACGGGGCAGAGCAACACGAGCTCGAACGGCGGCGCACCCGAGAGGGACGCGGACGAACGCCACGTCGTGATCGTCGGCGGGGGCGCGAGCGGAACGCTCGTCGCCGCCCAGCTGTTGCGCCGACACCGCGCCGGACGGCTGCTGGTCAGCGTCGTCGAGCCGCGAGGCGTGCTCGGTCCGGGCCTCGCCTACTCGACCGGCGACGATCGCCACCGGCTGAACGTCCCCGCGGCCGACATGGGCGCGCTGCCCCGCGATCCCGGCCACTTCGTGCGCTGGGCGAACTCGCGCGGCGCCGCCATCGGGCCCACCGACTTCGCGCCGCGGCGGCTCTTCGGGCAGTACCTGACCGACCTGCTGGCCGAGTCGGTGGTCCGCGCCGGGCCCGGCGCGCGGCTCGAGCACGTGGTCGGGCGGGTCGGCGCGATCGACCTCGATCGCTCCGACCCCTACGGTCGCGTCGAGCTGACGATCGGGGAGCACCGCACGAGCGCCGATCGCGTCGTCCTCGCGCTCGGCAACCTCGCGCCACCGGGGCTCCCCGGGGCCTCCGGCGAGCTCGCCGAGGACGAGCGCTACGAGCACGACGCCTGGTCGCCCGACCTGCCGGGCCGAGCCGCCGGCGATCGAACCGTGCTGTTGCTGGGCACCGGCCTGACGATGGTCGATCTGGCGCTGACCCTGAGCACGGTCGAGCCCGCGCCCCAGCTCCTCGCGGTGTCGCGGAGCGGCCTGCTGCCGCGCGTCCACCGGCGCGGGGTCGAAAAGCGCGACGGGGGACTCGGCAGGCTCGCCGATGACCCCGAGCTAGAGCGCGTCGTCGACGAGATCAACGCCGACGCGGAGCGGACGGTCGCCGACGGCGGCGACTGGCGGACCGTCGTCGACTCGTTGCGACCGCTCACGAACCAGATCTGGCGGCGATTCTCCAGCGAGGACCAGCGCCGCTTCGTCGACGGCCTGTCGCGAGTCTGGGACGTCCATCGCCACCGCATGGCGCCCGAGGTCGGAGCGGCTCTCGACGAACTGCTCGAAGCCGGCCGTCTGCGCCTCGAGCGCTCGGCGGTCGAGGCGATTCGGCCCGCCGCCGGCGGGCTCGAGGTCGATCTGGTCGCCGACGGCGAAGAGCGCACGATCACCGTCGACCGGGTCGTCAACTGCACCGGGCCGGCGCTCGTCCTCGGGTCGGTCGGCGAGCCGGTCATCGATTCGCTGTTCGACCGCGGGATCGCTACGCCCGGGCCGCTTCGACTCGGGCTCGACCACGACTCGCGAGGCGCGCTGATCGCCGACGACGCGCGGCCGCTCGAGCGGATCTACGCGATCGGTCCGATGCGAAAGGGCAGGCTCTGGGAAACCACGGCGGTCCCGGAGATCCGCGAGCAGGCGCTGGAGATCGCCGACCGGATCACGTCAGACCTCGCCTCGAGGCGCGCGGTCGGCGTCCACGCCCCACGCTGAGCGACACTCGGCGCCCGCCGGCGCTCCGTCGGCTCAGCCGGCAGGCTCGAGCGGGCCCGAGGCCAGCTCGCTGGCGACGTGGGGGATGCTGCCCTCGACGCGGACGACGTCGCGGAACCCCTCGCGCTGGAGGATCGAGGCCGCGAGGCCGCTGCGCTTGCCGGCTGCGCAGACGGCGGCGACGGTGCGGTCGCGGGGGACCTCGCCGAGCCGCTCGAGCAGCTCGCCGTAGGGGATGTTGAGCGCGCCGGGGAGCGGGCCGCCGGCGGCCTCCTCGGGGTCGCGGACATCGAGGATCGCGAGCTGGGAATGGCGCCGGCGCTCGCCGAGGTCCTCCGGCGCGAGTACCTCGAGGCGCTCCACCGGCCGTGCCTCCGAGCGCCAGGCGGTCATGCCACCGGCGAGGAATCCCTTGACCGTGAGCCCGACCGAGGCGAGCAGGCCGACGGCCTCGATCTCGTAGCCGTCGGAGGCGGCGACGACGATCAGCTCGACGTCGGTCGGCACAACCGTCGCGACACGCGTCGCGAACCCGGTGTCGTAGGCCGACGAGCTGATCGAGCCGGGGATGTGAGCCTCGGCGAACTGGTCGTTCGTGCGCGCGTCGACGATGATCGCGCCCTCGGCGATCGCCACCTCGACCGCGCGCGGCGAGAGCGGAGCGGGGCTGCCGAGCGACTCGATGAACGGCCCGCGGTTGAGGGCGACGATGTGCTCGACGTTCGGGGGCTTCGTGCCCGCCGTGTCGACCGCGTGGCTGGCGAAATCCTCTGCATCGGGGAAGCGGGCGATCTCGTTGTGCTCGCGCTCGAAGCCGATCGTCGTCGACGCCTTCGCTTCGACGGCCGCGCCGCCGCACATCGAGCCGCCGAGGTGCCCGGGCCAGACCGAGACTTCGTCCGGGAGGGCGAGCAGGCGCTCGGTGAGCGAGCGATGGAGCTCGATCGCTCCCTCATGCGCTTCGACGGCGAGGTCAGGGCGGGCGACGCCGCCGGCGAACAGCGAGTCGCCACTGAGGACGGCGAAGGCACGCGGGTTCTCGTCGCTCGTGTCCGTGAGCAGGAAGGCGGTGTGCTCGGGCCGGTGTCCCGGGGTGTGGACGGCCTCGATCCGCAGGTCGCCGAGCTCGAGCGTCCAGCCGTCGGAGATTCCCTCGTGGGGGTAGTCGACGTCGGCGAGCTCGTGTACGTGGACACACGCACCGGTCGCCCGGGCGAGCCGGCCGTGACCGGAGACGTGGTCGGCGTGGTTGTGGGTCTCGAGCACGTGCTCGACGCGCAGGCCCCGCAGGCGAGAGAGCCGCAGATAGGGGTCCACATCCCACTGTGGGTCGACGACTGCGGCCGAGCCCGTCGAGGTGTCACCGATCAGGTAGGACGCACAGCCGAGGTCCTCGTGGATCACCTGACGAAAGAAGATTCCCATAAGGACCAACCCTACCGAAAAAGTGAACAATGTTGGGAACGCCGGGCGCGCCGATCGGCGCGCTACGCCATGTTCCTTGCGATCGCGGCCAAGCGCAAGGCCGCCGACCCGCGGAAGCGGTCAGGATGGGATCTCGATGAGGATCTCCGCGAGAGCCGACTACGCCATCCGCGGCCTACTCGAGATCGCGGGCGCCGAGGACCCTCCGGTCAAGCGCGACCGGATCGCCCGTGCCCAGGAGATCCCGGTGAAGTTCCTCGAGAACATCCTCGCCGACCTCAAGCACGCCGGCCTGATCACGAGCCAACGGGGCTCCGACGGGGGTTACGCCCTCGCGCGGCCCGCCGACGAGATCACGGTCGCCGACGTTATGCGGGTCATCGAGGGTCCGCTGGCGACGATCCGCGACTCGCGTCCCGAGGCGCTGAGCTACGCCGGCTCGGCCGAGTCGCTGCGCGAGGTCTGGATCGCGCTTCGCGCCCAGATGCGAACGGTGCTCGAATCGGTGACGCTCGCGCACCTGCTCGCCCACGACCTCCCCGAGGGGGTCAGAGCGGCGATAGCGAGTCCGGCGGCATGGGAGCCGCCGACCGGCCCGCACCCGATCCCCGGCCACTGAGCCACGGGGGTCTCGGGCGCGGAGTCCGGCCGATACCTCAGCCGAGCGTGTTCGGACGCGGCGGGAACACCTTCCCGACGCGGCGGATGTCGGCGATCGAGCCGCGCGGGCGCAACTTGCCCTTGAGCACCGCGCGCAGCGGGCTTCCCCCGTGCATCGAGAACTCGACCCAGTCGCTCCACGAGGTGTCGAGCCTCACGTCGGCGCTCGGCGCGATTCCGGGGGCCGCGTGCGTGCTGCCGTTGTCGACCCGCAGGTACCAGGGCTCGGCATCGCGGAAGCGCCACTGGATCGTCAGCGGATCGGGGCCCGCGGCATCCTTGATCGCGACGCCCTCGAGCGTCTCGAAGTAGTCGCGCAGGACCTCCGGGGACCCGTCGGGCGCGCCATTGGGCTCGCCGAGCACGCCGGCGTCGAGCAGCCGCAGCTGGCGCTTGACGAGCGCGTCGATGTCATCGCCGTGGTCGAGTGGCAGGACGCCGGGCATGTCCTCGACCGGGTAGCCGGTCTGCGCCCACTTCGCCTTGATCGAGCGCAGCCCGAACCCGTAGATGTCCTCGAGCTCGAAGCCGTAGCAGCGCGTGTACTCGCGGTCGCCGTCCGGTGGCTGGAAGGTCGCGAGCGCGTAGGGCAGGACCTCGCGCAGCAGCTCGACGGCGGCCTGCTTGCACTCCTCGGACTCGGCGAACAGCTCCGAGAGCGTCTTGACCCCGAAGCCGATGTGGCGCTGTTCGTCGCGGGCGACGTTCGTCATCCCCTCGCTGAAGCCGGGCATCGTGCCCGACTTCATGAAGAAGTCCTCGATGTAGTGCTGGCCGGGCTGGGCGAGCGTCGCTTCGACGACGAGGTGGTAGAGCGTGATCGCCCGGGCGAAGTTCGGCAGCGAGCGGTCGCCGCGCAGGTCCTCGGCCATCCGGTCGAGGCGGTCGAAGACGCCGCGGTAGCCCCAGCCGAGCTGCGACTGGGTGTGCGCGAGGCCGGCCGCGATCGAGTCGCCGGTGCCGAGCACCTCGTGGAAGAAGCGGCCGAAGAAGACGGCGTGGCGGGCCTCGTCGACCTGCTGGGTGGCGAGGAAGTGCTTCTGCTCCTCGTTCGGCGCGGCGTCGATGTAGGGGGAGAGGTTCTCGGCGACCGACTCCTCGCCGTAGAAGAACATCGAGTAGATCCACAGCGCCGACTTGCGCTGCATGTCGGTCAGGGCGTCCCAGCCGTCGCGGTCCTTCGTGAAGTCGATCGCCGTCGCCTTCCACGGGTTCTCCTCCCACCGCCGGTAGAGGTCGGTGTAGGAGATCGCGTCCATCGCCGAGCGCGCGGGCCGGGCGTTGGGGCTGCTGGACTCGGTCGTCGCCGTCATCTCGGACGCTCCTGGAACTCGGGTGCGGACATTCGCCTAGACAGTGTGTCTGAACGTATCACGGATCGGTGTCATCGTAAAGCGCCGAACGGATGCTGGCGCCGCCCGGCGCGCCCTGCGCTCGCACAGGCGTCCAACCCAGGGCCCGGCCGGTCAAGCGGTTCCGCCCTCCGAGCGATTGGGGGCTGTCTCGGTCGAGCCTCGGCCGATCACGGACTCGACAAGCACAGCTCTGGGGGTACCAATGTCAGACCACACCCACGCACCGCCGGGCGCAGCCGGCGGCGGCCTCGTCTCGCGGATCAAGATCGCCGGCCTCGGCCTCCTCGCCGCGGTCGCAGCCGTCTCCGCGGCCGGCGCCGTGAGCGGAGCCCCGCCGGGGGACGCCGGTCCTGGGGGCGGCGCGACGCTGCTGGCAGCGAACTGCGACGAGACCGTGCGCGACTGCGCCTACGTTGATCGCCGTGATCCGGTCACGTCGATCGTCGACGCGCCGGGCAAGCTGACCAACGAGTCGCAGCCGAAGCTCAAGCTCGCGGCTGACGAGCCGGTCAAGGGCTTTCGCTGTCGCGTCGACTCAGGCCGCTGGGAGAACTGCGACGCGAACGTGACACTGCGCGGACTCTCCGACGGCGAGGTGGACTTCGAGGCCGTTGCGATCGACAAGGCCGGTAACCAGGACGCCTCACCGGCGACCGCGAGCTTCGTCCGCGACACGAAGGCGTCCGCGACCGAGGTCGACGCTGCTCCTCGCGGCCACACGCGTGACGCCGACGCGGTCATCGAGTTCAGCTCGCGTGACGCCTCGGCGAAGTTCGAGTGCAACGTCGACAACGGTGGTTACGAGCGCTGCTCCTCGCCGCTCGAGCTCGGCGATCTCGACGAGGGCGTCCACCAGGTCTCGATCCGCGCCCACGACAAGGCGGGCAACGTCGAGTCGAGCCCGGCGAAGGTCACCTTCGTCGTTGACCGCGAGCCGCCACAGACCCGCGTCAACAAGGCGCCGAAGAAGGTCCGCTCGGGCGACTGGGCGAAGTTCGGCTTCGGCTCGAACGAGGCGGTCAGCTACGAGTGCAGGCTCGACGGCGGCGCGTTCCGCCAGTGCGATGACGATCATCGCGTCCGCAACCTGAAGCCCGGCTCGCACGAGCTGCAGGTCCGCGCGATCGATCGTGCCGGAAACGCCGATGCAAGCCCCGCCTCAGTCAAGTTCAAGGTCACCAGGAAGCGCGGCCGCCACTAAACGGGGCGAGCCCTCGGACAACGGCGCCCTCGAGGCGCTCACGACGCTGACGATCGGCGCCGCTCTCGCGGCGCCGATCGTCGTCCGGGGCGGGTTCACGCCGGTTTCGCAGTGGGTCTTCGTGGCGCTGTCGCTCGCCGCGCTCGCGCTGGCGGCATTCGGCTCGCGTGATGCGCTCCGAGTAGCCGCCGGCGGATGGGCGCCGACCGTCCTCGCCGCGCTCGGGCTGCTCACGCTGGCGAGCGCGGGGTGGACCGAGGTCGATCCCGGCGCCGCGGTCCGCGCCGGGGCGGTCGTCCTCGCCACGGCGGCGCTGGCGCTCGCGACAGCGGCCGTCGCCGGTCGGCGCGGTCCGCTCCTGCTCGGCTTCGTCGTCGCGATCGCTGTCGCCGAGGCGGCGTTCGGCTCGGTCGCCTCGCTGCTTCGCGACGAACCGTTCGCCGAGCGCCTCGGCGGCGGCTGGCGCCCCGGCGGAACGTTCGAGTACTCGCCCGCGCTCGCCCTGCTCTGCGTCACCGCGCTGCCGATCGCGGTGGCGTGGGGGGCGAGGCCGAGGGCTGGCGAGGGGTCGCGTGTGCGTGTCGCTCTCGCGAGCGCGGCGACCGCCGTTCTGGCGGTCTCGCTGGGCCTGTCGGACGCTCGCTTGGGGGTGGCGCTCGGCCTCACGGCGCTGGTCGGCGTCTTCGTCCTGGCGCGCCCGCTCGGCGTCGAGCGCCGGGCGGCCGGCGCGATCGGGTCCGCTGCAATCGGCGCCGGCGCGGTGGCCGCTCTCGTGCTCGGCGGTCCGACGGGATTCGGCGTGGCGGCGACCGAGGGCGACGCGGCGAGGATCGCGACGCTCGCTGCGATCGTGCTCGTCGCGTCGCTCGTGGCGACGGTGGTCGCGGGGATCGCGCCGACCAGCGGGCCGGCCGATCGCGTGGCCCCGGAGTCCCGACCGGGTCGGGGCCGGCCGGTCGCGACCGTCCTCGCCGCCGCGGTCGCCCTCGTCGTGGTCGGACTGGCCGCGGGGATCAGCTCCGAGGGCGCCGCCGAGCCCGTCGGCGTCGAGGGCGACGGCGGGATCACCCACGGGAGAACCGAGCAGTGGAGTGCCGCGCTGGCCGCCGGTGCCGAACGGCCGCTGGGTGGCTGGGGCGCCGGCTCGTACTCGCTCGCGGCCGCCGAGCAGGGCGCGTCCTACGCGCTCTACGCGCATTCGCTGCCGCTCGAGTCCTTCGCCGAGCTGGGCCTGCTCGGCACCGCCCTCGTCATCGCCCTCTACGCGGCCTGCGGCGTGGCCGTCTGGCGCGCGCGCCGCAGCCCGGTGGGGCTGCTGGCCGGCTGGGGCGTCCTCTGCTTCGGCTTCGCGAACCTCGTCGACTGGCCCTGGCACCTCGCCGGCTGCGTCGCGGTGTTCGCGGTGCTGCTCGGCGTCGTGCTGGTCGCGGGGCTAGGCGACGGGCTTCGGGCTCGTCCAGCTCTCGTGGAGCCGTAGCGCGAGCCGCTCGGCGAGGCCCTCGATCGGCTCGCGCGTCTGCTCGAGCGAGTCGCGGTCGCGCAGCGTGATCGTGTCGTCCTCGAGGGTCTGGCCGTCGACGGTGATCCCCCATGGCGTCCCGATCTCGTCTTGGCGGCGGTAGCGCTTGCCGATCGATCCACCCTGGTCGAACTCCGCGGGGACGACCCTGCGGATCTGCTCGAACACCTCGCGCGCCTTGTCGGGCATCCCGTCGCGGTTGACGAGCGGCAGGACGGCCGCCTTGACCGGCGCGAGCCGCGGGTGCAGGTGCAGGACGGTCCGGCTCTTGCCCTCGCCGAGGTCCTCGACCTCGTAGGAGTCGACGAGGAACGCCAGCGCGGCGCGGTCGACACCGGCGGCCGGCTCGATCACGTGCGGCGTGTAGCGCTCACCGGAGTTCTGGTCGAAGAACTCGAGCTTCTCGCCGGAGAACTTCGTGTGCTGGGTGAGGTCGAAGTCGCCGCGGTTGGCGATCCCCTCGAGCTCGGAGAAGCCCATCGGGAACAGGTATTCGACATCCGAGGTGCCGCTCGAGTAGTGCGAGAGCTCGTCGGCACCGTGGGCGCGCAGGATCAGGTGGTCGGGCCGGATCCCGAGGTCGAGATACCACTGCTTGCGAGCCTCCATCCAGTGCTCGTGCCAGTGCTGGGCCTCGCCCGGCGGGACGAAGTACTCCATCTCCATCTGCTCGAACTCGCGCGTGCGGAAGATGAAGTTGCCGGGCGTGATCTCGTTTCGAAACGACTTGCCGATCTGGGCGATCCCGAACGGCGGCTTCTTGCGCGCGAACGAGAGCACGTTCTTGAAGTTGATGAAGATGCCCTGGGCGGTCTCGGGGCGCAGGTAGGCGACCGAGCCCGAGTCGGCGACCGGGCCGACGTGGGTCTCGAACATCAGGTTGAACTGCATCGGCTCCGAGAGCTCGCCGCCGCACTGCGGGCAGTGGATCTCGCCGTTGGGGTCGCCGCCCTCCTCGGCGATCGCCTCGCGCAGGTGATCCTCGCGCCAGCGCCGCTTGCACTTGCCGAGGCACTGGACGAGCGGGTCGGAGAAGCCGTCGAGGTGGCCCGATGCCTCCCAGACGCGGGGGTGCTGGATGATCGCCGAGTCGAGCGCGACGATGTCGTCGCGTTCGGTCAGCATCGCCCGCCACCACTCGGCCTTGACGTTGTTCTTGAGCAGGACCCCGTAGTGGCCGAAGTCGTAGGTCGAGCCGACCCCGCCGTAGATCTCCGACGAGGGGAAGATGAACCCGCGGCGCTTGCACAGCGCCACGACCTCGTCGAGTGTCGGGTCCTTCGATGTGTCGGCCTGCGGCGCTTCTGTGCTCACCGGTTCGAGGCTATATGCGCGGCTCGGAGGCGGCTCAGCGGATCGGCGCCTTGAGCGAGGTCGTGCCGCCGCCGTCCCGGCGGATCGTCACCGTGACGCGCTTGCCGCGGATCTTCCCGGGCGATCCCTTCAGCCGCAGCCCCGAGTTCTTGACGCGCACGCGGAGCGAGCGAGCGTCGGTGGCCCTGACGATGATCGCGCGCTTGCTCAGCGCGAACTTCGCCGGCCGCCCGTTCCCCGTCCGCGCCCTGACGGCGCTCCGCTCCTTGGTGAATCGCAGGCGCTTCGGCATCGCGAACGTCGCCCGCTTGATCCCGGCCCGATCCCTGGCGCCGAGTTGCAGCGCGGGGCGCTTCGCGTCGGTCAGCCGCGCCCGCGCCTTCGAGCGGCCGACGGGCGGTCCGCCGCCGCACTCGGTCTCGGCATCCTGCGAGAAGGTCTCGCGATCACCTGAGTAGGAGTCGAAGGTCAGGTCGAAGACGGGTGGCTGCGGCCCACAGATGTCCTCGGCGGTCGTGTTGAGTCCATTCGGGCCGCCGTCGAACGTCAGCTCGAAGTTCGAGATCGGGATATCGGGGAGGTCGTCGAACACGACTCCGACCCCGATCCGCGGCTCGAGCTGGATGATGAACTGGCCGAGCAGGCGAAGATTCAACGGCCCCCGAAGGTCGAGACCCAGACGCGGCTGTCCGGATGTGACGTCGGGGTCCGCCTCCGGGTCCGGGTCCACGACGAAGACGTCGCCTGAGATCGACTCGTCCAGCACGGGCGTCTCGGCAACCGCGCCGCCGACGCGAGATCTGGCGGGGCAGTCGCCCTGCTCGAACGCGTCCTCGCCGCAAGAGTTCTGGGGCAGCAGTCGGGCGGTGTTCGGTCCGAAGGCAGGCGGCAGGATCACCTTCGCTGTTCGCAGTCCTGCCTCCTCGAGCGTCTGCTTGATCTGCGTCGTGGTCTCGACCGTGCGGTCGTCCGGACCCTCCGTCTTTGCGAACGCGGCGAACTCGGGCGTGAATTCGAGCTGGTCACACCCCGTAGTCGCGAAGCTGGCGGTCGCCGCTCGCGGCTCGGGGCTGTCGTAGGAGTTCGCCGTGACCCGGACGCTGTGTGCGGCGCACGAGGTCGGCTTGCGAATGAAGCCGCCACCGTGAACAGACCCGTTCAGCGTCAGGTCCATCGAGGTTATGTCCGTCCGGAGACCGTTCGACTCGGTCGGAAGGTTGGTCAGGATCGTGTCGAGGCCGAAGTCGTCACGCAGTCCGACGCCGGATTGGAGGGTGATCTTTCCGAGCAGTCCGCCGACGGGCCGGAGGACTATGCCGAACCGGGCCGGTTCACCCGCTTGCGGCGTGAAGTTGTAGATCGACCCGTCGACACTCAACGGCACCGGCACCGGAAGCGGGTCCGTCGGGTAGGCGGTCACCCCGGTGGTGACCGTGCCCACCTGGCTCGCGGCGGGACAGGCATCGGAATTGAGCTGCGCCGCGCTGCAGGTCTCCGGCACCGTCGGGTTTCCGATCAGACCGGGCGGCAGGCCGACGATGAGGTCCTTGACCTGCTCGTCCGGGTCGCTGAAGGTGAACTGGATGCGCAGGTCGGAGTTCGAGCCGGCTTGGGTGCTGTCCGGCGTCACCTGCACGTTCGTCGGCGCGAACTCCGCGGAGGCGGCCGCCGGCAGCGCGAGGCAGCCGAAAGCGATCGCGAGCGTCGCCGCGATCCGGCGAGTGACGGAACCCCTGAACATCAAACGGCCCTCCCGGCTCTCTCCCCCTTACGCCCCTCAGTGGGCGCGGTCGCGGATCGTACGCGCTCCCGCGAGCTCGTGGATCACCGGCCTGACGACTCGGCGCCCCGCGCCCGGCTTGCGATACTCACGCGCTCAGATGCCGATCTACGAGTACCGCTGCGACAACGGCCACACCTTCGAGACCCTCCAGTCGATGTCTGAGGACGCGCTGACCGAGTGCGAGGTCTGCGGCGCCCCGGCGCGCCGCGTGCTGCGCGCCCCGGCGATCCACTTCAAGGGCTCCGGCTTCTACACGACCGACTACGCCCGCAAGGGCAAGCTGGCGGCCGACGGTGGGTCGAAGAGCTCGTCGGAATCGAGCAGCTCGAGCGATTCCTCCTCGTCGTCCTCCGGAAACGGGGATTCCGGGTCGAGCGACAAGTCGAAGTCGAAGTCCAGCTCGAGCTCGAGCTCGAGCGGCTCGAGTTCAGGCGGCTCGAGCAGCTCCTCGAGCTCGGACTGACCGCCGCTCAGCGCTAGCCCGGCGAGCAGCCGGGCGTCTCGGGCGGCTCCTTGCCGAGGAACTCCTCGACGGCACGCTCGCATTCCTCCTGGGAGAACGTCAGCGGGTCGAGCGAGTCGGGGACCATGACGATCGAGTCGCCGCTACCCGTGGCCGCCGCGATCGCGACCTGGGGCATCGTCAGTCCGCCCATGCTCGAGACCATCGCCTTCGGTGCGTTCCAGCCGATGAACGGCCCCTTGATGAAGTTGTAGGGGAGGCGGAGTGGGTCGGTCAGCCTGCCCTTGATCCCGTCGAGGATGGCGGCTTGGAAGCCCTCGCGCTCGAGGTCGGTGCCGGTGAACTGGCCCTCGCCGCACGAGTTCGAACGCGTCCGCGCCAGCGTGATCGCCTTGAAGCCGTCTAGCTCGGTCGTGCCCTTGTCGAGGTTGAGGTTGAAGGCGCCGCCGGAGACCGTCGAGCAGACCGGTGTGTCGAGGTCGACCTCGATCCCGCCGAGCGAATCGATGAAGCGCCGGAAGCCGTCGAAGTCGAGGATCGCCACCTGGTCGACCGGCGTGCCCGTGAACCCCTCGACGGTCTCGGCCGCGAGCGCGGCGCCGCCGTTCGCGTAGGCGGCGTTGATCTTGTCGACGCCGACGCCCGGGATCTCGGCGACCGTGTCACGCGGGATCGAGAGCTTGCGGAAGACACCGCCGCCGGCGCGAACCAGCATCATCGTGTCGGATCGGAACGGCCCGGTCGTGCAGCTCTCGTCGTTGGCCTCGCCGCTGCTCACCGCCTCTCGGCAGGCCTCGCTCTCGACCTCGGCGTCGCTGCCGAAGCCGGGCGGGCGGATGTCGGTGCCGAGGACGAGGATCGTCTGCGGACTGGCGAGCATCAGCGGGCCCCCGCCGAGCTCGTCGGTGACGCCGTCGGCGAGCTTCCCCTTCTGGATCGTCGCCGAGACACCGAAGGCGAGGATGCTGAGCAGGAGCCAGCCGAGCGCCGCGAGACCGGCCCATTTCAGGATTCTTCGCACCGGCGGGCGCGAGCGCTCGGGCTTGGCCCGGCCGGGCTCGCGCGACCCTCGTTTGGGCTCCTCGCCGCCCTTTTCGCCCTTCGAGCCGCGGAAGCGCTCACCCAGTCCCGAGACCGAATCGCGCAGGCCACCGAGCGGTCCCCGCCGGGAGCGGTAGACCTTGTAGTCGGGTGGGCGTCGCTGTTCGTCGTCGGCCATTGGCTATCAATACGAGCCGGGTCCGTCTCCACCTTCCGGCAGCGGGGGCGGAGCGCAGGAGCGGACCGGGTCAGGGCAGGATCGTGAACGCCGCACAAGACGAGATCAACCAGGGCATGGACCGCCGGCGATGACGGTCGCGATCGGCGCCGACCTCGGCGGCACGAAGATGCTCGTCGGCGCCCTCGATTCCGAGCGCTCCGAGCTTCACCGCTCGACGAAGCCCTCCGGGGGCCACACCCAGGACGAGTTGATCGAGACGATCGCGACCTCGCTCGAGGCCGCGATCGAGGAGGTTCCCGAGGCCGAGGCGGTGGGGCTCGGCATCCCGTGCACGCTCGACTGGGAGCGCGGCATCGCGATCCAGGCCGTCAACCTGCCGCTGAAGGACGTGCCGATCCGCGACCTGCTCTCCGAGCGCCTCGGCCTTCCGGTCCTGATCGACAATGACGCCAACGTCGCCGCCCTCGCCGAGCACCGCTTCGGCGCCGCGCGCGGCAGCGACGTCGCCGTCATCCTCACCCTGGGCACCGGGATCGGCGGCGGGCTGATAGTCGGTGGCGAAGTGTTCCGCGGCAGCTCCGGCGGCGGCGCCGAGCTCGGCCACGTCATTGTCGACCTCGACGGGCCGCCCTGTCAGGGCGCGTGCCGCTCGCGCGGCTGCATCGAGACCTTCGCGTCGGGGACGGCGATCGCCCGTGACGGGCTCGCGGCCGCCGAGCGCGAGCGCTCCGGCGCGCTCGGAGAGATTCTCGAGGCCGGCGGCGAGATCGACGGGAAGGCCGTGATCGAGGCGGCGCTCGGCGGCGACGAGATCGCGGCCGCGGTCGTCGCCGAGGCGGGCCGCAAGCTGGGGGCCGCGCTGACGAGCCTCGCCAACGTCTTCGAGCCCGGTCTCTTCGCGGTCGGCGGCGGCGTGATGGCCGCCGGGGACCTGGTTCTCGAGCCGGCACGCCGCGAGCTGCGCGAGCGCGCGCTGCCGCCGCAGGACGAAACACCGGTCGTGCCCGCCGAGCTCGGTCCGGACGCGGGCATGGTCGGCGCGGCGCTGATGGCGCTCGAGCACCTCGAGGCCGAGGCGTCGTAGGTGGCCGGCCGCCTCGTCGTCTGCCCGACCCCAATCGGCAACATGGAGGATCTTCCGCCCCGGGTCCGTCGAACCCTCGCGGAGGCCGACATCATCGCCTGCGAGGACACGCGCCGTACGGGACTGCTGCTCGACCGGCTCGCGGTCGGCCGTGATGCCCGACTTGTCTCCAATCACGACCAGAACGAGGTGGGTCGTGCGACCCAGATCGCGCAGCAGATCGAGCGGGGCGCGCAGGTGGCGCTCGTCTCGGACGCCGGCATGCCCGCGGTCTCCGACCCCGGTTATCCGCTGATCCGCGCCTGCATCGAGCGCGACCTACCGGTCGAGGTCCTGCCGGGACCCTCCTCGGTCGTCACCGCGCTGGTCGCCTCGGGACTGCCGCCGGACCGCTGGCGATTCGAAGGCTTCCTGCCGCGGCGAGAGAGCGAGCTCGAGCGGATCCTCCGCAATGATTCGACGACGATCGCCTTTGAGTCGCCGCGACGGATCGGTCAGTCGCTGACCGCGCTCGCGGCGCTCGCGCCCGACCGCCCGGCCGCCGTCTGCCGCGAGCTGACGAAGCTCCACGAGGAGGTCCGGCGCGGATCGCTTGCCGAGCTCGCGCGCTCGTTCCGCGACGGTGCGCGCGGGGAGATCGTCGTCGTGATCGGCCCCGGCGACGCGCAGGGAGCGGCCGGAGGCACCGACGCACTGGCGGTCGATGCGCTCCGCCGGCTCGTCACGGCCGGCGCGAAGCCCCGCGCCGCGGCGCAGGTGGTCGCAAGCCTCACGGGCGCGCGTCCGAACGATCTCTACCGCGAGCTGACTGGAAGGGACCCACGGCGCTAGTTGCGATCCACTCGCAACTACGACTCCGGAAACAGCCCGTTCGACGTACCGTCCACCAAGGCGAACTGCAGCGTTTAACCGAGGGTTAATCGCTCATCCCAAGCCAAATCCACCCATTCGGGTCATCCACCGTTTAGCATCTCGCGTCCAGGGGAGGGGAGTGATGCCGGAAGCAGAGCGTTTCCGGGGTGCGCTCCTCTCGCTCATTTCGAGGGAGAGAGCGGCTAGAGGTGGAAGCGGGGAGTTCGCGAGTTGAAGGCCCGTCACGGGGTCCGCGGCTTGCGCGCCTGATCGCCGTCCTCGCCTTCGTCGCGGTCGCCGCGGTGATCGTCCTGTTGCTTCTGGGTGGCGATCCCGGTCACCGCTACAAGCTCATGTTCGAGAACGGCGGGCAGCTCGTGACCGGCAACGAGGTCCTGGTCGCCGGACAGCCGGTCGGGATCATCGACGAAATCGAGCTCTCCGACAACGCCCAGGCCGAGGTCTCGATCACGACCGACGAGCCGCTCCACGAGGGCACCACCGCGGTGATCCGCGCGACCTCGCTCTCGGGGATCGCCAACCGCTACATCGCCCTGACCATGGGTCCGAACAACGCGCCGGAGCTCAAGGACGGCGCGGTGCTGTCGGGCGACGAGACGACGGCCCCGGTCGACGTCGACCAGCTCTTCGACACGTTCGACGCCAAGACCCGGAAGGGCCTCCAGAACTTCATCGGCGGCTTCGGGACGGTCTACACCGGGAACCTCGAGGAGGCCAACCGCACCTACAAGTTCCTCAACCCGGGCATCGTCTCGACGCGCAACCTGCTCGCCGAGCTCAACCGCGACCAGCAGGCGCTCTCGGACTTCCTCGCATCGAGTTCGAGCGTCTTCAACGCCGTCGCCGAGCGCCGCGACGAGCTCTCGTCGCTGATCGCGAACTCGAACGCCGCGCTCGGCGCGATCGCGCAGGAGAACGCGGCCCTCGACCGCGACCTCGAGCTGCTGCCGCCCGTGCTTCGCCAGGCGAACACGACCTTCCTGAACCTGCGGTTCACGCTCGACGACCTCGAGCCGCTCGTCGAGACCGCAAAGCCGGCGACGAAGAACCTGGCGCCGTTCTTGGGACGACTACGCCCGGTGGCCCAGGACGCGGTGCCGGTGTTCAACTCGCTCCAGAACGTCTTCAACCGCTCGGGCGCCAACAACGACCTGACCGACACTCTGAACGCGCTGCCGAAGACCGAGCGCCTTGCCGGGAAGCTGACGCCGCGACTGATCGCGGCGCTCGACGAGTCGCAGCCGACGGTCGAGCAGACGCGGCCATACACGCCTGAGCTCACGGCGACGATCGCGCACCTCGGCCAGGTCTTCGCCTACTACGACGCGGATGGTCACTTCGGGCGCGTGGCCCCGGCGGGCGCGAACCTGTTCGACTACGACCCCGGCACGGGCGATCTCGAGCCGATCAGCGACTCCGACCAGCTGGACGGTTTCGACGCCTATGACGTGAACGACTTCGGACCGTTCGAACGCTGTCCCGGCGCGGGGACGCAGCCAGCATCCGATGGATCGAATCCGTTTCTCGACGATGGCAACCTCGCAGGACTCTGCGAGCCGTCGCAGGTGCCGCCAGGGCCATGAGACGGGCGCTGCTCATATCCGCGGGGCTGATCGCGGCGATCTGCCTGTTCGTCGTCGCGCAGGGCTCGCGAGACGCCGAGGTCGGCGACGGCGAGGGCTACTACGTCCGCGCGATCTTCGACAACGGCGGCTTCGTCGTCCCCGATGAGGAGGTCCGAGTCGCCGGAGCCAAGGTCGGCGTGATCTCGGACGTCGGAATCACGAACGAGACCGAGGCCGTTCACGCCGACGGCTCGCCCGACCCGGGCAAGGCCGTCGTCGTGCTGAGGATCGAGGATGAGGCCTTCCAGGACTTCCGCCAGGACGCGACGTGCATCATCCGCCCGCAGTCGTTCATCGGCGAGAAGTTCGTCGAGTGCGATCCGACCCGTCCGCGCGCCGCCGGGGTCGAGCCGCCGCCACCGCTCGAGAGGATCGGCGAGGGCGAGCCGGGCGAGGGCCAGTACCTGCTGCCCATCGAGCAGAACGGCAAGGCCGTCGACCTCGACCTGGTCAACAACATCATGCGCGAGTCCTACGCCGACCGCTTTCGCTTGATCCTCAATGATCTCGGCGCCGGCTTCGCGACCCGCGGCGACGAGCTCAACGAGACGATCCGGCGCACGAGCCCCGCGCTTCGCCAGACCAACGAGGTCCTGGCGATCCTCGCCGAGCAGAACCAGACGCTCTCCCAGCTCGCCGAGGACTCCGACGCCTCGCTCGAGCCGCTCGCCGCCGAGCGCGAGAGGCTGACCGGGTTCATCCGCAACGCCCAGCAGTCCGCAGCCGCCGCGGCCGAGCGCCGCGACGACATCGAGGCCGGGCTCGTCGAGCTGCCGCCGGCGCTCGACGAGGTGACGCTCACGATGCGCCGGCTCGAGAACTTCTCCGACCAAGCGCGCCCGACGCTCGCCGACTTCGCCGCCGCCGCGCCGAGCCTCGTTCGAACGAGCCAGGCGCTTGGTCCGTTCTCGCGTGCCGCGACCCCGGCGCTGCGCTCGCTCGGCGAGGCCTCGGAGCGCACGACGGAGCCGCTCAACAACGCCGACCCGGTGATCCGCGATATCCGCAACCTCGCAACTGCGACTCAACGGCCGGCGGGGGACCTGAAGTCGCTGCTGGGCTCGCTCAACCGTCAGGACGCCTACCCGAATCTGCTCGAGTTCATCTACAACGGGGCCGGCTCAGCAAATGGCTACGACGACTTCGGGCACTACTTCCGCGCAGTCCTGGTGATCACGAACTGTCTCGAGTACCAGCCCCGGCCGTTCACCGGTTGCGAGGGTGGACGCTTCGACCTGGCCCAGTCGACCGCGTCTGCGCCGGCCAGCATCAAGACCCTCGGTGTCGAGGACGCTGCCACCGCCCTGGGGGGCCTTGGCGACGGAAGCGAGATCGAGGCGCCCGACGGTCCCGCGGCGGAACTGGAGCCCGAGCCGGAGACCGAGACTCCGCCGATGCCGCAGGACCCCGACGACGACGGCACGGTCGACGAGCCCGAGGGAGAGCCTGAGGCCGGTTCCGAGGACGGAACTGAGGCCGAGCAGGTTGAGGCGGGCGGCGCGACGACCGCGAGCGCTCGCGAGGCGGACCTGCTCATGGACTACCTGATGGGCGGCTCGTGATGCGCCGGCGTAGCGGATTCCAGGCGAGTCCGACTCTGATCGGTGCCGTGACCGTGCTGATCACGACCCTGGCCGTCTTCCTCGCCTACAACGCGAACAGCGGGCTGCCGTTCGTTCCGACCTACACGCTCTCGGCCGAGGTTCCGGACGCCGAGACGCTCGTGCCCGGCAACGAGGTGCGGGTCGGGGGGGTTCGGGTCGGCCAGGTCGTCCGAATCACTCCGCAGGCCCACCAGGACGGCTCCGCGACCGCCAAGCTCGACCTCGAACTGGACCGCGACATCCAGCCGCTTCCTAAGGATTCGACCTACATGGTCCGCTCGCGCTCAGCGCTCGGACTGAAGTATCTGGAGCTCGTGCCCGGTGACTCCGAGGAGGGGTGGGAGCGAGGGTCGATCATCCCGGTCAGCCAGGCGCGTCCGGAGCCCGTCGAGCTCGATGAGGTGCTCAACACATTCGACGAACCGACGCGGGCGGGGATCCAGGGCAATCTGCTCGAGTTCGGCAGCGCGATCGCCGGTCGAGGCCCCGACCTCAACCGCCTGTTCGGTGTCCTTCCCGACACGCTCGACCCGCTGCGGCCGGTGATGGCGAATCTGTCGAGCGACGACACGCGCCTCGGCCCCTTCTTTCAGGCATTGGCTCAGACGGCGGCCGAGGTCGCGCCCGTCGCCCAGGAGCAGGCGGAGGCCTTCGTCAACCTCGACACGACCTTCGCAGCGTTCGCCGACGTCTCGATTCCCTAC
This sequence comes from Thermoleophilia bacterium SCSIO 60948, assembly GCA_021496505.1. Lineage (GTDB taxonomy): Bacteria > Actinomycetota > Thermoleophilia > Solirubrobacterales > 70-9 > JACDBR01. The sequence goes on along the minus strand of CP053031.1, from coordinate 2,578,215 downwards.
ATCCAGGACTCGATCTCGAAATCGCCGCCGACGCTGCGAACGGTTCAGACGACGATGCCGACGATCCGGCCGTTCCTCGATAACAGCGCGCGTCTCTTTGCCGACCTACGACCAGGCGCACGGGCGTTCCGCGAGAACGGCCCGGCGATCTCGCGCTCGCTCGAGCTCGGTTCCTCGGTGCTGCTGCGCGCACCGGCGTTCAACCGCCAACTCCCGAAGACGGCGCGCGCTCTCGAACGCCTCAACGACGACAGCGGCGCTCGCGCCGGCATCAATCGGCTCGAGCAGACGAACTCGATCCTCAAGCGCGTTCTCGCCTTCGTCACGCCGGCGCAAACCGTTTGCAACTACGGCGGCATCCTTGCGCGCAACATCAAGGAGGTCTACAGCCGCCGCAACAGCCTCGGGACCTTCCAGCAATTCATCCCGTTCGCGGGCCCGGAGGGACCCGACAGTCTCGGGCGTTATTCCGCGCGAAGCGCGGACGGGGGCGGCGAGGAAGGCAACTTCCTGCACTACAACCCGTATCCGAACACCGCCGCGCCCGGCCAGACGCGCGAGTGTGAGGCTGGTCGCGAGCCCTATCTGCTCGGCCGTCAAGTGATCGGCAACGTGCCAGGCAACCAAGGCACGGAGATGCCTTCGACCCGAGGCTCCGGAGGATGAGTCCCCGCCCGCAGAAGGCGCCGAACCCGCATCTCGACCCGCGCGGCGCGTCGATGACCAAGCGGTGGGTCGTCGGACTGTTCGTCGTCATCGCTCTGGCCATCGTCGGCTACCTCGCGTTCTTCAAGAACAACCCGTTCGTCGGCCCCGGCTATCAGGCGACCGCGGTGTTCGAGAACGCGACGACGCTGCGCTCGAGCGCTCCGGTACGCATCGCCGGCGTGAATGTCGGTGAGGTCACCGACATCGAGCTGGAAGGCGAGACCTCGGAGGTCACCTTCACCGTCGACGACGAGGGCCTGCCGCTTCACGAGGACGCAACGGTTGAGATCCGCCCGCGGCTGTTCCTCGAAGGCAACTTCTTCCTCGAGCTCACGCCCGGGAGCCCGACCGCGCCCGACCTGCCGGACGGCGGCAAGATTCCGGTGACTCAGACGACCACCGCGGTCCAGATTGACGAGGTCCTGACCGCGCTGCAGGCGAGCTCGCGGCGCGATCTCCAGAAGTCGCTCGACGGGTTCGGCGCTGCACTGAACGAGCGTCCGAGCTCGAAGCAGGACAGAACCCAGGACCCCGAGTTCCGAGGCCTGACGCTCGCCGAGACGATCAACAAGGGGTTCAAGTACGGCGGGCCGGCGGGCAAGACGACATCGATCGTCAACCAGGCGCTCCTCGGCAACGAGCCTCACGACCTGTCGCGACTGATCAAGGCAAACGCGACGGTCTTCGGAGCCCTGAGCGAGCGTGAGGAGGACCTCCAGGGGCTGATCACCAACTTCAACACCGTGACGGGCGCGCTCGCCACCGAGCAGGAGAACCTGCGAGCAACCCTGGCCGAGCTGCAACCGACGCTGGAGACCGCCGAGCCGGCTCTCATCAACCTGAATACGAGCTTCCCGCCGTTGCGAGCGTTCTCGCGTGAGCTCGAACCAAGCCTCCGCGCGCTACCCGGCACCATCAGCGCCGGCAACCCGTGGCTACGCCAGGCGCGCCCGCTGCTTTCGAACCGCGAGCTCGGCGGCCTTGCGAAGCTGCTCGAGCGCGGAACGCCGGGTCTTGCCAAGTCGGTCGTCGTTTCGCAGCGACTGTTCCCTGAGCTGACGGACTTCTCGCGGTGCGTCGATGAGAACCTGATTCCGACCGGCGACATCGTGGTCGACGACGCCGGTGGCGCCTATCCGTATACGACGGGAGAATCGAACTACAGCGAGTTCCTCTACGCGCTCGTCAACCAGGCGGGCGAGAGCGCGAGCTTTGACGGGAACGGGCCCTACCTGCGTGCAAACGCGGGTGGCGGCGGAGTGCTGGCCCAGGCCGCCCCGCCGAGCGGAGGTTCGACCGGCACCGCCGACGTCTTCTCCAACGTCCAGACGGATCCGGTCGGTACGCGACCCCGCTTCACGCCCGAGGCACCTCCGTACCGCCCGGATGTCTCTTGTTTCACGAATCCGCTCCCGAACGTGAACGGTGTGGGCGCGGGCGACCTGCCCGGGGACATCGGACCGCCGATGCCAGAGGCGGTGGGACCGTGAAGCGGGCCGTACGAGAACACCTCGGTGACTTCGCGGCGATCCTCGCCCTGCTCGCCTTCGGCACCGTCGTGACGATCTTCATCCTGTCTCAGCAGCGCGCTTCGTTCCCCGAGTGGTTCCCGCTGCTCGGCGAGGAGCGCTTCGAGATCAAGGCCGAGATGAGCTCGGCCCAGGCCGTCACCCCCGGGCAGGGCCAGACGGTGAACATCTCCGGCATCAAGGCGGGCGACGTGACCGAGGTCGAGCTCATCGAGGGCGAAGCGGTCGTGACGATGGAGGTCGAAGAGCAGTACGCCGATCTGATCCACCCGGACGCGACGATCCTGCTGCGTCCGCGAACGGGTCTGCAGGACATGACCCTCGAGCTCGATCCCGGCAAGGAGGGTGATCCGGTCGAGGAGGGCTTCACCGTCCCGATCGCCAACACCGAGCCGAACGTCAACTTCGATCAGATCCTCGCCTCGCTCGACGGCGACACCCGCGCCTACGTCCAGCTCCTGCTTCAGGCCTCGGCCGAGGGGCTCGAGGGCAAGAACCCCGAGCGGCTGTCGCAGGGCCTGAAGCGGCTCGCGCCGCTGGCTCGCGACCTCGGGACGGTCAACAAGGCACTCGCCAAGCGCCGGGCGAACATCGCACGCGTGATGACGAACTTCCGCGCGATCTCCGAAGAGCTCGCCGCCAACGACCAGGAGCTTGCGAGCTTCGTCACCGACTCGAACGACGCCATGTCGGCCTTCGCCAATCAGGAAGCGAACCTCCGCGAGTCACTCGCACGTTTCCCGTCCGCGCTCCGGGCGACCCGCGGTGCGCTCGAGTCGGCCGATCAGCTGGCGACGACGGCGACTCCGGCGCTTCGCCGGCTGATCCCCGCGGCCCGGGCGCTCGGCCCGGGCTTGCGTGCTGCACGCCCCTTCCTGCGCAAGACGGTCGGCCCGATCCGCGATCAGATCCGGCCGTTCACGCGCGATGTCCGCACCCCGATCCGCCACCTGACGCAGATCTCGGAGCCACTGCAGAAGTCGACCCGCGGATTGAGCGGAGGCTTCTCGAACCTGAACGAGCTGACCAACGCGCTCGCCTACAACCCGCCCGGTCGCGAGGAGGGCTACGGGTTCTGGCTGGCCTGGTTCAACCACAACACGAACGCCATCTTCCAGCTACAGGACGGCATGGGACCGTTGCGGCGCGGCCTCGTCGCCGTCGATTGCTTCACCGCCCTCCAGGCCGAGCTCACGACCTTCTCGGTCCCGCAGCTCCAGACACTCAACCTGGTCTCGAATACGACCAGGTCCGAAGCTCCCTACTGCGAGCCGTTCGTAGGTCCCTGATGGAAACACGCTCTCCCACACTCGTCCGGATCCTGATCGCGATCGGCTTCACGATCTCCTGCTTCGGACTGGCGCTGTTCCTCTGGATCGCCTTCGGCGGCGGGGTGCCGCTGAAGTCCGAGGGGTATCGCTTCGAGGTCCCCTTCGATGAAGCGACGCAGCTCGCCACCGAGTCCGACGTCCGGATCTCCGGGGTCTCGGTAGGCAAGGTCAAAGACATCACCCTCGGTGACGAGGGGCTGGCCGACGCCGTCATCGAGCTCGACGCGCAGTACGCCCCGATTCCGAAGGACACGGAAGCGACGCTTCGCACGAAGACCTTGCTCGGCGAGACGTACGTAGAACTCTCGCCGGGCGATTCCGAAGGAGCGATGTTGCCCGAAGGCGGGGCGTTGCCCTCCGCCCAGGTCGCCGAGTCGGTTCAGCTCGACGAGGTCCTCAGGGCTTTCGACGAGCCCACCCGCGAGTCGTTTCAGAACTGGATGCAGGGCACCGCGATCGCGTTCGGCGGTCGTGGACAGGACCTCTCCGCCGCGATCGGCAACCTCGAGCCCTTCGCGGTCGAAGCGACTGACACACTGCGCCTGCTCGACTCCCAGGGAGTGGCTCTACGTGGGCTCGTCCGTGATGGCGGCGAAACCTTCGACGCCCTCTCCGAACGCCAGGGTCAACTCAGCGGCCTGATCCAGAACGCAAACCAGGTCTTCGCGACCACCGCGGCCCGCGACGGGGAGATCCGCGCGCTCTTCGAGGCGCTTCCGACCTTCCTCGACGAGTCTCGACTGACGTTGTCAAGGCTCGAGCGGTTCTCCGTCGACACGGACCCGTTGATCACGCAGCTGCGCCCATCGGCTCGCCAGCTGAGCCCGACACTCGTTGCGACGGGCGACCTGGCGCCGAACCTGACCGGATTCCTCCAGGGTCTGCGCGGCTCGATAAATGCCTCGCGGCCCGGATTCCCCGCGCTTCGGAAGTTGCTCGACGACGATCTGCCGCCGGCGCTCTCCCGCCTCGACCCGTTCATGCGCGAGTTCAACCCGATTCTGATCGGCTTGCGCGACTATCGCCGAGAGATCACCGGACTGCTCGGCAACGTCTCGTCGGCCACGAACGCGGTGAACACGGTCGGCTCGCCGCGCTACCTGCGCACTGTGGCGCCCCTGCTCCCGGAGGCGATGGCGACCTATCCGAGTCGCCTGCGCATCAACCGGACCAATGCCTATGTGCAACCAGGGGGTGCCGAGGAGATCGCAAAGGGGGGGTTCGAGAGCTTCCTGACGTCCAATTGCACCTCGGGGCTCGAGGCGAACCTGCCATCGGAGGCCGAGGCCACGGGCGACCCCGACTTCGCCAGTCGGACGGAGTTCTTCAACAACATCGACGGCACGCCCTTCACGCCGGAGCAGTTCTACGAGCTGTTCCGTCGCTACTCGTTCGACGACCAGGACTCGACGAGTGCGCTCGACGCGCCGCGCTGCAAGAAGCAGGCTCCCTATCGATCGGTCGGGCAGCCGAAGGAAACGACCGACTACCAGCATTTCCGCAGGCTCCCGTGATCGGCTCGGTAGCGTACGGGTCACCGCTGGAGGACGGGTCGGACGGTTTGGTGCCGGCGCCGAAACTTGCGGGGGAGAGACGTGTTTCAAGTCGGGCGGGCGAGCGGGCTGCGGCTCCACCGCCCACTGACCAAATCCAAGGAGGAGAATCTTGCGCAACAAGCGCGTAACCGTGGGGATCGTCACCATCCTCGTGGCGGCTCTCACGGCGGGCATCGCCTGGGCGGCGCCGGGCGACATCGTCCAGACCACCGAAGGCACGGTGTCGGGGAAGCTGTCGAAGAAGAAGTTCAAGAACGCGGGAATCAAGGTCGTCACGACCCTGCAGCTCGAGGATCAGCCCGACGAGCGTCCGCCGGCGGCCAAGCGCGCGGTGATCACCTTCGACAAGGACCTCAAGTTCAATACGAAGGGCAAGCCCGTCTGCAAGGCGAACCTCGCCAACACCACGACCGAGCAGGCCAAGAAGGCGTGCGGCAAGTCGCAGGTCGGTAAGGGCGTCGCGACCGTCGAGGTCGGCAGCGGGACGAACGAGCAGGGCGCCGTGGTGACCGCGTTCAACGGCAAGGGCACCAAGAGGGCCGGCAAGCTGTTCCTCCACGTCCGGCTGAACAACCTGCCCGTCACCAACGTCCTCACCGGGACGCTCAAGGGCAAGGTGCTCGATGTGCGCATTCCGGAGAACCCGGGCGTGTCGCTGACCAGGTTCGAGACCACGGTCCGCAAGGGCAACTACGTCCAGGCGAAGTGCCCGGACAAGAAGTTCAACATCAAGGGCGTCTTCACTTACGAGGACGGCCGCAAGGCGACGGCGACCTCGTCGTCGACCTGCAAGGCAGGTTGAGGCCGGGTACCTGTCCGGCCGGCTGACGGCGCCGCTGGCGCCCGAGGCGAGGAAGCATTCGAAGGGCGGCCCCACGGGCCGCCCTTCGTCGTTCTAGGCCCGGCCGAGGACGGATGCGCCGGCACCGCGCGCCGAGCAACGGATTTCGCGTCCGCACGGGTCCGGTAGCTTGCCGCTCGATGGAGGGCACATTTCGCCGCCGACGTGGTCGCGCTCGACGGTCGGTGCTCGCCCTCGTCCTGGCGTTCGTGCTGTCCACCGGCCTGGCCTGCGGCGGGGGGGAGGAGTCGCGGAGCTACTCGGACGAGGAGATCACGAAGGCGCTCTCGCTCGAGGACGTGCAGGGAACCCTCGCCGTGAACGGCGACATCTTCTGCGAGGTCAAGCCGAGCCTGCTCAACGACGGCGACGAGGTCTCCGAAGCGCTCGACCGTAAGGAGGGGCTCGTCCTGACGAGCGTGCAGGGCAACGTCGGGATCCAGGTCGTGCCTCCGTTCGCGCCCGACTGCGAGACCAAGGTCCGGCGTCTGCTCAACGACCTCGACCCGACCGAGCGGCAGGAACGCCGCGAAGGCAAGGGCGACAAGGGCGATGCGGGCGGCTCGGGTGGCGGCGAGTCGAGCGATTCCGAGTCGAGCTGACACCGGCTCGACCGGGCGGCTCTTCCGACCCCTGCCAAGCTTGGACCCAGACCGCCGATGAGCTTCTACGTCACCACACCCATCTTCTACGTCAACGGCGAGCCGCATCTCGGCCACGCGTACTCGACGATGGCCGCCGATGTGCTCGCGCGCCATCACCGCCAGCGCGGTGACGACACGTTCTTCCTCACCGGGACGGACGAGCACGGCGAGCCGGTCGAGCAGGCGGCCGAGCGCCAGGGCATAACTCCGCGCGAGCTCGCCGACCGCAACGCGCCGAAGTTCGCCGCGATGGCTGCTTCGGTCGAGGCTACGAACGACTTCTTCATCCGCACCTCCGACCCGCGCCACATGGACCGGGTCGCCGAGGTCATCCAGCGCGTCTACGACTCCGGCCACGTCTACGAAGGCGTCTACGAGGGCTGGTACTGCCCGCGCTGCGCCGACTTCAAGACCGAGCGCGAGCTCGGTCCCGGCAACACCTGTCCGATCCACGAGATCGAGCTCGAGCGCGAGCGCGAGGAGAACTGGTTCTTCCGGCTGTCGGCGTTCGAGGAGGACCTCAAGCGTCTCTACGCCGAGCGCCCCGACTTCGTCGTGCCGCGCCATCGGCGCAACGAGGCGCTGGCGTTCATCGAGGGCGGGCTGAACGACGTCTCGCTCTCGCGGCCGAACCTGAACTGGGGTCTGCGACTGCCGTGGGCCCCGGACCAGCGCATGTACGTCTGGTTCGACGCGCTGCTGAACTACTACACGGCGCTCTCGTTCGCGCGCGAGGGCGAGGACCTGACCGACCGCTACTGGCCGGCCACCCTGCACGTCCTCGCCAAGGACATCCTCAAGTTCCACGCCGTGATCTGGCCCGCGCTGATGATGGCCGCCGAGCTCCCGCCGCCCGACGGCATGGTGATCCACGGCTACCTGCTGCTCGGCGAGAAGAAGATGTCGAAGTCGCTCGGCAACGTCCTCGACCCGAACGAGGTCATCGATCGATTCGGCGCCGACGCGCTGCGCTTCTACTGCATGCGAGAGGTCTCCTTCGGCCACGACGGCTCGGTCTCGCCGGCCGGGTTCGAGACCCGGTACGAGACCGAGCTCGCCAACGACTGGGGCAACCTCGCCTCGCGCACGCTCGCGATGCTGGATCGCTACCGCGACGGTGTCGTGCCGGACCACGAGCCCGACGACGCCCTCCGGCACGGCGACGACGGGTTCGACGGCCTCGAGGCGAACGTCTCTGAGCTGATCGACCGGGCCGAACTGAGTGGTGCGCTCGAGGCGATCTGGGCTCGCGTCCGGCGGCTCAACCGCTACGTCGAGGAGCGCACGCCGTGGGTGCTGGCCAAGGACGAAGCGCGCTCCGGCGAGCTCGACGCCGTGCTCTACAACCTCGCCGAGGGGGTCCGGACCCTGGCGCTGTTGCTGCTCGCGTTCATGCCATCGAGCTCGGCCCAATTGCTCGACGCGCTCGGGGAGTCCTCGCGCGAGATCGAGGGTTTCGGGTCGCGCGGGGGCGGCGCGAAGACGGAGCGCATCCCGCCGCTGTTCCCGAAGGTCGAGTAGGCCCCGCGGGCCGCCGGGGGGCGAACGCGATGCGATACGTGCTCAGGGGCTTCTTCGGTGCCGCGCTGATGAGCGCGGCGCTGGCGCTGATCGGATTCAGCGTCGGGGAGCTTCTGGGGGTCGGGACCTGCGCGTCGGGCGGTCCCTACGTCGTGGCGCGCGAATGCCCCGACGGCACCGCTGCCCTCGGTCTCGCGATTCCCGCCGGCGTGATCTCGCTGCTGATCGGCGCCGGGGTCTGGGCCGGGCGCGGGAAGCCGCCCGGTTCAGACCGGCCGGCCCAGAACTCCGCGCTCGTCCTCTGGGTATGGACCGGTCTCTTCTGGACGATCGGCGGGGTCTGCCTGGCGACGATCCTCGGTCCCGAAGACCCCGGGCCCGGTGGCGATCTCGGCGCGATCATCATCATCGCCCTGTTCCTGCCGATGGGCGCGCTCGGGCTGCTCGTGTTCTCGCCGCGCGCCGATCGCGCGGCCGCCGAGTACGAGCGTCGCAAGACCGGGATCGACCCGCGGACGGACCCGACCGTGGATCGCTCCGCGCGGCGGGTCGTCGTCCCGCTCGCGGTCGCGGTTCCGGCGATCGCCCTCGGCGTCTTCGCCGGTCTCAGCCTGGGTGCCGCGATCGCGCCCGACCCGCCCGAGCCCGACCCGGCCACGCAGGCCGGCGCCGACGACCCGGGTTCGCTCTTTCGCGCCGGTCCGCTCGCGGGCCGGCTGGCTGAACTCGGCAGCTCGCCGGTCGGCTCGCTCGAGGTGACGCCGTCGGACCTCACCACAGCCCCGGCCGGAGGCGGGCCGGGGATCGATCCGAGCTCGATCGATCCGACGGCGATCGAGAGGCTGGCGGCTCGGGTCGAAGCCGAGCGCCTGGCGGCGAGCCTCTCGAGCCTGGTCCGGGCCGAGATCGGATTCCGCGGCGGGCAGCCCGGCTGGTGCCTGCAGTTCTCGGTCGACCCGCCGACGCAGTACTCCGGCTCTCTCGCCGGCGACCGGCTCGTGCCGATGCCGGGCTTCTGCTGAGGCTGCGCGGACCCGGAGCGTCGGCCCGGTAAACGACGCTGCGGGCGAACCTAGACTCGTCCCCGTGGTCGATACCCACTGCCATCTCGAGGTCTGCGAGCCGCCGAACGGCGAGCTCGTCGACCGTGCGGTCGCGGCCGGCGTCACCAGGATGCTCTCCGTCGGTCTCGACGAGGCCTCGAACCGCGCCGTGATCGCCTCGGCCGCCGAGTTCGAGCAGGTCTTCGCCGCCGTCGGGCGACACCCGAACTCGGCCGGCGGCTTCGACGATGCGGCGGCACGTGACATCCGCGAGCTCGCCGCCGATCCGCTCGTCCGCGCGGTCGGCGAGACGGGCCTCGACTTCTACCGCGACACCGCGCCGCGGCCGGACCAGCGGACGGCGTTCGACGCCCAGATCGAGATCGCCCGCGAGGTAGCCAAGCCGCTCGTGATCCACGTCCGCGACGGCGACCGCGAAACGGGTGGCGAGGCGCTCGAGGAGACGTTCGTGACGCTTCGCGAGCGGGCCGACGGCGTCGCCGTGATCCTGCACTGCTTCTCGGCGCCGCCAGAGCGCGTGGCCGAGGCTGCCGAGCGCGGCTGGTACTGCTCGTTCGCAGGCAACCTGACCTACGCGAGCTCCGAGCGGCTGCGCGAGGCGGCCGCGCTCGTGCCAGACGAGCTCGTGCTCGTCGAGACGGACGCTCCGTTCCTGACCCCGCGCTCGCGCCGCCGCGAGCGAAATGAGCCCGGCTTCGTCGTCGAGACCGCGACCGTCCTCGCCGAGGCGCGCGGGGTCGACGCGGGCGAGCTCGAGGCTCTGGTCGAGACGAACGCCGCCGCCGTCTTCGGCTGGTGAGGGGTAGCCCGTGAACGTGTTCGAGGCGATCGACCTCGAGAAGAGCTACGGCGCGAAGCGGGCGCTGAGGGGCGTGTCGCTCGAGGTCGGTGAGGCTCAGGTCGTCGGGCTCCTCGGCCCGAACGGGGCCGGCAAGTCGACGCTCGCGAAGATCGCATGCGGCCTCGTGACCCCCACCTCGGGCGTGGCCCGTGTCGCCGGAAGCCCGGCCGGGAGCATCTCTGCGCGCTCGGCGATCGGCTACCTCGCCGAGCTCTTCCGCTTTCCCTCGTGGGCGAAGGCCGATGAGCTCCTGCGACTGCACCAGCGGCTCGCCGGCTCGCGTGGCGGCGAGGCCGAGCGCCGCGATCTGCTGGCGCTCGTCGGGCTCGAGTCCGCCGCCGAGACGCGCCTCGGCGAGATGTCGAAGGGGATGCAGCAGCGCTTCGGGATCGCCCAGGCGCTCGTCGGCTCACCGCGCCTCCTGCTTCTCGACGAGCCGACGAGCGCGCTCGATCCGGCCGGCCGCCGCGTCGTCCGCCGGCTGCTCGACGAGGTCCGTGGCCGCGGCGTCGCGGTGCTGCTGAGCTCGCACCTGTTGGGCGAGGTCGAGCTCGTCTGCGACGAGGTCGCGATCGTCGCCGGCGGTGAGGTCGTCCAGCGCGGTCGCCCGTCCGAGCTCTCGCGCCCGCGCGGGGTCGAGGTCGAGACCGGCTCGGGGAAGCGGCTCTACGAGGGCGTGGGCCGCGAGGACGCGCCGCGGATCGTCGCCGAGCTCGTCGGCGCGGGGGAGAGCGTCTACGGGGTCGAGGTGCTCGCCTCGACGCTCGAGGACACCTACCTCGAGGCCGTCGGGGAGGGCGAGCGATGAGCGCGCATCCGGCCGCGGGGGGCACCTCGCCGGGTGGGTTCGGAACGGCGCTCGTCGTCGCGCGCTTCGCGCTCGTCGAGAGCCTTCGCCGCCGCGTCTTCCTCGTCGTCACGATCCTCACGGTCGCGTTCCTCGTCCTCTACGGGCTCGGCGCGAACTTCGCCTTCGACGAGGCGACGCAGTCGGGGATCGCGACCGGCGATCTCGTCAACGCCCAGACGATCGCCGGCTCGACGATCTTCGGCCTCGCGATGTTCGCGACGCTGTTCCTCGGCGCGGTGCTCGCGGTCTTCCTGACGATCGGAGTCGTTCGCGGCGACGCCGAGACCGGGCTGCTCCAGCCGCTGGTCGTGCGCCCGCTCGGGCGCAGGTGGATGCTGCTCGCGCGCTGGGTCGCCGCGGCGCTCACCTCCGGCGTCTACGTCCTCGTCGTCTACGGGATCGCGTTGCTGATCACCGTCTCGCTCGGCGACTGGGAGCCGAGCCAGAAACTCGTGCCCGGGCTGCTGCTCGCCTTCGCGGTCATGAACCTCGCCGCGTTCTCGGTCCTCGCCTCGGTCTTCCTGTCGGCGACCGCGCAGGGGATCGCGGTGTTCATGACGTTCGGCGCCGGGCTGACCGGCGGCCTGCTCGGCCAAATCGGAGAGGCGCTGTCCTCGAGCGGCCTCGAGACCGTCGCCGACGTCGTGACGACCCTGCTGCCGTTCGAGGCCCTCTACCAGGACGCTCTCTACCGGCTGACCGCCGACACGACCGGGATCGAGCGCGTCTTCGTCAACCTCGGCCCGTTCGGCGGCGCCCAGCAGGCGGGCGCGCCGATCCTGCTGTGGGCCGCCGTGATGACCGCGGGTCTTCTGGCGCTCGCCGGCGCCGCGTTCATGCGGCGCGACCTCTAGGCGCGGGCGTGGCTCGACTGGGCCAGAACTTCCTCGCCGACCCGAACCTGCTCGAGGCGATCGTGCGCTCCGCCGGGCTCGCGGGCGACGAGGTCGTGCTCGAGGTCGGTGGGGGCGAGGGGGTGCTGACCGAGCGACTCGCCGAGCACGCCGCGCACGTGCATCTGATCGAGCTCGACCGCAACCTGGCGCCGTATCTCGAGCCGGTCGCCGAGCGCGCCGGGAACGTCGCGATCGTCTGGGGCGATGCGATGCGGATCGACCTCCACGCGCTCGACCCAGCGCCCACCGCGATGGTCGCGAACCTCCCCTACTCGATCGCCACGCCGCTCATCCTGCGGACGATCGCCGAGCTGCCGAGCCTCGAGCGCTGGACGCTGATGGTCCAGCGCGAGATCGCCGACCGGCTGCGCGCCGGACCGGGGACGAAGCTCTACGGATCGCCGAGCGTCGTCGCGCAGCTCGCCTGCGACGTCGAGTTCCTGCGCCCGGTGGGTCGCTCGGTCTTCAGTCCGCGCCCGCGCGTCGACTCGGCGCTGATCGCGCTGCGACGCCGCGGGCCGGCGGCGCCGGCCGACCTCGTCCGGCTGGTCCGCGGCGCCTTCGCTCACCGGCGAAAGACGCTCGCCGCCTCGCTCGAGCTCGCCGGCGTCGCGAAGCGGCCGGAGGCCCGCGCGGCGCTCGAGGCGCTCGGACTCGACCCCGCCTCGCGGGCCGAGGCGCTCGCGCCGGGCGAATTCGGGGAGCTCGGACGGCAGCTGGCCGGAGCGGAGCCGGGAACGTGAGCGCTCCGAGTCGGGCAGGGGTGGAGCGGGTCGTCGTCCGGGCGCCGGCGAAGGTCAATCTCGGGCTGCTCGTCGGGCGTCCGCGCGCCGACGGGATGCACGAGCTGCGCTCGCTGTTCTGCCCGCTGGCGTTGTCGGACCGGATCGTCGTCGAGCCGTCGGCGCGTGCCGTCGATGGGGTCGTCTGTGAGGGCGTCGCCGGGCCGAATCTCGTTTCGGCCACGCTCGACGGACTGCGGGCCCGCGGTTGGTCGCCGCCGCCACTTCGCGTCGAGATCGACAAGCGGATCCCGGTTGCGGCGGGGATGGGCGGCGGCAGCGCCGACGCCGCGGCGATCCTGAGACTCGCCGCCGCCGATGGTGTCGCCGGTGTCGAGGACCTGGCGCTCGCGCTCGGCGCCGACGTGCCGTTCGGGCTGACCGCGACGTTCGCGCTCGTCGGCGGCGTCGGCGAGCGGATCGAGCCGTTGCCGCGACCGGCGAGCTTCGCGCTCGTACTGATCCCCTCGCAGGAGGGACTCGCCACCGGCGAGGTGTTCGCCGAGGCCGACCGGATCGGCGCGGGTCGCGACCCTGACGAGCTCGACGAGCTCGGCGACGAGTTGCGGCGGATCGCCGGAGCCGGGATCTCGCCGCTCGAGTACGCGCATCTGCTCCACAACGACCTCGAGGCCGCGGCGATCTCGTTGCGTCCGCAGGTCCGCGAAGCGCTCGACGCGCTCGAGCAGGTCGGTGCGGCGCGGGCGATGGTCACGGGCTCCGGCCCGACGGTCTTCGGCCTGTTCGAGAACCTCGACGCGGCGGACGCCGCGGCGGCCGAGCTTCCGCCGCGCTTCGCGGGGTCGCTGGTCACCGCTCCGCGGTCGCTGAGCTGAAGCGCCCGGGCGGGCGCCTCGCCGCTCGCCACAATGGCGGTCGCGATGGTCGCCTTGCCGCGTGACAGGAAGACCCAGGTTCGCTGGGGGATCATCGCGGCGCTGCTCGTCGCGGCGTACTTCGCCTACAAGGAGTTCTTCCCCGAGATCGATCCCGAGCAGGTGCTCGAAACGGTCTCCGAGACGCTCGGACAGTGGACCTACCCGCTGGTCGCATTCCTCGCCTTCGGCGAGACGGGGGCGTTCATCGGCCTCGTCTTCCCCGGTGAGACGGCGGTCATCGTCGCCGGCGCCGTCGCCGGCCAGGGGGTCACGAACGTCGTCATCACGCTCGCGATCGTCTGGTTCTCGGCCTGGCTCGGCGACTCGGCGAGCTTCTTCCTCGGTTCGAAGCTCGGGCGCGACTTCATCTACAAGCACGGCCCGAAGGTCCGGATCACGCAAGAGCGCTTCCACCAGGTCGAGGGCTACTTCCAGCGCCACGGCGGCAAGACGATCCTCGTCGGCCGCTTCATCGGCCTCGTCCGGGCGCTGGCGCCGTTCATCGCCGGGAGCTCGGGGATGCGCTACCGCGACTTCGTGCCGTACTCGATCCTCGGCACCGGCCTCTGGTCAGCCACGTTCACGCTGCTCGGCTACTTCCTCAGCCGCAACATCGACCAGGCGACGAAGATCGCCGGGCAGGGGATCATCGCGTTCGGGTTCCTGATCGCGCTGTTCGTCGGCGGGTACGTCGCCGCGCGCTTCCTGCGCGAGCGCGAGAACCGCGAGCGGCTCGTCCGCGGGATGGAGGAGCGCGCGGCCCTGCGACCGCTCGTCGCGCTGGGGCGGCGACTCGCGAGGCCGGCGCGGTTCGTCTGGGAGCGACTGACGCCGGGCGGCCTCGGGCTCGAGCTGACGACGCTGGTCGCGGTGCTCGCCGTGTCCGGGTTCATCGTGATCGGCTACATCTCGATCTTCAGCGCGGACCTCGGGCCGACGCCGGGCGATCAGATCGCGGCCGACATCGCCGCTCAGCTGCAGCGCTCGGATCTGCTCGTCGAGGTCGCCAAGGTCCTGACCCATCTCGGCGCAGGGGTCGTGACGGTCGGGGTCGCGATCGTTGCCGCGGCGTTCCTGCTCTGGAAGCGTCTGCCCGCCGACGCGGTGGTGCTCGTCCTCGGGTCCGTGCTGATCTCCGTGCTGATCACCCCGGAGCTCAAGGACCTCGTCGCACGGCCGCGGCCCGAGGGCGCGCTGATCGACGCGCCGGGCTTCGCCTGGCCGAGCGGGCACGCGGCCAACGCCGTCGTCTACACCGCGCTCGGGATCGTCCTCGCCTACCGCGCCGTGGCCGGTCCCGCCCGGCGTTCGCTGTTCGTGATCGCGGGGATCGTGCTCACCGGGCTGGTCGGGTCGACGCGGATCCTGCTCGGCGTCCACTGGGGCAGTGACGTCGGCGGCGGGTTCGCCGAAGGGGCGTTCGTATACGCGTTACTGGCGACCGTCGCGCTGATCGTCCTTCACTTGCGTCAGAATTCGGGCGCTTGAGCGTCGTCCTTGCCGAGATCGGGACCGAGTACTACCTGTTCGGTGGAGCGGCGCTCGTCAGCCTGATCGCGTACGCGGCGCTCATCCTCGTCCCCGCGCTGACGTCCTACGGACGCACCTGGGAGAAGGCCGCGGCGGCGTTGCTGTCGCTGTTCGTCTTCAGCGCGCTGTTGATTCTCGGCGTCCTGCTGGGGCTCGCGATCGTCTACTACTGGGACGACATCTCGAACCTGTTCGGCTGACGCCTCGGCGGGGTGGTCGCTCGGCGCGGGTGGGCGGATCGGATCGCGCCGGCCCGGTGCGCGGAGCCCCGTTCGTGGCTTGCGCCTAACCTTTGTCGGTGGCTCGGAGCCCTGCCGAAGAACTCGCCGCTCCGGCGCCGACCGATGACGCCGACGCGCTCGACGCGCTCTCGGAGGCGATCGAGTCCGGCGCCGGGCTGCCCGCCGTGGCGCGCGCGGCCGGGCGCGCCCTCGGCGCGAGCGTCGCGCTGATCGACCGCTCGAGCGCGGTGCTTGCGGTCGCAGCGAGCTCGTCGGCGGAGGAGAGCCGCCTGCTCTCCGTGGGCGCCGGCGTCGAGCAGCTCGAGCTGCGGGTCGCCGACGAGCAGGTCGGCGAGCTGCGCTACCGGACCCGCGGCGGGCCCGTCTCGAGCGTCGCGGCGCGGATGGTCACGACGCTGCTCGCGCTCGAGCTCGAGCGCTCGCGCTCTCCCGACTGGGCCTCCGACGAGGCGGCGGGGGAGTTCGTCCGCGCGGTCCTCGCGCGCCGGGTGACCGACCGGTCCGACCTGCTCGCGCGCGCCGCGGAGCTCGGGGCGAAGCTCGAGGACGGGGCGGGGGTGCTGATCGCCCGGGCGCATCCGCACGCCGCCCAGACCGAGGACTGGCGATCGCGGGTCCTCGTCGTCGCGCTGCGGGCGCTGCGTGCGGCGGCCCCCGGCGCGATCGCCGCGCTGTCTGAGCGCTCGGAGTCGGCCGAGGTCGCCGCGATCGTCCCGGTGGCCGACGACGAGCGGCTCGCACGCGCCGCGAAGGCGCTGATCCGCGAGCTCGGGGCCTCGCTGCCCGGGTTCGAGGTCGCGGTCGCGCACAGCCGCCGGGTCGCAGACCCCGTCGACGTCTATCGCGCGGGCAAGGAGGCGCTGCTGGCGGCGAACGTCGCCGAGGCCGACGGGCTCGAGACGCTCGCCTTCGAGGACACGGGTTCCTACCGGCTGCTGCTGCCGGCGATGAGCGAGGACCCGTCCGAGCTCCACCGCTTCTACGACGAGACGGTCGCGCCGATCGCCGCCTACGACGACCAGTACGACACCGACCTCGTCGCCACGATCGAGACGTATCTCGACAACGACGGCAACGTCACCCCGACGGCGGAGCGGATGTTCACCCACCGCCACACGATCCGCTACCGGCTCGAGCGCGTCCGCGATCTGACCGGTCACGACATCTCCTCGACGGAGGGGCGCGAGAAGCTGGGGCTGGGTCTCAAAGCGATGCGGGTGCTCGGGATCGCGCCGCCGCGCGGCCCCGCGACCGAGCCCGGCACGAAGGCCGGCCGCCCGAAGGTCAAGGACCGGCGCAAAGACGAGAGCTGAGCGCCGCGGGGGCCGCGGGGGCCGCGGTCGCCCCGGTCCGCACGGGCGGCCGCCGGCATCTAGTCGCGACTCGGCCGGGCCGCCTCCGCGACGGCGGCCATGTCGTCCTCGCCGTAGCCGAGCTCGACCGCGGCCTCGTTGGCCTCGAGCGCGGCGCGGACGAGCCGGAGGTCGGCGGCGTCGCCGACGGCGTCGAGGACGAGGCGGGCGTCCTTCGTGGCGAGCTCGAGCGGGAAGGAGGGCTCGTAGCTGCCCGACAGCATCAGTGGGGCCTTGACGTTCGCGTAGGGGGTGCCCATCGGCGCGCCGTCGATCGTGTCGATGAACGCCTCGGGGTCGACGCCGAGCGCCTCGGCGGTCGCGACCGCCTCGCCGAGCGCGGCCGTCAGGTTGACGATCCACGAGTTGAGCACGAGCTTCAGCCGCGAGCCCTGGCCGGCGTCCCCGAGCCAGAGTGTCTTCTTTCCGATCGCGTCGAAGACGGGATCGACCTTGCCGCGGCACTCCTCCCGGCCTGACGCGAGGACGACGAGCTCTCCGTCCTCGGCCGGCTTCTTCGTCCCGAGTACCGGCGCGTCGACGAAGCCGATCCCGCAGCCGCCGGCCAGGCCCTCGAACTCCTCGGTCGCGGCGATCCCGACGGTCGCGGTCTGAACCCAGGCCGCGCGCGGGTCCATCGCCGCGAGCGCACCCTGTTCGTCCATGACCGACCGCGTCGCGGCGCCGTCGGCGAGCATCGTGACGACGACGTCGGCTCCGTCCACGGCCTCGGCGGGGGAGTCCTTGGCTATGACGCCGGCGTCGGTGAGGGCTTCGGCCTTCGAGCCGTCGCGGTTCCACGCCCGGACCTCGAATCCGTCCGCCGCGAGGTTCCGCGCCATCGCCCCGCCCATGATCCCCGTGCCGAGGACGGCGACTGCGTTCTGATCGGTCATCGCGGGCGATTTACCCCGGGTCCGATGAATCGAAGCCCGCGTGGTACCTCACGTAGCCGTGTCCCCCTCCGACCGGGACCTGGCTTCCTCCGTCCGGATCCATTTTCGTATCGCGTTGTCGGACACGCCGTACTTCCGGCCGACGGCGCGGAACCCGAGCCGCTTCACCTCGTCGAGGAGCTGATCGCGAGGCGGCCGATCCACCCGGCGCTGACCGGGTCTCGGCGCGCGACTTCTGGGCGACCGCTGACCGCACGCGCGTGAGCAGTAGCGGTGATCGCCACGCTTGGGGCGGAACGGCTCACCACAGCGCAGGCATCGACGCTCCGGCTCGAGTGTTCTAGCGCTCCTGCCGCAATGGGTGTCGAGGCCCGCCGCACAGTTCGGGCAGACGATCTGGAGGTTCTCGAGCCGGTTGTCGTCGCGGACTCCGTTGATGTGATCGAGGATCATCGAGATCCGGACGCCCCGCCAGCTCTCATCCTGGCCGCAGAGTTCGCACTCGGGGCGCTTCAGCCCTGACTCGTAGAGGCGCTCTTTGAGCGAGTAACGCGACACCTTCGAGCCCTCGACCAGGAGCTCTTCCAGCGCACGCTTCGTGCGAGTGCCGAGCCCGAACCGTGACGCCGCGTGAGGGTCGAAGTGATCGGTGGCGATCCCCCACTTGGCGGCCCATTTCTTCACCGTGCGCGGGTTCCCCCCGGTGGGGCAATAGCCGAGCCTTCTCAGGGTCTCCGCCAGGGACTTCGATGAGGCGATCGCCCGGCGCAACTCCTGCTCGGAGAATCTCGGTGAGCGCACTCCCGGCGAGTAGGCCGCGAGGTGCGACACGTCGAGTCCCCAGTGCGTCGCCCATTTGCGCAGCGTCGAGAAGTTCTTGCCGCGCGGAGTCAGGCCGAGGAAGCGAAGCGCGTCGGCCCAGGATCGGGTCTGAGCTATTGCCTCGGCGGCTTGCTCTTTGGAGTAACTGGGGCGAGCGGGCACGAACACATGTTCGCGCAGGTCGGCGCAGGAGTGGCGCACGGAATGTGCCAGATTAGTGACTGGGGAGCCCGGATTTGAACCGGGATCGCACGACTCCAAAGGTCGGCGTCTTGCCATTAGACCACTCCCCAATGTGCCGGAACGGTGCTTTGGGTTCGAGTCAGACCGAACCGGAGCACCTGCATTCTGCTCGGCCCTCGCGTCGTCCGCCTCCGTCATCTTGGCGCGGCGGGCGCTGAGTCCGGCCAACTCCCCC
The DNA here is from genome assembly GCA_021496505.1 of Thermoleophilia bacterium SCSIO 60948. Classification (GTDB taxonomy): domain Bacteria; phylum Actinomycetota; class Thermoleophilia; order Solirubrobacterales; family 70-9; genus JACDBR01. Next base: position 2,559,514 of record CP053031.1, on the reverse strand, counting down.
CGCTCGACGCCCTCGCGGCATACGACCTACGATCCGGGGGTGAGCGGCGGAGGTGAAGCCGGGGCCGGTCCGACGGTCCTGATCATGGCCGCGGGCCAGGGCACGCGGATGCGCTCGTCGCTGCCGAAGGTCCTGCACCCGGTCTGCGGGCGGCCGATGGTCGCCTGGCCCGTGCTGGCGGCCCGTGAGGCGGGGGCGGCGCGGGTTGCGGTGATCGCCTCGCCCGACCGTGATCTCTCCTCCGGGCTTCCCGAGGGCACCGAGGAGGTCATCCAGCAGGTCGCCGACGGGACGGGCGGAGCGGTTCGCGCTGCCGCCGAGCTGATCCGCGCCGGCGGCTCGGACACCGTCGTCGTCCTTTCCGGTGACGTCCCACTGCTCTCGGCCGAGGTCATCGGCGCACTGCTCGAGACGCATCGCGCCCAGCGCGCCGCTGCGACGATGATCACTGCGGTCCTCGACGACCCCGGCTCCTACGGCCGCGTCGTCCGCGACGAGACCGGACAGGTCGCGCGCGTCGTCGAGACGAAGCACCCCGAGGGGATTCCCGCCGAGATCCTCGAGATCGGCGAGATCAACACGGGCAGCTACGCGTTCGACTCCGAGCCGTTGCTCGCCGCGCTCGAGACGCTCACCCCCGACGAGCTCACGGGCGAGTACTTCCTGCCCGACGTCCTGCCGATCCTCCGCGACGGCGGCCATCGGATCGCGGGCCATATCGCTTCTGACCCCGCGGTCAACCTCGGCGTCAACGACCGCGCCGACCTCGCGACGGTCACCGTCGAGGCTCGCGCCCGGCTCCTCGAAGCCCACATGCGCGCCGGCGTCACGGTGATCGACCCCGGCTCGACCTGGATCGACGCCGACGTCGAGATCGCTCCGGACGTCACGCTCGAGCCCGGCTGCTCGCTCAAGGGCTCGACCCGCGTCGAGTCCGGCGCCCTGATCGGCCCGCACACGACGCTCGAGAACACCTGGGTCGGCGAGGCGGCCTCGGTCCGCCACTCGTTCTGCGACGGCGCCGACGTCGGCCCCGGCGCGACGGTCGGCCCCTTCGCCTACCTGCGGCCGGGCGCCCGGCTCGAGACCGGCTCCAAGGCCGGCACCTTCGTCGAGATCAAGAACTCGACCGTCGGCGAGGGGGCGAAGGTCCCACACCTCTCCTACGTCGGCGACGCCGAGGTCGGGGCCCGCGCGAATCTCGGCGCCGGAACGATCACGGCGAACTACGACGGATTCGTCAAGAACAAGACGCTTATCGGGGAGGATGCGCGGATATCGGTCCACACCTCCCTGGTCGCGCCGATCGCTGTGGGCGAACGCGCTTACACTGGCGCCGGCGCGGTGGTGCGAAAGGACGTACCCCCCGATGCGCTCGCGGTCAGTCAGGGCCAGCAGCGAAACATCGAGGGCTACGCCGAGCAGCGCAGGCAGCGGGCCGAGCAGTCGCGGGCAGGCGATCGGGGCGACGAGCGATGAACAGCTGGATGAACGGCGACGGTGACGGTGAGTCCGAGGCGCGTGCGCGGCTCATCTCGTCGATCCCTTCCGACTACACGAAACGCCTGATGGTCTTCGGCGGCCGGGCCTCGATGGAGCTCGCCGCGCGGATCGCGGGCCGGCTCGACCTCGACCTCGGCAACGTCCATCAGCGGACGTTCTCCGACGGCGAGATCTACTGCCGCTTCGAGGAGTCGATCCGCGGCGCCGACGTCTTCCTCGTGCAGTCGACCTGCGCCGCCCCGGCGCACGACATGTCGCCGAACGACGCGCTGATGGAGCTGCTGATGATGGCCGACGCCGCGCAGGGCGCCTCGGCCCACCGGATCATCGCCGTCATGCCCTGGTACGGCTACGCCCGTCAGGACAAGAAGTCGGCTCCGCGCGAACCGATCTCCGCCCGCGTCGTCGCCCAGGCGCTCGAGGCGGTCGGCGTCGACCGCGTCCTGACGATGGACCTCCACTCAGGCCAGATCCAGGGCTTTTTCAAGACGCCGGTCGACCACATGACCGCGATGCCGATGCTGACCCAGTACTTCATCGATCAGCACTTCGACGAGGAGCTCGTGATCGTCTCCCCGGACGCCGGTCGCGTGAAGGTCGCCCGCAACTTCGCCCGCAAGATCGGCGTCCACTGGGCGGTCATGGAGAAGGAGCGCCCCGCCCAGCAGGTCGCCGAGATCGGCTACGTGGTCGGCGACGTCCGCGGCAAGACCGCCGTCCTCGTCGACGACATGATCGACACCGCCGGGACCCTCTGTGCCGCCGCCCGCACCGCGCTCGACGAGGGCGCGGCGAAGGTCATCGCGGTCGCGACCCACGGCGTCTTCTCGGGTCCGGCCTACGAGCGCCTTCCCTACGAGAAGTCCGGCATCGAGCGGATCGTCGTCTCCGACACGATCCCGCTGCGCCCCGGCGCGCCGGACAACATCGTCCAGCTCTCGAGCGCCCAGACGCTCGCCGACTCGATCCGCCGCATCTTCGCTGACGACTCCGTCTCCGAGATCTTCGCCGGCGAGAACCAGCTGTTCTAGGCGCGCGGCGGGTCGCTCGCGCTCAGCCAGCCGGCCCGCAGAGCGCGACCGCGAACACGTCCCGGCGAGACGGTCGCGCTGGCCGCCCGGCCTACGGCCCGAAAGCTCGCGGCAGCGCGTCGATGCGGGCGATCCACTCGCGCAGCCGCGGATGCGAGTCGCCGAGCTGCTGATGCTCGTCGATCACGCGGTGGAAGAGGTCCGGGTCCTCGGGGTCACGCCCGAACGCGTACTTGAGGAACGGGAAGGCGATGAGGTCTGCCGCCGTCAGGTCCTCGCCGATCAGGTAGGGACCGTCCTCGAGCAGCGACTCGAATATCGCGAGGCGCTCCTGGATCGTGGTGCCGAGCGTCGCGACGAGCACGGGGTCGGGGTCGCGCCCCTCGTCCGCGGCGCCGGCGAGCTCGGCCTCGAGCAGATTCGGCTCGACCTTCCAGACCGCGTCGAACCACTCGGAGAAGACGCGTACTCGCGCGGCGAGAACGTCGCTCGCCGGGTAGAGCCCGGGCTCGGGCGCGACGTCGTCGAGGTGGCGAAGGATCCGCTGCGAGTCAGCGACGGCGATGCCGTCTTCAACGAGCACCGGAACGAGCCCCTGACCGCTCGCCTCCTCGACGGCCGAGCGATCGTCGTAGGAGATCACGACCTCTTCGTCTGGCACGACGGACTTGAGACCCATCGCCAGGGAGATGCGCTCGCAGTTCGTCGAATAGGGCGCGCGGTAGATCGTCAGCACGCGGCGATCCTCGCCGAGCCCGCCCCGTGGCGCCAGCGGAATCGCGAACGGCGCCGATAAGCACCGCGAATATCCCCATCAGCCGCCCGGGTTCCGGGCGGCGAACGGATCTCCCTCGACGACCTTCACCGCGAGCGGCTTGACGGCGGGCCCGTTGAGGATCTCGCCGTCGACGGTGAAGCGCGAACCGTGGCAGGGGCAGTCCCAGGTCCGCTCGGCCCCGTTCCAACGCACCTGGCAGTAGAGGTGGGTGCACAAGCTCGAGACGGCGTGCAGCTCACCGTCGTCGTCGCGATAGCCGGCGACCTTCTGGCCGTCCGACTCGACGATCGCGCCCTCACCCGGCCGGAGGTCCTCGATCGGCCTGCCGCCCCGCTCGCGCAGCCGGTCGCCGACGAAGTGCAGGCCGACCTTCGTGTTCTCGAGCGCGAAGCTCGGCGCCTCGGCGAGCGGTCGGACGCGGGTCGACGAGAACGTCGGCGCCCACTCGTTCTCCTGCCCGGCGATCGCGTCCGAGATCAGACGCGCGGCAACGACGCCGTTCGTCATTCCCCATTTGCGCATCCCGGTCGCGACGAAGGCCTTCTTCGAACCGAGCCGCGCCGGGCCGACGTAGGGGACGTCATCGTCGGAGCTGTAGTCCTGCGCCGACCAGCGGTGCGTGATCTCGGCGACGTCCCAATGCCGGCGCGCGAACTCGGCGAGCTTCTCGTAGCGCTCGGGCGTGGCCTTCGAGGAACCGACATCGTGACCCTCGCCGCCGACCATCAGGAGCTCGCCATCGGGGGTCGGGACCGCGCGAATCGAGCGCGAGGGCGAGGCGGCGTTGATAAGCATCCCCTCGGGTGGGGCGCCGCTCGCGAGCCGCGCGGTGATCACGTATGAGCGGGTCGGATAGGCGCGGGCGAAGAAGACTCCGCGGTCGAGGAAGGGCATCAGGGTGGCGACGACGACGTTGTCGGCCTCGAGTTCGCCGTGCTCGGTCTCGACCCGGCACGGATCGCCCTCGTGGACCTGGGTGGCACGCGTGTCCTCGGCGATCACGCCGCCCTCGGCCTCGAAGAGGCGCGCGAGTCCCGCCACGTAGCGCACCGGGTGAAACTCGAGCTGGTCGTCGAAGCGCATCGCGCCGCGGGTCTCGAACGGGAGTGGCGGGTCCTCGTCCCACGTCGCTGGAAGTCCGGCCGAGCGCGCGGCGCGCGTCTCGAGCTTCGCGATCGCGAGCTCCCTCGCATCGGACGCGTAGAGGTATGCCGGGCGGCGGCGCAGATCGCAATCGATCCCCTCACCTGCGATCGCGGCGACCTGTTCCTTGGCCCACTCGTTCGCCTCGGCGTAGTGGCGCATCCGCTTCGCGCCGATCGTGACCCGGAGCCGGGCGTAGATGGCCTGGTGCTGCGAGGTCACCTTCGCGGTCGTGTGCCCCGAGACGCCGGTCGCGATTCGGCCCTGATCGATCAGCGCCACGCCGAGCCCCTGACGACGGAGCATCAGCGCGGTCGTGAGACCGGTGATACCGCCGCCGACGACGATCGCGTCGAAGCGGGATCCGGGTGCGAGCGGCGGTCGGCGGTCGCCCACCTCTTCGATGGCGTCGAGCCATAGGGACCGGTGGGCGGATTGGTCGGCTGAGGGGTTCACGGCGCCCGGGGTACCCGTCTGGCGCTCGCTGATCCGCCGTCTCAGCGGGCCGGCGCCCGCGACCCCACGCTCAGCCGGGGTCGTTCACGAGCCACTCACCGTCCTCGGCTACGAGCAGGACCGAGCGCAGCTCGGGCGGCTCGTCCGGGAGCTTGACCGAGGTCTCGACGCGGGCCTCATTGCCGACGACGTTGACGTCGCGAATCCGGATCTCGAGTCCCTCGAAGCTGTTGCCGCCCATCGACAGCGACGCGACGCAATCTCCCGACTCGGCACCCGTGAGGCGTGAGATGTTCGTCTCGACCTGCGTGCGCGCGAATTCGGTCAGCCCGCCACAGAACTCCTCCCAGTCGCCGGCCGAGGCGGCGGCGTAGAAGCGCTCGACGGCCGCCGTGGCGAGCTCCTCCTCGGTCGGCGGATCCGAGAACGGCCCGAGGTCGAAGAACGCCAGCGCAGCGACGAGCACCCCGATCGCGAGCAGCCCCGCCGCGATCCGCCGCGCCCAGGCGTCGCTCAGGCCACCGGACGGGGAGGCGGCCGGCCGCTTCGCCGCGCGCCGGGGCTCCGGGCGGGGCGCCGGAGTGGGATCGGGCCGGGCCCCGGGGTCGGCGCCCTGTCTCGCCTCGCGGCGCTCCGCGCGCTCACGGGCTCGCGCCGCGCGCTCGGCGCGGCGCCTCTCCTCCTCAGCCTCTGCCACGCGCGCAAAGTACCGCCGACGCCCGCCACATAGAGTCAGCCGCGATGGCGAGCGCTCCGATGATCAGGGTCGGTCACCGCGGCGCCGACCGGATCGTGCCCGGTAACACGCTCGAGAGCTTCGCCGCGGCCGTCGAGGCCGGCGTCGACGCGATCGAGTTCGACGTCGTCTGGACGACGGGCGCCTCCGGTCCGGGCGAGCTCATGGTCGCCCACGACCTGGGCGACCTGGCGGCGCGAGAGCACCCGACCCTCGCCGAGACGCTCGATGCCTTCGCCCGCCCGCCGCTCAACGGCGTCGACATCGACGTCGACATCAAGATGGCCGGCCGCGAGGCGGAGATCGTCGCCGCCATTCGTCAGGTCGGCCTCGCCGATCGGGCGATGTTCTCCGGCATGGAGCTGAGCTCGATCCACGCCCTGAGGGAGCTCGCGCCCGACATGCGGCGGGGTTGGACGCTGCCGCGGATCAACCGCGACCCGCGCCGGTCGCGGCTCACGAAGCCGTTCATCAAGCCGGGGCTCGCGCTGCTCGAGCGCCGTCTCCCGCGGCTCATCGAGCGGCAGGCGAAATCGCTCGACGTCTGGTCCGTGTGGCTGCTCCACTACCTCGCGACGCCGCGGGTCATCGCCGCCGCCCACGCGCACGGACTCGCCGTGTTCGCGTGGACGGTCGACTCCGCCGCCCGCCAGCGCGAGCTCGCCGAGCTCGGCGTCGACGGGCTCGTCTCGAACGACCCGCGGCTCTTCGAGGAGTCGCTGGCGCCTAGCGCTTCAGCCTGACGGCCGACTCCATGTCGGCGTCGGTGAAGTTGCCGGTGGCGTGGCCCTCGGCGGCGAAGCGGTAGAGCGCGACGCCGAAGATGCCCGACAGCGCCCGGCCGATCACCGAGGCGACGATCATCATCGCGACGCCGACCACGGCGACGACGAGCCCGGCGCCGTTGCCGTCCTGCCAGAGGTAGACGCCGGCGGCGATCACGAGGATCGCCGGCAGGACGCCGAGCAGGAAGACCGCGATCCCGATCGCGGCGTTACCGGCGACCTGTCCGCCCCAGCGCTCGCGGAACAGGGACGCGGAGCGCTTGACGGTCGCGATCGGGCCCGTGCCCTCGAAAGCGATGACCGGCACGGCCAAGAAGCTGATCAGCGTCCAGGCGATGTTGAGGAAGAGACCGACGATGAGCTCGCCGATCGAGCCGGAGTTCTGGATCACGCTGATGATCACGCCGACCACCGTCGCCAGAAGCGCCCAGCCCGCGATCGCGCCGACGCGCGAGCGCGACACGGCGAGCCCGTCGGAGATCGTCGGCTTCTCGCCGCGGAAGATCGCATCGGCGTTCGCGGCCAGAGCGACGGCGAAGTAGTAGCCCGCGAAGGCCGCCAGGTAGAGCCCGATCGCGACGAGGATCGCCCCGGGGATCGTCGCGTCGTTGCTCCCGTCGATCAGCAGGAACCCCGGTACGACGGTGATCGCCATCAGCGCGACGGCGCTCAGCGCGCCGTAGATGACGAAGGCGGTCAGATTGCGGTGTTCCTTGAGCGTCCGCCAGCTCTTGCCGGCGAGCGCGAAGCCATGCCTGAAGCGGCCCATTCGGTCTCCTTGAAGGGTTCTCGGGCAGACTGAGCGCCGCCCCGCCAGAACTATCGGCGGGGTTTCGCCGGAACTCAAGCCGTTCTTCCTATCCTGTCTGGCTCCATGGCTACCGATCGCGCATCCCTCGACGTCGCTGAACGCACCGATTTCGGCTCCAGGACGAGCCGCCGCCTCCGCCGCGAGGGGATGGTTCCCGGTGTCGTCTACGGCGAGGGCAAGGACGCTCGCGCCTTCCAGGTCTCCGAGCGCGAGATCCGCCTCGCCCTCCAGCACGGCGGCGCGCTGATCGACGTCAAGTTCGACGGCAAGGGCAAGGCCCTGTCGACGGTCGTCAAGGACCAGCAGCGCCATCCGGTCCGCGGCGACCTGCTCCACCTCGACCTGCTCGAGGTCCGCCTCGATCAGGAGATCGATGCCGAGACGGTCCTCGATCTCGTCGGCACCGACGACGCCCCCGGCGTCAAGGAGGGCGGCATACTCGAGCACGTCACGCGCGAGATCGCGATCTCGGCGTTGCCGACCGACATCCCGGAGACGATCGAGGTCGACGTCTCGCAGATGGAGGTCGGCGACACGCTTCAGCTCTCCTCGGTCAACGCCCCGAAGGGCGTCACCTTCCTGATCGAGGATCCGGAGGAGCTCACGGTCGCGACGCTCAACCCGCCGCCCGTCTTCGAGGAGCCCGAGCCCGAGGTCGAGCAGGACCCGGAGCTCATCGGCGAGGAGGGCGAGGACGCCGAGGGCGCCGAGGATTCCGGCGACGGAGAGGGCTCCGGCGACGAGGACTCCTCGGGCGACGGGGACTCCTCCGACGATTCCTAGCTCGGCGCCGTGCGGCTCTTCCGCCGCCGCGACCGTCGATCCGATGAGCTTGGCGATGCCGCTGGGGATCCGCCCGTGAGCGGCGAGCCGTTCCTCGTCGTCGGTCTCGGGAACCCCGGGACCCGATACGCCGCGACGCGCCACAACATCGGCTTCGAGGTCGGCGCGAAGCTCGCCGACCGCTGGGATCTGCCGCGGGCGCGCGAGCGCTTCAAGGGGCGGATCGCGGAGGGCCGCACGCGTCCGGGCGGGCCGCGCGTGGCGGTGCTGTTGCCGCAGACCTACATGAACGAGGCCGGGCGATCCGCGGGTCCCGCGCGCGGGCAGCTGAAGGTGCCGCTCGAGCGGGTCGTCGTCGTCCACGACGAGATCGACCTGCCGTTCGGCGAGGTCCGGGTCAGGCGCGGCGGCGGGCTCGCCGGCCACAACGGCCTCAAGTCGCTCAAGCGTGAGCTCGGCTCGGCCGAGTTCTGGCGCGTCCGCGTCGGGGTCGGGCGACCCGACTCGACGGACCCCGAGATCGTCTCGGCGTGGGTTCTCGGGCGCTTCGACGAGCCGCGCGAGGACGTCGCGGCGCTGATCGACGACGCGGCGCGCGAGGCCGAGCGGCTGGTCGAGCGGATCGAGGCGGGCGAAGAGGATGACTGAGGCCGGGGCGGGCGATGCGGATGCGATATCGAGGCTCGGCCTCGGGTCAGGAGAGGTGCCGATGAGTGAGAAGCTGAGCTACGAGGTCGATCCGTCGTCGGGGATCGCGCTGATCCGCCTCGACCGGCCGAAGTCGCGCAACGCGATCGACCTCGAGATGCTCGAGGCGCTGCTCGCCCACCTCGTCACCGCGCGCGAGGACGACGACGTGCGCGCCGTCGTCATCTCCTCGACCGACCAGATGGGCCTTTCGGCCGGCGCCGACGTCCGCGAGGACCTCGACGCGGACGGCCGCGTGCGGCGCATGGAGCTCTTCGCGCTGCTTTACGACGAGCTCACGGCTTACCCGAAGCCGACCTGCGCCGCCTGCCATGGCTCGGTCGTCGGTGGAGGCGCGGAGATCGCGATCGCCTGCGACCTGCGGGTCGGCGGCTCGAACATGCGGATGCGTTTTCCGGGTGCCGCGCTCGGCGTGCCGGTGGGCCCGGCGCGGTTGGTCACCCTGGTCGGGCTCTCGGTCGCGAAGTACCTGCTGCTCACCGGTCGCGAGCTGACCGGCGAGGAGGCCTACCGCTGGGGTGTCGTCCACCAGCTCGTCCCGGCCGCCAAGACCGAGGCCGCGGCGATCTCGCTGGCGACCTCCGCCGCCGCGCACCCGCCCGAGTCGGTCGCCCGGCTCAAGCGCATGCTGCACGACTGGGACGGGGTCGAGGAGCGCTCACGCAGCGAGGGCGAGGGCCAGGTCGAGTGGCAGCGCTCGGGGCCGGGGCTGCCGGACCGCCCTTAGGTGGTCGGTCTGCCGCTGGTGCGGAGCCTGCAAATCGGCGCCGTTCGGGGTCATCGGCTCGTCGTGTGCGGAGCACACGTCCTCGCCTGCTTCCCCCGACTGGCTTGATTTTCGGCTCCGTTCGGTTGGCGCCTTCGTTCGGTGGGCGCCTCAATTGGGTGGGCGTGGGGATGACCGGAGGCTCGGGTCTTCCCGGCAAGGGGGCTGATCCGGATCGCCGCCGGTGGCGGTATCTAGACTCCGGTGCAGGCTCGTGAGCTTGCTCGCGCGCGGCGCCGGATCGTCCGATCCGGTCGTTTCGCGTGGGCTGGGGCGGGCCTCGAACCCCGATGCTGAGCCAACTTCTCGACATTGCGCGCGACGACGAGGCGGTCGGCCGGCTGGCCGCCGCGCTCGGTGAGGACGGAGGCGTCGAGGCCGGTGTCTCGCCGTCGATCCGCCCCTACCTGCTCGCCGCGCTGCTCGAGGACTCGCGGGCGCTCGGCGAGCGCCCGGCGCTTATCGTCTGCGCCGACGACGTCGCCGCGCGCGACCTCGCGCGCTCGCTCGACGCCTACCTCGCGCCGCGCCGCGTCCGGCTCTATCCCTCGCGCGGCACCGGCTACGGGTCGCAGGTCGCCCCGCCGCCGCACCTCGTGGGCCTTCGTGTCGGAGCGCTCGACGCCCTCGTCGGCGGTTCGGACGGGGGCAGCGCGCCGATCGTCGTCGCGAGCGCGGTCGCGCTCGCCGAGGCGGTGCCGGAGGCGCGGCTCCGCCCGGCCGGGTTCGTGCTCCACAAGGGCGAGGAGATCGATCTCGGCGACGTCTCCGAGCTCCTGATCGAAGCCGGCTACGAGCGCGTCGATCAGGTCGACGAGCGCGGTCAGTTCGCGGTCCGCGGCGACATCCTCGACGTCTTCGGCGCGACCTCCGACCACGCCGCGCGGCTCGAGCTCTTCGGCGACGAGATCGAGTCGATCCGCTGGTTTTCGACCTTCACCCAGCGCTCGCTCGGCGAGGCCGAGAAGGTCGAGCTCGACCCCGCCGCCGAGCTCGCGCTCGAGCACCGCGAGGCGGCGATGCTCGCTCTCGCCGACGACGAGGAGGACCCCGACGAGGCGGCCGCCGCGCGCTCGGACGCCGTCGGCTCGCTGCCGCTCGAGTCCTTCCGCGCGCCGCTCGACCTCGTCGGCTCGGACGCTGCCGTGATCGTCAGCGGCGTCGAGGACGTCGAGCCGGCGCTGCGAGACAACTGGGGCGACGTCACGACGGCGATGTCCGACGAGGACGCCCGCAAGCTCTACGTCGAGGTCGCGGCACCGCTGTCCGAGCGCGCGTGTCTGCGGATCGCGGCCGCCGCCGACCTGCCGGACGCGAGCTCGCAGAACGGCGACGGCGCGGTCTCGGACGCCGCGGCCGCCGCCGACGGGCGGTTCCTGTTCCGAGCCCAGACTCCGGCCTCCGCCGCGCGATCGATCGGCGAGGCTGAGGCGGTCCTCGATCGCGAGCTGCGCTCGGGCTACCGCGTCGTGGTCACCTTCGAGCACCGCGGCGAGGCCGAGCGCGCCCGCTACGGGCTCGCCCGCCTCGAGGCCCGGTTCATGTCCGACGTCGCCGCCGTCGACCACGCGATCCACGGGACGGGGGAGGGGCCCGCGCCCGCGGCCGAGCGGCTGTTGTTCGCCGAGTCGCGGCTCGACGGTGGCTTCGTCTCCCCCCAGCTCAAGCTCGCGGTGCTGCCGTTCCGGCGCCTCGTCCACCGGCGCCGGGCGGCGCAGTCGGGGCCGGCGCGCGGCCGCCTCGCGAGCTTCGCCGACCTGCGGGTCGGCGACTACGTCGTCCACGCCGACCACGGGATCGCCCGCTTCGCGGGCTTCGAGACGAAGACCCTCGCCGGGGTCACCCGCGACTACCTCCAGCTCGAGTACAAGGGCGCCGACAAGGTCTACGCCCCGACCGACCAGCTCGCGAAAATCACCCGCTACGTCGGCGCCGGCGGTGAGACCCCGCAGCTCTCGGCGCTCGGCTCGAAGCGATGGGACGCGGTCAAGGCGAGGGCCCGCCGCGCCGCGCGCGAGCTCGCCGGCGAGCTGCTCAACCTCTACGCCGAGCGCCAGGCACGCCGCGGCCACGCCTTCGCGCCGGACGGCGAGTGGCAGATGCAGCTCGAGCACTCGTTCCCGTACCGCGAGACGGCCGACCAGATCGAATCGATCGAGGCGGTCAAGGCGGACATGGAGTCCGAGCGCCCGATGGACCGCCTGATCTGCGGCGACGTGGGCTACGGCAAGACCGAGGTCGCGCTGCGCGCAGCGTTCAAGTCGGCGGCCGAGGGCCGCCAGGTCATGGTCCTCGTGCCGACGACCCTGCTCGCCCAGCAGCACTTCGGCACGTTCACCGAGCGTCTGGCCGATTTCCCGCTGCGGATCGAGATGGTCTCGCGGCTACGCAAAGCCTCCGAGGCACGGGCCGCGGTCGCGGACTTCGCCGACGGCAAGGTGGACATCCTGATCGGCACGCACCGGCTGCTCTCGCGCGACGTCCGCGCGAAGGAGCTCGGCCTCGTGATCGTCGACGAGGAGCAGCGCTTCGGCGTCCGCCAGAAGGAGCTGCTGCGCCAGCTCAAGCTGCGCGTCGACGTCCTGTCGATGTCGGCGACCCCGATCCCGCGAACGCTCCAGATGTCGATGGCCGGCCTGCGCGACATCTCGGTGATCGAAACGCCGCCCGAGGGCCGCTGCCCCGTCCGCACCTACGTCGGTCCCTACGACGAGGCGCTCGTCAAGCGCGCCATCGAGCGCGAGATCGAGCGCGAGGGACAGGCGTTCTTCCTCCACAACCGCGTCGAGACGATCTACGAGACCGCCGAGCGGCTGCGGGCGCTGATCCCGAACGCCCGCGTCGCCGTCGCGCACGGGCAGATGGACGAGTCGGAGCTCGAGGAGACCATGCTCGGCTTCCTGCGCGGCGGCGCCGACTGCCTCGTCGCGACGACGATCATCGAGTCGGGGCTCGACATCCCGGCCGCCAACACGCTGATCGTCGAGCGCTCGGACCACCTCGGGCTCGCCCAGGCCTACCAGATCCGCGGTCGCGTCGGGCGATCGAGGGAGCGCGCCTTCGCCTACATGCTCTACCCCTCCGAGGAGGCGCTGACGGCCGACGCCGCGGCGCGCCTGGCGACGCTCTCCGACCACACCGAGCTCGGCTCGGGCTTCGCGATCGCGATGCGCGACCTCGAGCTGCGCGGCGCCGGCGACCTGCTCGGCGACGAGCAGTCCGGGCACGTCGCGGCGATCGGGTTCGAGCTCTACGTCTCGCTGCTCGACGAGGCCGTCGAAGCGCTGAAGGCGGGCGGCGAGCCCGATGAGGAGGCGGCCGACTCACGCGTTCGCTTCGACGTCGACGTCGACGCCTACGTGCCGGCCGAGTACGTGCCGTTCGAGACCGCGAAGATCGACGTCCATCGCCGCGTCGCGGCCGCGAGCGAGCCGGGCGAGCTGCGGGCGCTCGGCGACGAGCTCCGCGACCGCTTCGGCCCGCTGCCGCAGCCGGTCGCGAACCTGCTCGAGATGGGCCGGGCGCGGATCGAGCTCGGCAAGCTCGGCGCGCGGAGCGTCGAGTTCCGCGGCGGGCGGCTGTCGATCACGCCGCTCGAGCTCTACGCGGCGCAGGTCGGCGCGCTTCGCTCCGAGATCCCCGAGGCGATGTACGAGCTCCGCGCGAGAACCGTCTCCCAGCGGGTCGGCAGCGCCGGCGCCGAGCGGCTCGAGGCGGTGCTCAGGCTCGCCCGGGCGACGGCCGACGCGCTCGCCGAGCCCGTCGCGGCTTAGCCCCTCCTTACGGGACGCTCGGACGGCTTCCCCTATCCTGCTCGGCCGTGGCCAAGCAGCGACGGCAGGGACACCCGGCGGGCAAGCGTCCGAAGCAGGAGGCGCCGGTCGCGGCCGTGCAGCGCTCGGCCGCCCAGCGCTCGCGCCGCCGCCGTCTCGGCGGCACCGTCTTCGGCGTTCTGCTGATCGCGCTCTTCGCCTGGGTAGCGATCGCTCAGGGCCTCGGCACCCCTTCGGTGTCCTCCGACGACGCAGCCGTGGTCGAGGACGCCCCTGACGGCAGCGTGACGCGCGAGGAGCTCACGTCCGAGCTCGAGCGCAACCCGCAGACCGCCCGGCTCGAGGAGGGCAGCGCCGAGTACGACCAGGCCGTCGACTCGATCCTCGACGAGCTGATTCTCACGCGCTGGTTCGAGGGTGAGGCCGCGGAGCGCGACATCACCGTCTCAGAGAGCGAGATCGACGATCAGCTCGAGACCACGATCGAGCAGCAGCTCGGCGGCCAGGAGGAGTTCGACCAGTTCCTCAAGCAGCAGGGCTTCACCGAGGACGAGGTCCGTGAGCGGATCCGCCTCCAGATCCTCTCCCAGAAGATCCAGGAGGAGCTCGTGCCCGCCGAGCCGAGCGTCTCCGAGGACGAGCTGAAGGCGGTCTACGACGAGAACGCCGATCAGTTCACGACGCCCGAGAGCCGCGACGTTCGCCTGATCCTCACCCGCGATCGCGAGGAGGCCGAGGCCGCGCTCGGCGAGCTCGCCGACGACTCCTCGCCCGAGGCCTTCGAGCGCGTCGCGAAGCAGTACTCGACCGACGAGGCGACCCGCAACAGCGGCGGCCTGCGCGAGGGCGTCGTCGAGGGTCAGTCCGACCCCGAGCTCGACGAGGCGATCTTCTCCGCGCCCGAGGGCGAGCTCGTCGGGCCGATCGACACCCAGCAGGGCTACTACGTGCTCCAGGTCGAGGCGATCGACGCGGAGCAGACCGTGAGCTTCGAGGAGGCCAGTCCGCAGCTCGAGCAGACGCTCGTCAGCGCGCGCCGCGATCAGCTCACCCAGCAGGCCGTGACCGAGTTCTTCAACAAGTGGCAGTCGCGGACGTTCTGCGCCTCGGATCTGCGGATCCCGCGCTGCGACAACGCGCCCGATGAGGACACGAGCGCCCAGGACTGCCCGCAGCAGGCCGCCCTCGGCGACCCCGACAACGGCCTCGCCCCGACCTGTGCCCCCGCCGCGGGCACGGAGGCCTGCACCGAAGAGGTCATCGCGGCCGTCGGCTGCGCGGCCGCCGTGCCGGGGATCGTGCCCCAGCCGCCGCAGGAGCTGCCCGAGCCCGAGGGCGCCGCCGCGCTGAGTCCGACCGGCACCCCGCAGGTGCCGACTCCGGCCTGGGCCGCTGAGATCGCGACGCTCAGTCAGACCTTCGTTCCCGGTCGCGCCCAGAACGCCTGGATCGAGCCGCCGTCGGAGGCCGAGCAGGCCGCGGGCGCCGGCGGGATCCCGCCCGAGCTCCAGCAGCAGATCCCGCAGGGCGCGGCTCCTCAGGGCGCTCCGGCTCCGACCCCGCAGGGCGCGGCGCCGACGCCCGCTCCGTAGGGAGCGGAAGCCGCCGTGGGCGAGCTCGGCGTCGCGATCGAGCGGCTCGACGAGCTGACGCGTCTGCTGCGCGTCGAGTGTCCCTGGGACCGCGAGCAGGACGAGCGCTCGATCGTCCCGCACACGGTCGAGGAGGCCTACGAGCTCGCGGACGCAGCGGCGCGCGGTGACGACGTCGCGATGCACGACGAGCTCGGCGACGTCCTGTTCCAGGTCGTGTTCCTGTCGATGCTCCTGTCCGAGCGCGGGTCGGGTGACCTGACGTCGGTCGTCGGAGCGCTCCGCGAGAAGCTGATCCGCCGCCACCCGCACGTCTTCGGCGAGTCGAGCGGCCCGGCGGCGGCGCGGATCGCCGCCGAGAGCGGCGCCGACACGGGCTCCTCGCGCGGGGTTCTCTCGAATTGGGACCGGATCAAGGTCGAGGCCGAGGGCCGCGGCGCCGACGATCCGTTCGCCGACGTCCCGGAGACCCTGCCCGGCCCGACCTACGCCCGCAAGATGCTGCGGCGCGCCGACAAGGCCGGTATCGAGGGTCCTGCCCCCGATCACCTCCAGGCGCTCGACTCGGCGCGCGAGGCACTCGACGCGCTGTTCGCGGCGGCTCCGGCCGGCGAGCGGGGCGGTCCGACCTCTCCCGCGCGCGACGAGCTCGAGCGGCGCCTCGGGGCGCTGCTGCTGGCGAGCGTCGACGTCGCGCGCCAGCTCGGCGTCGATCCCGAACTGGCGCTGCGTCGCGAAGCCGAACGGCTTCGCGACTGAGAGAATCCAGCCATGTCGAACATCGAGCGAATCCACGGCCGCCAGATCCTCGACTCGCGCGGCAACCCGACGGTCGAGGTCGAGGTCGGGCTCGAGTCCGGCGCCTCCGGCCGCGCCGCCGTCCCATCCGGGGCCTCGACGGGTGAGTTCGAGGCGACCGAGCTCCGCGACGGCGGCGAGGAGTGGGGTGGCAAGGGCGTCACCAAGGCGGTCGCGAGCGTCAACGAGGACATCGCCAAGGCGCTGGTCGGCGCGCGCGCGACCGAGCAGGGCGCGATCGACGACACGCTGATCAACCTCGACGGGACCGACAACAAGCATCGGCTCGGCGCCAACGCGATCCTAGGCGTCTCGCTCGCCGTCGCCCGCGCCGCCGCGGCCGACGCGGGCGAGCCGCTCTATCGCTTCCTCGGCGGCGGCGACGCGACCGTGCTGCCGGTGCCGATGATGAACGTCCTGAACGGCGGCGCCCACGCCGACAACAGCGTGGATTTCCAGGAGTTCATGGTCGTCCCGGCCGGGTTCGACAGCTTCGAGCGCGCGCTGCGCGCCGGGACCGAGGTCTTCCACGCGCTCAAGCGGCTGCTCGGCGAGCGCGGGCACTCGACCGCGGTCGGTGACGAGGGTGGCTTCGCGCCGAACCTCGACTCGAACGAGGAGGCGCTCGAGCTCCTCGTCGCGGGGATCGAGGCCGCCGGCTACGAGCCCGGATCCGACCTGTTCATCGCCCTCGACCCGGCCACGAGCGAGGTCCACACCGACTCGGGCTCCTACGAGCTC
This sequence comes from Thermoleophilia bacterium SCSIO 60948, assembly GCA_021496505.1. Lineage (GTDB taxonomy): Bacteria > Actinomycetota > Thermoleophilia > Solirubrobacterales > 70-9 > JACDBR01. The sequence goes on along the minus strand of CP053031.1, from coordinate 2,543,110 downwards.
GCCGGTGAGGGGCGCACGCTGTCGGCCGAGGAGATGACAGACCTGTGGGCCGACGTCGTCGATCGCTATCCGGTCGTGTCGATCGAGGACGGCCTCGACGAGGAGGACTGGGAGGGCTGGGCGACCCTGACCGCGCGGCTCGGCGATCGCTGTCAGCTCGTCGGCGACGACCTCTTCGTGACGAACCCCGAGCGGCTTCGTCGCGGCATCGAGGAGTCCGTCGGCAACTCGATCCTGATCAAGGTCAATCAGATCGGCACCCTCTCGGAGACGCTCCAGGCGATCGAGATCGCGCGTGAGGCGGGCTATACCGCGGTGATGAGCCACCGCTCGGGCGAGACCGAGGACACGACGATCGCCGACCTCGCGGTCGCGACCGGGGTCGGGCAGATCAAGACGGGCGCTCCGTCGCGCTCCGATCGCGTCGCCAAGTACAACCAGCTGCTGCGGATCGCCGATCAGCTCGGCGACCGCGCGAGCTACCCGGGGCTCTCAGCTTTCGCCGGAAGGTGAGCGCCGCCGGGCGGCGAACCCTCATGATCGATGAGCGCACGCGCGCAACCACGCCGCGCGGGCCGACCTGCGGCCCCGGCGCCCCGGCCGACCTACCGGATGCGCCCCGCGCCGCGACGCGGTGGCCCGCGCTCGACCCGGATCCGCTGGGACAAGGCGGGCCGCGTGGCCCTCGTCCTCGTCCTCTTCCTGATCCTCGCGCTCTACATCAAGCCGGTGATCGGGATGATCGAGGCCTGGCACCAAAACGGAGCCGAGCAGCAGGCGCTCGCCGAGCTCAAGGCGGAGCGGGCCGAGCTCGAGAGCCGCGCGGCGGCGCTGAAGCTCCCGGATGCGGGCGAGGTCAGGGCGCGCGAGCTCGGCATGGTGAAGGCCGGCGAGCAGGCCTACGTCGTCAAGCCCGCCAAGTCGGGCGACTGAACCCTCCTGAGCCGGCGTCCCGTGGGGCGTCCTGGCGCTCGCGACGGTCTTGAGCGGGACCGCGCAGACATCGGGCACGTTGCCGGATGAGGCGATAGCGAGCCTCGGTCTCGGCGACTACCTGCTCGGCGCCGCCTGGATGCTGGCGTTCCTCGGCGCGATGGCGCTGGTCGGTCTCGCCGTCCGCCGGCTCCTGCTGCCGGGCTGGGGAGGCGCGCCCGCCCGCCTGGCCGAGGCGGTCGTAGCGATCTTCGCCGCGCTCGCCCTGAGCGAGATCCTCGGCACCTTCGGCCTCTTCGAGGCGCTTCCTGTGCTGGTCGTCGCGCTCCTCGCCGGTCTCATATCGGCCCTGACGCTCCGCTCCCATCGCGATGGCCCCGCGCCGCCACGCGGCAAATCGGACCGCCGTGCGGTCTGGGTCGCGATCGGGCTCGGCGCGGTGATGGCGGCCGGATGGGGGATCCCGACGTTCGGCGCGCTCGCGGCGGGGATGGACCGCGCCGATTCGCTCTGGTACCACATGCCGCTCTCGGTCGAGTTCGTCCAGACGGCCTCGACGGGCGCGATCCACCAGTTCGATCCGATCTTCTTCGCCGGCTTCTATCCGGCCAACTCCGAGCTCCTCCACGCGATCCCGATCCTCGCCTTCGGCCGCGACTTCGTCTCGCCGTTCATCAACATCGGCTTCCTCGGGCTCTCGCTGCTCGCCGCCTGGTCGATCGGGCGGCCGTTCGGCGTCGCGCCACTGTCGCTGATCGGCGCGTCGCTGATCGTCGGCTCGCAGTCGCTGATCGAGTTCCAGGCCGGGGAGTCACTCAACGACATCGTCGGCGTCGCCTTCACGCTCGCCGCGGCGGCGCTGCTGGTGAACGGCTTCGCGGCGCGGAGCGCCTCACGCGACCTCGCGCTGCTGCTCCCGGATCCGCTCGCCGAAGCCGAGGCGACCGAGGACCCGTCGCGACCTGACCCCGACGCGGCCAGGGGCACCGGCCGCGGGGACCGCAACCTGCTCGCCGCCGTCGCGCTCGCCGGCCTCGCGACCGGCCTGGCGGCCGGAACGAAGCTGAGCTTCCTCGCCCCCTCGCTGCTGCTCGCCGTCGGGATCGCGCTGATCGCTCCGCGCGGCCTGCGCGTGCGGCTGACCGGCGCCTTCGTCGCGCTCGCGGTCCTCGGCGGCGGCTACTGGTTCGCCCGCAACCTGATCGCGGTCGGCAACCCGATCCCGCTGAGCTCGTTCGGCCCGCTCGACCTGCCCTCGCCGGCGCGCGACTTCGAGCTGCGGCCCGGTTTCTCGGTCCTCCACTACTGGAACGACATCGATGTCTGGCGCGATTGGTTCGCGCCCGGTCTGCGCGACTCGCTCGGTTTCCTCTGGCCGCTGACGCTGCTCGTCCTGCTCGGCGGTTCGATCGCGCTGATCGTTCGCTCGCACGAGAAGGTGCTGCGGATGCTGGGTGCGGTCGCGCTGATCGGCTCGCTCGCCTACCTGATCACCCCGCTGACGGCCGGCGGGGAGGAGGGGCGACCGATCGCGTTCGTCTGGAACCTGCGCTACATCGCGCCGCCCGCGGCGCTCGGCCTCGCGCTGCTGCCATGCCTGCCGGTGCTGCGGCGAAGTCCGCGCCGACGCACCGCGACGCTCCTCGTCCTCTCGATCATGCTCGCGGGGACGCTCGCCGGGCTCGTGCAGTGGCAGCAGGGCCAGCGGACCGGCGCCGTCCTGAGCGCCGCGATCGCGCTCGGCCTCTGCCTCGCATGGTTGCTGGCGCGGCGGTTCCGGCCGGCGCGGCCACTGCTCGCGGCCGCGGCGGGGGTGGCGCTCGTCGGCGTGCTCGCCGGCGGGTTAATCGTCCAGCGCCACTACGCAGAGCGCCGCTACAACGACCTCAGCCCGCAGCTCAACATCGCCGAGGCGGTGCGCTGGGGGAGCGCGCTGAGCGACTCGAGCGTCGCGGTCGCCGGGATTCGCGGCGTCTTCAACCAGTATCCGTTCTACGGCTCGGACCTCTCCAACCACGTCCGCTGGCTCGGCGAGCCGGGTCCCGACGGCGCGCTGCTTCGGATCGCGACGTGTGAGGACTGGCGCGAGGCGCTGAACGACGGCGAGTTCGAGTACGTCGTGACGATGTACGACCCGTTCCAGCCGCCCGAGCAGCTCACGGACACGAAGGAGGCCGCCTGGACGCGGACCGACCCGGCGGTCAGCGAGGTGCTCTCCGACGGGGCCGTGAACGTCTTCCGGATCGACGACGAGCTCGACCCGGGTGCCTGCGGTGAGCTGCCCGACCTCTCCGAGGCCGAGCTCAACGGCGAGTCGGTCAACGCCGAGCCGCTCGCCAACCAGCCGGTGCCCGACGTGCCGGACCCGAAGGGTGGGGTCGCCTCACAGGGCGGGGGCTCGTGATCTCCGTGCTCGCGATGTTCGGCGTGGCGCTCGCCTGCCTCGTCGTCTCGGCGGCGCTCGGCGCGGGGATCTGCGCGCTGCTCGGCTGGCGCGACGCCGGGCCGATCTGCGCGCCGATCGGGTTCGCCGCGCTGATCGCCTTCTCCGCGCTGGCGATCAGGCTCCCCGGACGCGCGGTCACGTTGCTCGTCCTGATCGCGATCCTCGCGCTCGCAGGGCTGCTGATCGCCCGAGCGCGGGGCTTCGGGGTCGGGCGCGTGCGGGGGGAGATCGGCGTCGCGATCACCGCGGTCGTCCTCCTGCTCCTGATCGGCGCGGCGCCGTTCGCGATCGACGGCCACCTCGGCGTCCTCGGCGAGGGCGTCTACACGAACGACCACGCCGCGCAGCTCTACTGGACCGACTGGCTGCAGAACGGATTCGGGCCCGAGCCATCGGCGGTCTCCTTCGGCTATCCGACCGGGCCGCAGTCGCTGACGGCGGCGCTCGCCGAGCTGTTCGGCGCGAACCTGATCGATGCGTTCAACGGCGTCATGCTCGCGATCGGCGCGCTGACCGCGCTCGGTGCCCTCAGCGCCCTGCGCCCGCTTCACCCCGCGCCGCGGTTGCTCGCCGCCGTTCTCGTCGGGCTCCCGTACCTCGCCGCCTCCTACCTCGCGCAAAGCGCCTTCAAGGAGACGGCGATGGCGATGATCGTCGTCTGCCTCGCGATCGTGCTGACCGCGCTCGGCCGCGGCGCGCCGAGGCTGGCGGTCGCGGGCGTCATCGTAGTTCTGGCCGCCGGCGCCGTCTTCGCCTACAGCGTCCCGGGGCTCGCCTGGTTTGTCGTCGCGATACCGATCTGGCTCGTCGCCGAGGCGCTGTTCGGCGAGCGCGTGTCGGTCGACTGGCGGCGGGTCGGTGGCGCGGTCCGCTCCCGGACCGGCCTGCTCGTTGGGGCGGGTGCGCTCATCGTCGTGGCGCTGGTCGTCGTCCTCGCCGGGCCGCAGATCGCGAGCTTCGCCGAGCGGATCGGCGCGGTTCAGGAGTCCCGCGGCCGGCTCGCCTCGCCCGTCTGGCCCGGCGAGGCGCTCGGCGTCTGGTTCGAGGGCGACTTCCGGATCGTCCGCGGCGAGGTCCCGCTCGCCTACCCGGCGACGCTGCTCGGCCTCGTCGTCGCGGCGCTCGGCGCCTGGTTCGCCTTCCGCCGCCGCGACCTCGGCCTGCTCGCCGTCCTGGCGGGCTGTGCGGCGATCTACCTCGGCTCCTACCTGTTCGCCTCGATCTACGTCGCGGCGAAGGCGCTCGCGATCCTCGCGCCGGTCGTCATGCTCGCAGGGCTGCTCGCCCTGTTCGGGCCGAGCGGGTCGATGGGGCGCGGGCCGCGGGTCGGCCGTCTGGCGCTCGCGGCGGTCTTCTGCGTCGCCGCCCTCTACTCGACCTTCCTCGCGCTGCGCGAGGCACCGGTCGGCTTCAACGAGCGCGGCGAGGACCTCGAGGCGATCGCGGCGGAGATCGAGGGCGAGCCGGTCGTGTTCCTCGGCGTCGACCGCTTCGGCTCCTACCGGCTGCGCGGGACTCTCGCCGAGAGCCCGGGCGGCTACTTCGAGCCCGAGGTCCCGGCGCGCGAGCAGAAGCTCTGGCAGCAGGGAGACCCGGTCGATTTCGACACCGTCTCGCCGGCGCGGATCGACCGCTTCCGCTACGCGATCACGCCGAACGGGGCCTACGCCTCGACCCCGCCCGACAACTGGGATCAGATCGGCGAGCAGGGCGACTGGCTGCTCTGGGAGCGCAACGGTCCGACCGAGCCGCAGGAGGTCCTCAACGAGGGCGGCGCCGCCGGCCGCGAGCTGATCTGCCCGCCGAACCAGAACGGGGAGGAGGAGGCGGACGAGATCGCGGCCGAGGCGGGGAGTGAGCTGACGGTCGAGGTCGATCAGCCGCCGCCCGGTCTGCGCGAGACCGAGGGGGGAGAGGAGGCGGATGCGCTAATCGAGAAGCTCTTCGAGGGATCACGTGGCGCGACGACGCTGCCGCTTCCCGTCCTCGCCAACCGCGGCGGCTGGGCGCGCAACTCACCCTTCGCCGCGCCCGGCGAGACGGCGCGCTCGATCGAGCTCTATCCGGGCGAGTGGGACATCTCGCTCCAGTACGCGAGCCAGGTCCCGATCACGGTCAAGGTCGGCGACGAGGTGACCGAGCTGCCGCCGTCGCTCGGTGGGATGTACCTGACGGAGAAGGGTGGCGGGTCGTTCTGGGACGTCGGGCGCATCGAGGTCGACTCGCCGACCGGCGACGACATCCGGGCGATCGCCAAGGGGGAGGACGACGTCGACCTCGGCGAGCAGGTGCGGATCGAGGTCACCTCAGCGGAGCCCGAGGGGCTCGCCGGCGCCGTCGGCGCCCGCCGGCTCACGTGGCTCGGAGCCGTCGCGGCGACCCAGGTCGACTCCACCGAGGGCGGCGAGCGTCCGCTCTCCCTCTCCTGCGGCGCCTACATCGACCACTTCGACCCGCCAACCGCGGAGACCACCCCCTAGCGCGGCTCCTCGAGCTCGAGCACGCCGCGGCCGTCCAGGCCTCGACCTCGAACGTCCCGGATGTACCCCTAGACCACAACGTTTCGGACGTTCGGGCGTCCGCGGCCTCTCGCCGCCGCGCGGGTGGGACCTCGCAGGCCCTTCGGCTTTCCCCCGCCTCTCTACACTGCCGCCGATGCCCGTGAAGGATTCCCTGCGAAAGCTGCTCGGCGGCGGTTCGCCCGACGCGCCGCAGTCCGATGGCGTCAAGCGCCCGCCGATGCCGTTCCTGGTCGGCGCGCCGCGCTCCGGCACGACGCTGACCCGGCTGATGCTCGACGCCCATCCCGAGCTCGCGATCCCGCCCGAGACCTACTTCATCACCAAGGCCGCCAAGCGCTACCGCAAGGAGCGAAAGCAGGACGACTGGCTCGAGCTCTACCTCGAGACCGTCACCGAGCACAAGCGCTGGCCGGACTTCCACCTCGACGCCGAGGCCTACAAGGAGCGCGTCCGGGCCGCGAAGCCGAAGTTCCTCGGCGGCGCCGTGCGCGAGTTCTATGCGATGTACGCCGAGCGCGAGGGCAAGCACCGCTTCGGCGACAAGACGCCGTTCTACGTCCGCAAGATGGACGTCATCCAGCGCACGCTCCCCGAGGCGCGCTTCGTCCACATCGTCCGCGACGGCCGCGCCGTCGCGCTCTCGATCATGGGCCTGTGGTTCGGGCCGAACACGATCGAGGAGGCGGCCGAGTTCTGGGTCGCGCGGATCGACGAGGCGCGTGAGAAGGCCGAGGGCCTCGATCACTACATGGAGGTCCGCTACGAGGACATCGTGGTCGACTCCGAGCCGACGCTGAAGCGGATCTGCGACTTCGTCGACCTCGAGTGGGACGAGCGCGTGCTGCGCTACTACGAGACCGTCGCCGAGCGAATCAGTCGCGAGCTCCCGCCCGTGGAGATCGCCCCCGACGGCCGCGTCGTATCGACGGCCGAGCGCGAGAAGATCATGGAGAACGTCTCGCGCCCTCCGGACCCCACCCGCATCGACCGCTGGCGCACCGACATGTCCGCCAAGGACCGAGCCAAGTTCGAAGCGATCGCCGGCGAGCGCTTGGCTGAGTTCGGCTACCCGCTGGACTAGGGCGGAGGTGGCATATCGCGAGGCTCTTCGATCACGGTGACGTCGAAGCGCAGGCCTCGCCACTGGCGCTCGGAGCGGAACAGGAAGTAGTCGATCATCGGCCGCCAGGTGTGGTCGCGGCCGTGGCGGTTGAGGATGTAGCCGTGCGGCGGGATCCGGTGGATCACGTAGCCGTTGCGGTTGAACATCCGGATCATCGCGAGGTCCTCGCCGCGGGTCCGAAGCGGCCAGCCGCGCTGGGCGACGAGCGCCTGGCGGCGCGCCATCATGCCGCCGCCGGCCATCCGGGTGTCGACGTCCTGGGAGATCTGGCGGACGGTCACTCCGATCTCGTCGAGGTAGACGAACTCCGCCGCCTTGCCGACCAGCGCCGCCCCCGAGTACTCGCTCGCCAGCATCAGGTCCCAGAGGTGGTCGACGTTGTAGAAGTCGTCGTCGTCCATCTTCGTGACGAGCTCGCCGTCGGTCGCCGCGACGCCTGAGTTGAGGGCGTCGCCGAGCGTCAGCTCCTCGTCGACCCAGATCACCTGGAACTCACCCGAGTAGTTGTCTCGGATCGTCTGCTCGGCCGCCTCGGAGAAGAAGCGGCGGCCGTGCAGGCAGACGCAGAGCTCCATCGGCTCATAGGACTGGCGCTCGATCTGGGCGAGCCCGAACGGAAGCCACTCCTCGCGCCGGGTCGCGAAGACGACCGAGACCTTCGGCCGGTCGGGGACCTCGATCCCCGCAAACGCCGCGATCTGTCGCCAGCGCTCGATCGAGGAGTGGTTTCGCAGGGCGGCGCGCCGAAGCCCGACCGAGATCCGCTCGCGCTCGTCGAGATCAGACAGCGCCGCCGCGCTCACGCCCTCGAGCAGCCCCGAGAGCTCGGGACCCAGCAGCTCTCGCAGCCGATCTGACATCCCCGCGACGACGACCGGCATCCCCGAGGCGCAGAGCTTTGCGATCCAGCCCGCCCGCTCCCATTCGGAGCCGTGGAAGGCCGGGTGGTCGAGGATGCCGAGGCGCTTCTGCAGCGCGTCCTGGAGCTCGGGATCGTCCTCCTCGACCGACGAGCCTGGGATCACCTCCTCCGGCAGTTCGAGGAACTGGATGCCGCGGACACCGCGGAGCGTCACCGGCTCGTAGTTCGCGGCCTCGGCGAGCAGCTCGTCGGCCTCGCCGAGGCGGTCGAGGTCGGCGCCGGGGCGGACGAGCGCCCAGAAGCCGGAGACGCCGTCGCGCTTGAAGAGCAGCGGGTTGAAGCGGGTCGGGTCGAGCGCGGGCGCGAGCGGCAGCGCGTTCTCGCCCGCCGCCACGTCGCCGATCTCGAGCTCGACGCCGGCTGGTGACGAGGGCTGGGTACCGGCGCGCCGCAGCCCGACGATCCGCGCCCCGCGCTCACTCGCGGCGGAAAGCACGGCGGGGTCGGCGGCGCTCGCCGAATCGACGATCAGCAGATCGAGCCGCGACGGCCAGCTCGACGGACCGGGCCCGTGGGCGTTGACCCGGTCGCCGAGCGGATGGCGCGCCTCATCACCCAGGAACGCGACCTCGAGCGGCAGCGGGCGCCCGATCGTCTCGGGCGGCGGCTCCGGATAGGTCCACTCGTTCTTTCGCTCTGTCGTCTCCGGGTCGGCCACGGGCGAGCGGGAGCATTGCGCAAACGGCGCGCCGACCCCGTCCGGCGGGCAGCGCACCGCTACGATCCGCGCCCTTGACGCCTCCGGAGCCAGCCCAGGACGGACGTAGCGCCGGCCGCGACGTCCTCGTCGTGGTCGACGCGGGGAGCGCGAGCGTCGCCGACGTTCTGCTCAGCGTCGACTCGGCCCTCGGCGCACGGCCCGGCCACCTCCGTGTCGAGGTGGGCCTCGACGAGCGCTCGCCGCAGCGCGACGCCCTGCGCGAGCTGCTCGACCCGGATCCGCACGTCTCTCTCGTCGGCAGAGTCCGCTCTGAGCCGAGGGATCAAGAGCTTCTGATCGACCTCCCGGCCGGAGTGGAGCTCGGCCGGGAGACACTCGACGCGATCGAGCGGGAGCTGGGCGACGGGGGCCGGCTCGTCGTAGCGGTCCCACGGCACCCGTCGAGGCTTAGCGGCGTCGACCCGGTCGCCGCGCGGACGGCGCGGCGACGGATCGTGGCGGCGAAGGCCGGCGGCGGGCCCGCCAGGACGGTCGGCGTCCACAAGCTCACCCGCGCGGGCGGCGGCCTCGCCGAGACGGCGGGCACGCTCGGTCTCGGGAGCCTGGCCGACGAGCGCGGCGAGCACCTGCGAAACCGCGCCCGCTCGGCGACCTACCGCTCGCGCTTCGACGCCGTTTCGCAGGTCCTCGCCCGCGACCGCCTGCGCACGCGTCACGAGCGCGCACGCGTCGTGCTCTTCGAGCGCCGGCTCGCCGAGCTGAGCCCGAGGGCGTGGGCGGCGATGCGCTCGCGCCAAGCCCGCGACGCCGCCTCGGTGGTCCCGTCGGCGGCCCGCTCGGGGACGCGGACGGTCAAGCAGCAGGGCAGGCGAGCCCGTCGCTTCGCGATCGATCGCGCCCGCTCGCGCAAGCTCTCGGGCTAGTCGCCGCGGGGCACCAGGTCCTCGGCCGGGGGCTCGATCGCCGTGACGTCGAAGCGCAGGCCGCGGTACTCGCGCTGGGACTGGATCAGGAAGTAGTCGGCGTAGGTGTTCCAGGTGTGGCCGCGGCCGTGGCGGTTGAGGATGTAGCCGTAGCCGTGGGTGCGGTGGGTCTTCTCGCCGGAGCGCTTCATGTTCTTGACGACCCAGGTGTCCTCGCCACGCGAGCGTTGCGGCCAGCCACCGATCGCCTCCAGCGGCTTGCGGCGAGCGGCGAGCCCGCCGCCGGCAAGTCTCGGGTGGTCGGTCTCGGCGTCGCCCATGAAGCGGCGGATCGTCAGATCGACCCAGTCCAGATACGCGAACTCCGCCGCCTTGCCGACCAGCGCCGCCCCCGAGTACTCGCTCGCCAGCATCAGGTCCCAGAGGTGGTCGACGTTGTAGAAGTCGTCGTCGTCCATCTTCGTGACGAGCTCGCCGTCGGTCGCCGCGACGCCTGAGTTGAGGGCGTCGCCGAGCGTCAGCTCCTCGTCGACCCAGATCACCTGGAACTCACCCGAGTAGTTGTCTCGGATCGTCTGCTCGGCCGCCTCGGAGAAGAAGCGGCGGCCGTGCAGGCAGACGCAGAGCTCCATCGGCTCATAGGACTGGCGCTCGATCTGGGCGAGCCCGAACGGAAGCCACTCCTCGCGCCGGGTCGCGAAGACGACCGAGACCTTCGGCCGGTCGGGGACCTCGATCCCCGCAAACGCCGCGATCTGTCGCCAGCGCTCGATCGAGGAGTGGTTTCGCAGGGCGGCGCGCCGAAGCCCGACCGAGATCCGCTCGCGCTCGTCGAGATCAGACAGCGCCGCCGCGCTCACGCCCTCGAGCAGCCCCGAGAGCTCGGGACCGAGCAGCTCTCGCAGCCGATCTGACATCCCCGCGACGACGACCGGCATCCCCGAGGCGCAGAGCTTTGCGATCCAGCCCGCCCGCTCCCATTCGGAGCCGTGGAAGGCCGGGTGGTCGAGGATGCCGAGGCGCGAGCGGACGTTGCGAACGACGCCCTTCGGCCGCGGCGCCGCGAGCTCGTGGACGCGGTGGCGCGGGTCGACGTCGCCGAGCTCGGCGCCGGGCAGCGTGTAGATCTCGAGCGGCTCTCCGCTCGCCGCCTCCGCCAGCTCCGCGAACGCCGCCGCCAGCCCGGCGACCCGCCCGCCGCTGACGAGGCAGCCGAAGCCGGCGACCTCGGTGTGGCGGAACTCGATCGGGTTGACCTGGCGCGGGTCGAGCGTCGGCGCCGCGGCGAGCCTGCCGTCGCCCGGCGCGCCGATTCGGTGGCCACGGCCTTGCGCACCGTCGGTGTCGAGGACGATCAGCGGCACTCCGGCCTTCGCCGCCAGCGCCTCGAGCTCGGCCTCGCGCCCACCAGCATCGGCGACGATGGCCGCGACGCCCGGCGGCGCTTCGTCACCGGCGTCGACGTCGATCGCCTCGACGCCGCCGCCGAGCACCCGCTTGGCGTTCCCCCCGGCAAAGCCGACGCGAACCGCGAGCGGTTCTCCGATCGCGGCGCGGGCCGTGGATCTCGACTCGCCGTCGGACAAGGTCGGCGGCACTCTAGAAGCCCGGGGTCCCCGCGCCCAGCCTCGCGGCGGGCCGCGGGTAGCATGCCGCCGCGATGAGCTCGTCCCCAGACCCGAGCCCCGGCTCGCTCGCCCCGGCGAGCGCGGGCGGCAACCGCTGGCGCGAGCTCGAGCCGCTTGACGCCGAGGCGACGCGCTCGACCCGTGTCAGCGTCATCTGCGACGGCACGGACCCGCGCTCGCTCGCCTCGCACACGCACGCGGCGCTCGGCCGTTCAGAGCATCCCGCCGAGCTGACCGAGGTCCTGAGCGTCGAAGAGGCGGGGAACGCGACCGGCGAGGTGGTGATCCTCCTGGCTGCCGGCTCGGAGCCGGCGCCGGGCCTGATAACCGAGCACCTGCGCCGCCAGCTCGCCGCGACCGACGTCGTCTGCTTCGGGTCGGCGCCGCCGCTCGAGGAGGGTGCGCTCGAGCCGCTCGGGCTGGCGATGGACATGACCCGCGATCTGATGGAGCCGGTCAGCGGCACCCATCTGCTCGGGGCGCTCGGCAACGTCTCGCTGCGTCGCGAGAAGCTCGAGGCCGTCGGCGGCCTCAGCACCCGCCGGATCGAGCTCGCCGCGCGGCTCGAGAGCCACGGCTCGCTGTTCGTGCCGATCCCCGAGGCCGCCTCGCCGACGCCCTACGACGACCGCGGATCGGCCATGGCGACGGCCGTCGCCGAGGCCGGGACGACGGAGCTGCGCTCGATCGAGGCCGGATGGCCGACGCTCGGCGCGCGCGTCGCGCTGCCGCCCTTCAGGCGCCTCGGCTCGACCCGCAGGCACCTCGTGCCGGCGGCGCTCGTCAACGTCGACGTCGGCGAGGCGAGCGACGAGGAGGCGGCGGCGACCGTCTCGGCGCTGCTCGCGAGCGAGACCGCCGACGCCGAGATCCGGGTCCAGTCCGAATCCGCGGGACCGCTGCTCGAGGCCGCCGTCGACGCCGACGACCGCGCGAGCTTCGGCCGCTCGTCGCTCGACGGCTTCTGCGCGAGCCCGATCCAGCTGGTCGTCCCCGGCGTCGCGCTGCCGGACCGGCGCACGCTCGGCGACCTGATGCGGCTCGTGATCGAGGACGCGGCCGGCGCCCTCCACGTGACCGTCCCCGGCGCGCCGCCGCAGGAGACGATGATCGAGGTCTTTCGAAGCGGGGCGCTCGGCCGGGCTCGCCGCGTCGCAGAGGCCGCCGATGAGCCGGTCGAGGTCGTCCTCGGGCGGATGTTCGGCGAGCGCTGGGTCAGCGGGGTCGAGGTCAGCGTCCGCCGCCACGGCGTCGAGGAGCCGCAGGTCACCGAGCACGGACCGCTCGCCGCGGCGACCGACCGCGATCATGAGCGCGTCCAGCACCTGCGTTTCCGCGACCGCGCCCTCGACATGGCCGAGAAGGCCGAGCGGCTGCGCGAGCGCACCGCGAGCGAGCGCCTGAAGGCGCGCGAATTCCGAAACCGCGCCGACGAGCTCGAGACCGAGCTCGCCGCGATCGAGAAACCGCCGCGGCTCTGGCGTCTGCGGCCCGCCCGGACCGCAGCCTCGAAGCTCAAGCAACGCTTCGGCGGGGAGTCGAACGGCTCGGGGGGTTCGGCGGGGTCGTCCTAGGGCTCGGTCTGTCGGTGGTCGTCCGCCGGCGGGGTGGCCGAGTCAGGTAGGGGGGACCGGAGCCGGGTTCGGTCGGGAGCTGGTCTGTCTCCCGCGAGCCTTCGCGCGGGTTGGTGCGGGTTCGGAGCCGCGCGGAGGGAGGCATCGTCCGTAGGTGGTTGCAGAGCAACCGGGTCCGACAAACGCCCCGCCGAAGACGTCTCGGGAGCGAGGCAAAGTCACCCTGGAGCCCTATAGGGGCACCTATCCGACGATGCCTCGTCACGGACCGCCCGAACCCACCCAGCGCACCCAGGGTCCTCCCCTCGATGCAACCAGACCACGCGCCGCACCCACCACCGACGCCCCGAGCGGGACGCCACCAGCCCACGACCGCAGCCGCCGCCTACACCGACCAGTTCTCGAACGACCGCCCGGTCAGCTCGCGGAACCTCGTGATGTCGTCGCGCAGGGCATCGGCGATCCGTGCCCGGAGCTCGTCGGAGATCTCCGGCCGCTCGAACGGTTTCGAGAACGGGCGCCGGTCGCGGATCCCGCGCCAGCGCTTCATCGAGACCCGCTTCGCGACCTGGTTGCCGAGCGCGGTCCGCCGGCGCCGCGACGAGCTCTCGAGCCGTCGCTTCTCGAACGCGTCGCGCCAGACGTCGTCGCGGACCCCGAGGAAGCGGAACACGCGCGGAAGGGTCTCGCGGTTGTTGTGGGAGAGCTCGTCCTGCTCGAGGACGAGGATCTGCTCGCTCGGGAAGTGCTCGAGGTAGATCGAGAGCTGGTGGTGGTAGCGCGAGCGCGCCAGGTACTCCGAGGCCGGATCGAGGACGGCCTGCTCGATCGGCCGTGACTCGACGCGGTTCGAGTACGTGTGGACATAGTTCGAGCGCACCCGGTCGATCGGGTCACGGACCATGAAGATCAGCTTCGCGTCCGGGATCGTCCGCGCCATCCGCTCGGCGACGCCCGGGAACTTCGGATCGGCGGTGTAGTTCGGCGAGGACTCGCCGCGGACCGGCGTCGAGGGGTCGAAGCGTTCGCGGTACCAGTCGAGGCCCTGCTCCCAGCGCCCGCCCTCGCCGGAGATGAAGAAGTCGAGCTCCTTCGGCTTCGACATCGAGATCTCGGGATGCCGGGCGAGGTAGCTGTGAAGCGCGGTCGTCCCGCACTTCTGGACCCCGATGATGACCATGTTCGGCAGCGCGCCTTCCACGGCGACGGCACGATACCGCCGCGACCCGGGCCCGACCGCTGCGCCAAGCGCTTCGGCTCGGCCCCCCGGCCGTCGTTAACATCGCGCGCCGCTATGGCCTTCGAGATGCCAAAGGTCGACGGCGTCAAGCACCGCTTCGTGCGCGCCGGCGAGATGAACTTCCACGTCGCGAGCCTCGGCCCCGAGGACGCGCCCCCCGTCGTGCTCGTCCACGGCTGGCCCGAGCATTGGTACGCGTGGCGGCTCGTGATGCCCCAGCTCGCAGAGAAGCACCGCGTGATCGCGGTCGACCTGCGCGGTTTCGGCTGGACCGACATCGCCTGGGAGGGCTTCGACAAGGAGAACATGGCGGCCGACGTCCTGCGGGTCGTCGACGCGCTCGAGCTCGAGCGCTTCCGCCTCGTCGGCCACGACTGGGGTGCCTGGATCTCGTGCCTCGCCGGTCTCCAGGCCCCTCAGCGGGTCGAGCAGCTCGCGGTGATGAGCTTCCCGACGCCCTGGATCGGCCCGCGCGACCTGCCTTCGCTGCGTGGGCTCTGGCCCGGCCTCGTTCCGGCCGTCCCCGGCGTCGCGCGCCGCCTGCACTCCCGCAACACCTTCGTCGCCAGGCGGATCCGCCAGGGCGCGAAGTCGAAGGGCGATCTCAAGCAGGACGTGCAGCGGATCTACGCCCGCGACCTGCGCGCCTCGACCCGCGCCCGCGCCTCGGCGCTCCTCAACCGGACCTTCTTCGCGAGCGAGCTCGCGCCGGTCCTCTCGGGCCGCTACTCGGACAAGCGGCTGGAGATGCCCGTCCTGGCGATGCGCGGGAAGGCCGACTTCGTGCCGCGAACCGCGTTCCGCGGCCTAGAGGCGCACGCCTCGAACGTCCGCATCGAGACCGTGCCCGGCGCCGGGCATTGGCTGCCCGAGGAGCAGCCCGACGCGGTCTCCCAGCGGCTGCTCGGGTTCTTCGGCACCGCCGAGTAGACCGCAGGCGGTCGCCCAGGCCGCGGCGGTCTTAAGGAAAGCTGACGTTGCGCTATTACGCTGCCTACCTGCCGTGTCGCGGAACCGCGTGAAAAGTTTCGCCTGGCCGACGGGAGCCCTGCGTTCCCGCCTTTTCGTCCGGGCCCTGTTCTCCTCGCTCGCCCTGACCGCGATCGGTCTCGGGTTCGCGATGCTGCGCGAACCGAGCGCGAGCGCCGCCCGCGAGGAGGCGCGCGCCGACAAGCGCCCGAACTTCGTCGTCGTGATGACCGACGATCAGGACCTGCTGTCGATGCGCAAGATGCGAACGACGAAGCGCGTGCTCGGCCGCGGCGGCGTCGAGTTCGAGAACTTCTACGCGAGCTATCCGCTCTGCTCGCCGTCGCGCGCGACGCTGCTGACCGGCCAGTACGCGCACAACCACGGCGTGCGGGGCAACCACCCGCCCGACGGCGGCTACGGCCAGTTCGATGACCGCGGGACCGCTCCGCGCGCGCTGCAGCGCGACGGCTACCGGACCGGCTTCATCGGCAAGTTCATGAACGGCTATCCGAACCGCGCCGAGAAGCGGCCGAAGAACATCCCGCGCGGGTTCGACACGTTCTTCTCCAACCTCGACAGCAAGATGTTCGGCTGGCGGGCAAACGACAACGGCAAGATCCGCCGCTACGGCAAGCGCCCGAAGGACTACCTGACCGACGTCGAGTCCGACGAGGCCGTCGACTTCATCCGCAAGTCCTCGAAGAAACGAGACCCGTTCTTTCTCACGGTCCAGCCGCTCGCGCCGCACGGTGAGGCGGCCTACGGCGGCAAGCCCAACCCTCGCCCCGCTCCGCGCCACGAGGGCCGCTTCGACCAGCTCGAGCTTCCCAAGCCGCCCTCGTTCAACGAGGAGGACGTCTCCGACAAGCCGTCGTTCATCCAGAACAAGGAGCCGCTCAGCGAGCGTCAGATCAGAGGGCTCGAGGAGCGCTACCGCGCCCGCGCCGAGAGCCTGCTCGCGGTCGACGACATGATCGGGCGGATCAAGCGCACGCTCAAGCAGCGTGACGAGTGGCGGAACACCTACGTGATCTTCACCTCCGACAACGGACGGATGTCGGGCCAGCATCGCTGGACCGGCAAGAGCCTGCTGTATGAGGAGAGCGTCCGGGTGCCGATGCTGATCCGCGGTCCCGGGATCCCGAAGGGCGAGGTCCGAACCCAGCAGACCAGCAATGTCGACCTCGCGCCGACGATCCTCGACGCCGCGGGCACGCGCCCGCTCGTCGAGATGGACGGGATCTCGATGCTGCCGCTGATCGACGACCCCCAGATGGCCCGCGATCGCGAGCTGCTGCTCGAGAACTCGTTCTCCGTCGGCCTGCGGTCACGCGACAACCTCTACGCCGAGCACAAGCAGGCCGGCGAGCCGCGCGAGTACGAGCTCTACGACCTGAACAGGGACCCGTTCCAGCTCCAGAACATCTACGACTCGAACGCGACGAGCGATTCCGAGCAGGCGCGGTTGGCCCAGAGGGTCGACGAGCTGCGTGACTGCGCCGGCGCGGAGTGCAACAGGTGAGGCGCCGCGCCGCGCTCGCCCTCGCGGCGGGACTCGCGGCGCTCCTCACGGTCGACGCTGCGCGAGGGGACGAGACGGCCTGGCGCGAGCGAGCGGCACAGGCGGCGGCGCCCGACGAGCGCCCGAACATCGTCGTCGTCATGACCGACGACGCCGACCGTCGCGCGATGCGCCGGATGCCCGTCGTGCGACGCGAGATCGCGGGGCGGGGTGTCGAGTTCCGTGACGCGTCGGCTGCATTCCCGCTCTGCTGCCCGTCGCGTGCGAGCTTCCTCAGCGGCCAGTTCGCCCACAACTCGGGCGCGGTCGAGGGCGGCGGCAACCGCTCCTGCGTCCCGCAGTTCGACGCGTCCAGCACGGTCGCGACGTCGCTCGCCGATGCCGGCTACCGCAACGTCCTCGTCGGGAAGTACCTGAACGGATGGGAAGACGACGCCGCGCCCGGTGACCCGGCGGGCGAGGCGCCACCCGGCTGGTCGCGGTTCCTCGCGCTCGTCCGCTACGACCTCTTCGACTGGGCGCTGAGCGTCGACGGGAAGCGCATCCGCCAGTTCGGGAACCGAGCTCGCGACTACCAGACCGACGTCCTCGCGCGACTCGCCTCGCAGCAGACCGCGGTCAGCGCGAAGCGCCGCAAGCCCTTCTTCCTGATGCTCTCGACCCACGCTCCACACGGCGAGTCCGGCGGCGGCGCGGGTGCGCGAGATCCGCGACCGGCGCCGCGCCACCAGGGCGAGTTCAACGACGTGCCGTTCCCCGAGCCGCCGTCCTTCAACGAGGCCGACGTCTCCGACAAGCCGAGCTTCCTCCAGGTCCCCGAGCTGGGGTTCGGCAAGATCCAGAACCTCAAGCGTCGCTTCAAGGGCCGCGGCGAGTCGCTGCTCGCCGTCGACGAGGCGGTCGCGCGAATCCGCGACCGGCTCCGCGCCGCCGGCGAGCTCTCGAACACGATCTTCGTCTTCACCTCCGACAACGGCTTCATGCTCGGCGAGCACCGCCTGGCGAAGAAGACCCTCCTCTACGAAGAGAGCGCCGGGGTGCCGCTGGCGATCAGGGGTCCCGGGTTCAGGGGCCGTGACGTCGACGTGCCGGTGACGAGCGTCGACCTCGCCGCGACCGTACTCGAGGCCGCCGGCGCGGCGCCGCCGAAGACCCCGGACGGCGTCGCGCTCCAGGCGATCGCCTCCGACCCGGAGGCCTACGCCGACCGCCACGTCCTGACTGAGAATCGCGACGGCGGCGCCCCCGGCCAGGTCGGCGCCTCGGTCCGCTCCGAGCGCTGGACCTACATCCGCCAGCGGGTCGACGGTCAGACCTACGAGGAGCTCTATGACCGGGCCGAGGACCACTTCCAGCTCACGAACCTCGCGACCGACCCGGGGTACGCCGCGATCCTCGGGGAGATGCGCGTGCGCCTGACGGCGCTCGAGAGCTGCGCCGGCGCGGCCTGCGGCTGACGGGCCCGAGGAGCGCCGCGGCCGGCTAGCGCGGAGCAGGCGCCCAGTCGACGCCGTCGCGATGGAGCTGGCGGATCACGCGCTTGTAGCGGCGATCGACCCAGCGGACGTCGGCCGGCGCCATCCGCTCGCGCCAGCCGCCGACGTGCGCCCGCTCGGCCGAGATCTCGCGCTCGAAGTAGGCACGGACCGGACTCGGGTCGTCGAGCTCGGTGAAGGCGATGACGCGCTCGAGCGTCGCGTCGCGGTCGTGCGCGGTCAGGTCGTCCAGCGGCACGGTGAGGACGCGGTCGGCCCCGACCGCGTCGATCGCCCGGTCGGCGGCCTCGACCATGCCGGTCCACTTCTCGAGCGCGACCGCCGGGTCGTCGGTCAGGTCGACCTTCTTCAGCATCCCCGCGACGACGGCGCGGCCGTCGCGGACCATGTTGATGAACTTGGCCTCGGGGAACAGCCGCAGCAGGAACGGCGCCTCCTCGATCGTCTGGCCCGTGATCTCGACCCAGCCGGGTTTGCCGGCCGCCTCGGCGGGCGGGTCGAGCAGCCGCCGGATCAGGCGTCCGCTCGCGCCCTCGCGGTCGGCCTCGAAGCCCGCCTCGAACTCCTCGAGCGCCGCCTCGAGACCCTCGCGGTCGGTGACCCGTTGGAGGCCGTTGCGCGCGTTGGCGCCGCGGATGAACCAGCGCCCGCGCATCTCCGACAGGAAACGCTCGAGCGTCGTCTCGCCGCGGCACAGATCGGGCAGCCCGCCCTTCGAGGCGTGGAAGCGGACCTCGGTCGGGATCCAGTGGTAGCGCGGATGCTCGTTCAGCATCCGGCCCATGACGTGGGTGCCGGAGCGCCCGACGCCGCCGACGAAGATCGGCCGCGGGAAGCCGTCCGCCCCGCTCATCGGCTTCGCAGCTCGCGCGCCTTCTCGGCCAGCTTCGCGACCGGTTCGCCGGCGCGCTCCGCGATCCGCTCGACCGCGCTGTCCTGCGGCTCGGGCTCGGGCACCCAGTCGACCCCGTCGCGGCGCAGCTCGCGCACCAGGCGCCGGTAGCGGCGGTCGACCCAGCGCGCATCGGCGGGCGAGATCCGCTCGCGCCACTTGCCGACGTGGGCTCGCTCGGAGGAGATCTTCGCGTCGAAGTAGGTCCGCATCGGCTCGGGGTCGTCGAGCTCGAGGAAGCTCGCGAGCCGGTTGAAGGTGTTGTCGCGATCGTGCGCTGTGAGGTCGTCGAGGAAGACGGTCAGCGCGTGGCCTTCGGGCAGCGTCCGCAGCGCCTCGTCGGAGCGCTTGACGCGCGTCTCCCAGTGGCCGAAGGCGCGCTCGACGTCGTCGGTCATGTCGCGCTTTCGAAGGATCGCCGCGGTCACGGCGCGACCGTCGCGGACCATGTGGACGAAGCGCGCGTTCGGGAACAGCCGCAGAAGCGTCGGCGCGGAGCGGATGTTCGAGCCCGAGACCTCGGCCCAGGCCGGCTTGCCCTCGCGCTCGGCACCGGGGTCGAGCAGCGCGTGGGTCAGCTTGCGGCACGCCGCCCACGGGTCAGCCTCGAAATCGGCGGGAAACGGCGCCAGAGCCGCCTCGAATTCGTCCTCGCCGATCACCTTCTGGAGGCCGACGTGGTTCTGGAGTCCGCGCCGGTACCACTGCTGACGGCAGCGCCGCAGGAAGTCCTCGACCGAGCCCTTGCCCTCGAGCAGGTCGGTGAGCCCGCCGGTCGCGCAGTGGAAGCGCGCCTCGACGTCGACCAGGTGGTAGCGCGGATCGGCGGCGATCAGCCGGCCCATCGCGTGCGTTCCGGCGCGCGCCGAGCCGCCGACGAAGATCGGATGCGGGTACGGCGCCGTGTCGGCGTCGACGCTCGCCCCGGGCTGTGATTCGGTGCTGCTCATCGCGGTTCGGGCGCCCAGGTTATGCCGTCGCGATGCATCCGCCCGACGAGCCGGCGATAGCGGCGATCGACCCAGCGCACATCCGCCGGGGCCATCCGCTCGCGCCAGCCGCCGACATGCGCGCGCTCGGCCGAGACCTCACGGGCGAACCACTCGCGGATCGGCTCGGGATCGGCGATCTCGCAGTGCCGGATGACCGAGTCGAGCGTGCGCTCGCGGTCGTGGGCGGTCAGGTCGTCGAGCGCGACGTTCAGCATCACGCCGGGGGGTAGGGCGCGAAACGAACCGTCGGCGGCGCGGATCATGTGCTCCCAGCGCTTCAGCGCGCGCTTCGGCTCGTCGGTGAGGTCGGGCTTCTTGAGCGTCGCCGCGACGACCGCGCGACCGTCGCGGACCATGTTGATGAACCGCGCCCGCGGATAGAGCTCGAGCAGGTAGGAGGCGGCCTCGACGTTGTGGCCCGTGATCTCGACCCAGACCGGCTTACCGGCCGCCTCGGCCCCGGGTGAGAGCAGCGAGTCGATGAGCGTCCTGGCCGCGCCGCGCGGGTCGGCCTCGAAGCCGGACTCGAACGTCTCCATCGCGGCGTCGAACGTCTCGCGCTCGACGATCCGGCTGAGTCCCTGGCGCGCGTTGGCGCCGCGCAGCCACCAGTGACCGCGCATCCGCTCGCCGAACTCCTCGAGCGTCGTCCGTCCCGCATCGAGATCGGCGAGCCCGTGCGGGGAGGAGTGGAGGCGCGCCTCGGTGCGCACGCGATGGAAGCGCGGGTGCTGGTCGAGGAGCTTCGCCATCACGTGGGTGCCACTGCGACCGACGCCACCGACGAAGATCGGCTCGGGGAGCTGGTCGGGCGCGTCCTCCATCGCGGTCCTCAGGGTAGGAGCTCGCGCCTATCCTTCGCGCTTCGTGGCGCACGAGAATGCCGAATCAGGTCCGGTCGCAGAACCGGGCACCCGGGTGATCGAGGATCCCGAGAACCGCGGACGCGGCGAGGGCCGCGCGCCCGACCCCGCGCCGGTCGTCTTCGTCGGCGGGACGGGGCGCTCGGGGACCCACATCCTCGCCCGGCTGCTGTCGAAGAACGTCAACTACGGCCTCGTCCCGATCGAGTGCCGCTTCCACGCCGACGCCGACGGCTACCCCGGCCTGCTCGCCGGCGAGGTCTCGAAGCAGCAGTTCGTCGAGCGCCTCCGCGGCTACTGGTGGAAGGGGTTTCGCACCGACAAGATGCGCGGCCTGCACCGCTACGTACCGCGCGAGGTCTTCGATCCGGCCGTCGATCGCTTCGAGTCCGCCTACGACGCCGATCCGATCGCGGCCTGCCGCAACCTGTTCTTCGACCTGCTGTGGCTCGAGCCCCAGCGCGACGAGCGGATGAGCGGGATCATCGAGCAGAGCTGCGACACGATCCTCCAGGCCGAGACGATGCTGAAGCTGTTCCCCGAGGCGCGCTTCATCCACGCCGTCCGCGACGGGCGCGACGCCTCGGCCTCGCGCGTCTCGCAGAAGCGGCTGCTGATCTACCCACGGACCCGGCGCCAGGGTCTCGACTGGTGGGAGGCACGGCTTCGCGGGGTCGACCGCGGCGCCAGGCTGATCCCCGACGACCGTCTGATCGAGGTCGAGCTCGGATCGTTCCTCGAGCCCGGTCAGCGCAAGATCGAGCTGCGGCGACTGCTCAACTTCGCGGGCGTCAGCCAGGGCAGGCGCACGAAGCACTTCGTCCGCCGCCGGATGAGCTCGGGGTCGGCCAACGAGGAGCGCTGGCGGCGCGGTCTCTCGGAGCGAAAGCAGGCCCAGATCGACGCTCGCTATCGCGAGATCCTCGATTCGCTCGAGGCCGACGGCGTCAGCTCGGCGCCGCTGCTCCGCGAGGCGCTCGAGCGCTCGGACGAGCGCCGTGCCGCGCGTGCCCGCGGCGAGGATCCCGACGCGGCCGAACAGGACCCCGACTACGAGGGCGAGCTCGACGGCGAGGATGAAACCGTCGAGGAGCGCGAGCGAGAGGTGGGGGAGTAGCCGCATCGCCGACGTCCCGGGCGCCCGACGGGGGCGCCGCGCCGCAGCGGATCCTGTTCGTCACCTCGAACGGCACCGGCCTCGGCCACCTGACGCGCTCGATGGCGATCGCGCGGCGCCTCGGCGCCGGATACGAGCCCGTCTTCCTGACCTTCTCGGCGGCGGCACCCGTGGTCTCGGGGCTCGGGTTCCCGGTCGAATACATCGCGTCCTACGACCGCCCCGGCGCCGGCAACGACATCGCCTGGACGTGGCGGACCCGTGCCAGGGTCGACTCGATCGTCCGCGACCTGCAGCCGAGGGTCGTCATGTTCGACGGCACGCACCCCTACGAACGGGTCGTCCCGGCGATGCGGGCCTCCGGCGCCCCGCTCGTCTGGTGTCGCCGGCCGATGTGGCTGCCGAGCTCGGACACCTCTCCGCTCCATCGCACGGGTCTGTTCGATCACGTGCTCGAGCCCGGAGAGCTCGCGGCCGACGCCGATCGCGGCCCGACCGTCGCGCGCCGCGCCGAGGCCCACCGGGTCGGCCCCGTCGTCCTGATCGACCGCTCCGAGGTCCCCTCGCGCGAGATCGCCGCCGCCGAGCTCGGGTTGAACCCTCACCGCCCGACCGCGCTCGTCCAGCTCGGCCAGGGCCCGGGCGTGCGCGAGGCCAATCGGCGCTGCCTCGAACACCTCTCGGGCCGCCCCGGACTCCAGGTGGCGGCGTTCTCCTCGACGCTCGCCGACCTCGGCGAGGCGCCCGACGGGGTCACCGTCCTGCCACCGACCTATCCGATCTCGCGCTTCGCCTCGACGTTCGATCTCGCCGTCGTGGCGGCGGGCTACAACGCCTTCCACGAGCTGATCGCGCTCGGCGTCCCGGCGCTCTACGTGCCGATGCCGCGCCAGACCGACGACCAGCCGCGCCGCGCCGCCTGGGCGCGCGAGGCTGGACTCGGCGAGGCCTGCACCGGCCCCGACGACCCGGAGCTCGAAGCGCGGCTCGACGGCCTGCTCGACCGCTCCGAGCGTGAGGCGATCGAGGATCGGCTCGGGGCGTTGCCCGAGCCCGACGGGGCGGAGCAGGCCGCGCGCTGGCTCGAGGGCCTCGCCTCCGGCGAGCGAGCCGATCTCGCGAGCGCGGCCCAGGACGCGGGTGGCGGCGCCGACGGCGCTGAGGCTGCCATCGAAGCGCCGGTGCCCTCCTCCTCGTCGGCGCTCCGCCGCCGCTGGATCTTCGCCTCGAGCGTGCCGCGCACCGTGTCGCGGATCGGTCGCCAGACCGTCGAGCGCCCGCGGGTGCGCACCGTCGTGCTCGCCTTCGGACTCGCCACCGCCGAGCTCCCGCACGCGATCGCCGACGCGCTTCGGCGCAGCGGCGAGTCGCCGCGCCGGACGCTCGTGATCACCGACGCGCTCGACTTCTCGGCCCTGCTCGCCGCCGGGGTCGGGTTCGAGCGGATCCCGGCCGAGGGCGAGTACCTCGCCCGCGCGTCGGGCCTCGACTGGGACGCGTTCTGCGAGCGCCGCCTGGGCGAGATCATGGCCCGCCGCCCGCGACCGAAGACCGTGCTCGAGCTCGGCCGCGTACCGCCGCGAGCGGCCGCGATCGTGGGCTCGCGCCGAGGGGTGGGCGCCCGCGATCGGCGGTAGCCTGCGCGACTGATGCAATCAGGCTCAGAAGGCGATCGACGCGACCCGGGGTCCCCCGAGGCCGCGGAGCGCGGATCCGTGGCGCTGGCTCCCGGAGCCGAGCGCGGCGCGCTTCCGAACCTGATCGTGATCGGCGCCCAGAAGTGCGGCACGAGCGGCCTGCACTTCTACCTCGGCCTGCACCCCGAGATCCAGATGTCGCAGCCGAAGGAGGTCAACTTCTTCATCCGCGAGCGCAACTGGGACCGCGGCGTCGAGTGGTACCGGGGTCTGTTCGACCCCTCGAAGCCGATCCGCGGCGAGGCCTCGCCGAACTACACCGCCGACCCGGTCTTCTCCGGCGTCCCGGCGCGGATGCACTCCGTCGTTCCCGACGTGCGGCTGATCTACATCGTCCGCGACCCGATCGAGCGGATCGGCGCCCACTGGGTCCACAACTACGCCAAGCAGCGCACGCAGACCGGCCTCACCGAGACGCTCCGCCGCGACCGCACGACCTACGTCGCGCGCAGCCTCTACCACGACCAGCTCTCGCGCTTCCTCGAGTACTACTCGCTCGATCAGGTGCTGATCATCGAGCAGGAGGACCTGCGCGCCGACCGCGAGAAGACGCTTCGCACGGTCTTCGACTTCGCCGGCGTCGCGCCCGACTTCACCCACCCGCGCTTCCGCCACGAGCGCCACCGCACGGACCGAAAGACGCGCCCGACCCCGCTCGGCAACCGGCTCGCGAAGTCACGCGCCAAGTCCGCGCGCCGCGTCGTCCCCGAGCGCGCCTGGGCGCTGGCGAGCGGCTACTGGCCGCTGGCCAGGCGGATCGAGCGCCCGGCGCGCGACGACCTCGTCGCCGCGATCCCCGACGACGTCCTCGCCGAGCTGCGCGAGGACGCGGCTCGGATGCGCGAGCTCTCGGGCCGCCGCTTCCGGCGCTGGTCGATCTGAGATGAGCGCCGAGGGGCGCCAGGGGGGACGTGGAGGGGCCGTCGACCCGCTGCCGCCGGGGTCGGCGGGCGAGGTCTACCTGCGCGTCGCGTCGCGCCCGAAGCAGCGCCGCCGCCCGAAGCCGGCCCCCGAGCCGATCGCCGCCGAGCAGAAGGTCGCCACGAACCCCGGCGGGAGCGCGGCGCTGCTCGGCGTCAAAGCGGTCCGGCTGTCGGGCGTCCACGGCCTCGCGACGCTGTGGAACGCCCTCGCGCAGATGGGGACGCTGTTCGCGATCGCGCTCTTCCTCGGCCCGAGCGAGCTCGGCCGCTACGGGCTCCTGTTCTTCCTCGCGATGATGCTCGGCCAGCTGCTCGCGATCGCCTGCAAGCCGGGGATCATCAGGCGCGTCTTCGGCGGCTCCGACGACGACGACGGCGGCGACGACGAGGACGACGACGCCTCCGACGTCGCCGACTCCCCGGTCCGCACGCTCGGCGTCGGGCTGATCTGGGCGGCGTTTCTCGGCGTGATCGGGACCGCGGTCGTAGTCGTGTTGCGCGAGCCGATCGCCGAGATCCTGCTGAACGACCCCCAGGACGCAAACCTGATCGTCTGGGCGGGGATCCTCGGCGGCGCGACCGCGTTCATCCGCACCGCGTCGATCGTGCTCTGGTTCGAGCACCGTCCGGTCGCGTTCCTGGTCGCCGAGGGGTCGAGGCCGGTGCTCGCGTTCGGCGGCACCCTCGCGCTGCTGATCGCCGGCGAGGGACTGGCCGGGGCGATCGCCGGAGCGGCCATCGGCACCCTGATCGGCGCGCTGCTCGACGTCGTGCTGCTCCGCGGCAGCTTCGAGCTCGCGTTCGACCCGCGCGAGACGCTCCGGATCGTCGTCCGCGGCGCGCCACGAGTGCCGATCATCACCTCGCTCTGGGCGATCCAGAACGCCGACGTCTTCATCCTCTCGCGGTTCGTCGACGACGCCTCGCTCGGCGTCTACCTGCTCGCCTCGCGACTCGGGTTCATCGCCTCGTTCGCGCCCCAGGGCCTGCGGATGGCGATGCGCCCGCTGCGCCGCGCCTCGGTGTTCGAGGCCGCCAAGGACCAGTACGGCAAGGCGACGCAGCGCGGCGAGTACCTCGCCTACTTCGTGATGCTCTGCATCTCGACGGTGCTCGCGACGACGCTCGTCGGCGAGTTGCTCGTCCAGATCGTCCCCGAGACGTTCGGCGAGGCGGGCGGGCTGATCCCCGCGACGGCGATCGGGATCATCGGCCCGGCGCTGCTTCGGACCGTCAACCAGTCCTCGAGCTGGCCCGGCAAGACGCGGCGGGTCTTCATCACCTGCGTCGTCGGGGCGGCGTTCGCCTTCGTCGGCGTCACGATCGCGACCGTCGGCGCGCTCGGCGTCTACGCCGCGCCGGTCGGGCTCGTCGTCGCCTTCGGGGTGCCCTCGCTCGGCATCTTCCTGCGCGGGCAGTTCGGCCCGGACCCGATCGCGTTCCCGTATTCGTGGGTTGCCAGGACCGCTGCCTGCGCGTTGTTCTGCGGCGGCCTCTTCTACGTGCTGCCGACCGTGCCGGAGGTCTTCGAGGTCCTGATCGCGATCGGCCTCGGAATCCTCTATCTCGTGCTCCTGATCGTCACCGGCGCGATCCCGGAGAAGCACCGCCGCCCGCTGCTTCACGTGATCCGCTCCCTCGGCTCGGGGCGCGCCGACACGACCGACCTCCACGCCGGAATCGCGACGCTCGGGCCGACCGAGCGCGACGCGCTCCGCGAGGCCGTCGAGCGCCGGATCCCCGTGCCCGAGCTGACCGCCGGCGAGGATGCCGAGCGCGCGGAGCGAAACGCCCACCTCGTCGCGTTGCTCCGCCGCGCCGGCCGCGCCGGCGGCGCCTCGATCGACGGCGCCTCGCGGCTCGACGCGCAGATCGCCGAGTTCGTCTTCGCCGACTCGCCGCGGGCGGTCCGCGACCAGTCGATGCGGCGGCTGTTCTCCGAGGGCGCGGATTCGCACGACATCCGCGCGCTCGAGGACCTCGTGGCCGACCTCGCGGCCCGGCCGCGGGTCTGGGACGTGTCGGAGGAGGTCCCGGTCGCGACCGCCGGCGACGCCGAGAGCGCGCCCGAGCGCGCCGGCGAGCCCGTCGCCGCATCCGGTCCCGTGACCGGCGAGGCCGGGGAGGAGGAGAGCGCTGCGCCGGCGCCGGCGCTCGCCGAGCCGATCGCGGGTCCGGCGGCGATCGTCTTCCTGACCGGAGCCGACACGACCGGCCCGGCACTCGTCGGTGCGCTGCTCGAACACCACTCGGTCTATGCCCTGATCGCGCGCGGCGCGGCGCTCGACGCCGTTCTCGACGGGGTCGCCGAGCTGACCGCGGGCGACATCGACGCTCCGGGCCTCGCGCGGCGCCTCGGGGAGATCCGCGCCGGCGAGGCCGGCGACCCCTTCCACCGGCTCGTGCCTGAGCTGCGGATGCGGGCCGCGCTCGAACGCCTCGCCGGGGCCAGCGCCGCCTCGCCACAGGAGGCGGCACGCGACCTGCTGCTCGATCTCGTCTGGACGATCGCCTCCGAGTACGGCAAGCCCGGGCTGCTGATCGACGCGAGCGGCTCGCGGATCGGGCCGCGTGAGCTGCTCGCGGTCGTGCCGGGCGCGCGCATCGTGCACGTGCTGCGCGACGGTCGCGATCTCGCCGCGAGCGATGACGACGGGGCGCCGCCACCACCGCCCGGCGCGGCGCGAAACGGCGCCGTCAGCGTGCCCGAGCGCCGCGTCGAGGCCTGGGAGGGGAGGCTGCGCTCGCTCGAGCACGAGCTGGTGGCCGCCGACAGCGACCGCACGGTCACGATCAGCCTCGACGAGCTGATCCGCACACGCCGGCGGATCATCTACGCGAAGCTCATCGACTTCCTCGAGCTCGAGGACGAGATGCCGATGAAGCGCTACTTCAAGGGCCGGCTGACCGACGAGGAGGCCGGCTCAGGCCGCTGGCGCGAGCACGTCGCGCCGGAGGAGCGCGAGGCCGTCGAGCGCCGCTACGAGGATGCGCTCGAGGCGATGGGCGCCGAGGAGCTCAAGGCGGCGAAGATCCTTCGTCGCGTCGCCGAGCACGACGCGGGGGGCGGGGCCAACGACTAGCCCCGGGCCCCCGGCCCGTCGCTACTCCGCGGGGTCGGCGCCGCCCTGGTCCTCGCCGCCGGCTCCGCCACCGTTCTGCGAACCGGCGCCGGCACGGCGGATCACGATGCGGTCGGTCTCGATCGTGACCTCGAGCTTGTGGTGGCCCGCCCAGTGCTCCGTGTAGACGGTCTCCTCGGCGATCGCCGGGTCGAGCCAGAGCCCGTAGCCGTCGGTCTCGCCGTGGTCGAAGGTCGCCTCGAGGGTCTTGCCGCGACCGCCTCCGCCGCCACCGCGGCGACGCCTGCGGCGCCGGCGCTTGGGGCGCGGGGAGCCGTCGGCAGGGTCGTCGTCCGAGTCGCCGTCGTCATCGTCGTCGGCGTCCTCGTCGTCGTCCTCCTCGTCCGCGGCAGCCATCGTCGCCTCGATCTCGGCCTCGATCTCATCGCGGAGGTCGATCTCGCCGGTGTCCTCATCGTCGGCGGAAAGCTCGTGGCGGCGGCGGAACTCGCGGAGCTCGGCGGCGGGGACCTCGAGCTGGTGGGCGATCCAGGCGTCGGTGCGGCCCTGGCGGACCCAGGCGCGGATCTGATTGAGCTGGGAGCGAAGCGGTTTCTTGGCCATCTGGGGACCTGACCCTAACGAACCCCCGGCCACCCACCCCGCTGGGCGCACGCCCGTGCCGATGCGACGGATGGCGCGCAAGGGAACCGGCGTGCGCGGCGATCTCGCTGTCTAGTCTCGGTTGCTCGAAGCCGATCGAGACACCACCGCGCCACGTCGTGGCGCGGGCCGGCCGACGGGAGAATGGATGCTTGTCCTGACGCGCAAGATCAACCAGAGCATCGTCATCGGCGATGACATCGAGGTTTCGGTGCTTGCCGTCTCGCGCGACAAGATCCGGCTCGGGATCACCGCCCCGCGAGAGGTTCCGGTCTACCGCAAGGAGATCAAGATCGAGATCGACGCCGACCTGGCGGCCGAGAACGGTCACGAGGACGGCCACGAAGCGTCGATCGAGCTTGCGGCGAGCCGGCTCGCCGACTCCAACGGTTCGGCTTCCTAGTCCTCAGGGGCGGGCGGCGAGGTCCCGGGCGAGCCCGAGGGCTCAGCCCATCAGCATCGCGAGCGTCTCGAACATCACGATCGTCACCGTGACGACGGTCAGCGCGAGACAGATGAACAGGACCGAGAAGCGGACACGGCCGCGGGTCTCGGTCTGCTGGATGCGGCGGTGGCGCGAGCGTGCGGCGGCGCGCTGGCGGAGCTGGGAGCGACGACGCTTCTCCATCGCCGCCTCTGCCTGCCAGGCGGCCTCGAAGTCCGTGTAGCTCTGTTCCATCCGCATAGTGGTGATGCCTTCCGATGCCCGCGAAACGCAAATCCCAACCATGCAAGGGAAAGTGCGGACGGGCCGTGGCGGCGCTCGCAGACTAGCAATATCGGAGGGAAACCCAAGCGTGATCTGAGCACTGTGTGTGCAGATCCTTAGCTAGCAGGCACCCCAGAGACCGCGCCCGGCCGCGGCCGCGTCGCGCTCGAGCGCCGCGAAGCGAGCGGCCATCGCGTCGTTCGGCGCCATCGTGAGCGTCTCGGCGAGGCCCCGCTCGAGCAGCTGGGCGTTGACCGATTCGCCGTCGAGCACGACGTAGGCGAGCAGCCGCCCGTAGTCGTCGCGGGGCTCCGCGCCGAGCTCGAGTTCGACCGCGCGGCCGTCGAGCGTCCGCTTCGTGTAATCGCTCGCCTGCTGTCCGTAGCAGCCGACGGGCTCGTCGGGGTCGACCGTCTCGGGCGTGTCGACCCCGATCATCCGCACGTCCTCGGTCTCGCCGCCGGGCAGCTCGGCTTCGAACGTGTCGCCGTCCACGACGCGCGTGACCTCGGCGTTGAGCGTCGCGCCCGGTTCGAGCTCGCCGGCGTCGCCCGGCGGCCCGAATCCGCCGGGGCCGCGGCCGGATATGACCGTGGCGAGCAGGGCGAGCAGCGAGAGGATCGAGATGATCCCCACACGGCTGCGCGCGATCCGGGCGGGATTGGGCATGCGAGGGCGTCAACCCCGCCGGCCCGGCGCTCGCCACCCCGGCGAGCGCGGAGCCGGAGCCGGACTACGGCGTCCGGGTGACGTTGGAGAGCATGATCTCCTTGATCTGCTCGACGATCTCGAGTGCCTCGCTGCGCTCGCGCTGCCACACGTTGCGGCCGTAGATGACGCCCTGGCCGCCGGCCTGCATGATCGCGCGCGTCTGCTCGAGCAGCTTGTCGTCGTCGATCTTCGACCCGCCCGAGAGCACCGTCAGCGCCCGGCCCGAGGACTCGACGCACGAGCGGATCGCCTCGTCCTGGGAGACCTCCATCTCGTTGTACGGAGCGGGCGAGTCCTTGTCGGTGTCGAGGCCGACCTTCGGCATGTTCAGCTTGACGACGTCGGCGCCCATCTCCATCGCCATCCGCGCCGCGTAGTCGATCGCGTAGAACGAGTTCTGGCCGCCCTTCGACTCGACCGCCTCGCCGCGCGGGTAGGCCCAGATGACGAGCGGCATCCCGTAGCGGTCGCAGTCCTCGCGCACCGACTTGAGCTGGAGCAGGTCCTCGTCCTGGCGCGGCGAGCCGACGTAAAGCGTGTAGCCGATCGCCTCGGCGCCGAGTCGCACCGCGTCCTCGACGGAGGCGTTCAGCGTCGACAGCGCGCGGCCGCTCGGCGGAATGTCGGTCTTGCCGTTGACCTTGAGGATCAGCGGCACCTCGCCGGCGTAGTCGGGGAAGTACTTCGTCGCCAGGCCGATCTGGCAGGCGAGCGCCGAATAGCCCGCGTCGCGCGCGAACTCGAAGATGTAGTCCGGGTCCTTGGAGGCCGGGTTCGGGAAGAAGTCGCGGGGGCCGTGCTCGATCCCCTGGTCGATCGGCAGCAGCATCAGCGTGCCGTTGCCGGGACCGAACTCGAACAGCATCCGGTGAAGGCGAGCCTTCTTGCCGGGCGCGAGCCCTGAGAGCAGGGACTTCTGCTGGGCGGCCGTCTTCATCTCCATCGCTGCGTGCTTCCCTTCTGGTTCTTTGATCGGACCGGGCATCCTGTCCCGGGTTCCGTGAGGTTATGGGGCCGCCCAGGGTCGCGCATCGAAACCTCCTCTGCAATCGCGGCGATCGCGCTCGCCGCCGCCCGGCCCGCGGGCTACGATCGCCGCCACGCGAGACCGGAGGGGGGAGTGCTCCTCGGCGGCGTGCCATCGATTTGATCGAGCACAGCTTCAAGGCGCCCGAGTTCACCGTCGGGATCGAGGAGGAGCTGATGATCCTCGACGCCGACGGCATGGGCCTCGCGCCGGCGATCACCGACCTGCTCGCCGCGGTGCCGGCGGAACACGAGGGCCAGGTCAAGCCCGAGCTTCACCAGGCCGTGCTCGAGATCGCGACCCGGCCGTGCCAGACGATCGGCGACGCCGGCCGCGAGCTCGCGGACCTGCGGCGGATGGTCATCGACATCGCCGAGGCAAGGGGTCTGCACATCGGTGCCGCCGGCACGCATCCCTTCGCGCGCTGGGAGGACGTCCCGCTCACCCCAGGCGAGCGCTACGCCGGGCTCGTCGGCGAGCTCAGGATGATCGCCCGCCAGGAGCTGATCTTCGGGACCCACGTCCACGTCGCGATCTCCGAGCCCGACCGCGCGATCTACGTCGCCGACGGGATCCGCCGCTACCTGCCGATGCTGCTCGCCCTGAGCGCGAACTCACCGTTCTGGCGCGGCGAGGCGACCGGGTTGATGAGCTCGCGGACGCCGATCTTCCGCGCCTTCCCGCGCGTCGGGATCCCGCCCCACTACGGCACCTGGGAGATCTTCTCCCACCGCGTCGAGCTGATGATGCGCGCCGGCGCGATCGAGGACTACACGTATCTGTGGTGGGACGTCCGCCCGCACCCGGGCATCGGGACGGTCGAGACGCGGATCTTCGACCAGCAGACCCGACTCGAGCACACCGTCTCGCTCTCGGCGCTCGTCGCCGCGCTCGCCAAGCGCCTGAGCGTCGCCTTCGACGCCGAGGAGCCGATGGTCGAGTACCCGACGGAGCTGATCGACGACAACAAGATCCGCGCCGCGATCCGCGGCACGGACGGCAACCTCGTCGATTTCCGCCGCGGCGAGCAGGTGCCGGCGCCGGAGATGGTCCGGCGGCTCGCCGAGCAGGTGCGCGAGCACGCGCAGGACCTGCGCTGCGAGGCCGAGCTCGACGGCGTCTTCGACCTGCTCGACCACAACACGGGGGCTCATCGCCAGCTCGCGATGCTCGAACGCGGGGGAGAGCTCCGCGAGGTCGTCGACGAGGTCATCGAGCACACGCGGCCCTAGCGGCCTCAGCGATCGCGTCCGCTGAGCGCGCGCGGGTATTCTCGATGGGGAGAGATGTCGGAGTCCTCGTCACCTGAGCTCAGCGTCGTCTGCAAGAACTGCGGCGCCGAGAACAGTCCGTACGTAACCGAGTGCCCGTACTGCGGCAACCGGCTGCGCCGGCGGGCCCCGAAGCTCGAGCGCGTCGGAGACGAGGTCCGGGTCCAGGAGACACGCCGCGACAAGAGTCGCCGCAAGGCCGCCGAGCGCCGAGCCAAACGCGGGCGCTCGGCCGCGGCCTCGGCCCTGTATGAGCAGTCGCTCGCCGTGCCCTACGTCTCGATCGCGGTGATCGCGATCTCGGCGGTCGTCCTGATCGTCGCCACCGCCGTCCCGCTGTTTCCGTCCGAGGCCGGCGCGATCGCCGGTCTCGTCCCCGAGATCGACTTCGAGCCGTGGCGCTACGTCACCGCGCCGTTCGTCTACGGCGGTCCGCTCGGCGGCGGCGGTGCCGGCTACCTGTTCGCGTGCGGCCTGGCGATGGCGATCTTCCTCGGCGGAATCGAGCGCCGGATCGGCAGCCTCGCGACAGCGCTACTCGCGCTCGCCTGCGGCGCCGTCGGGATGCTCGGCGCCGTGGCGATCGAGGGCCTGCTCGGGGCCGATGTGATGGCGGCCGGCGGCGGCAACGGGATCGCGCTCGGAGCGCTCGGCGCCTGGTACGTGATCCGCGAGGCCGAGCGCCGCGCCGATCCGAGCGACGAGGGCGCGTGGCCGATCGCGATCGTCGTCTCGACCGCGGTGCTGCTGGCGCTGCCGGCCGTCGTCGGGCTCGCGAACCTCTGGGCGGGGATCGTCGGTGGCATCCTCGGGCTGCTGCTCGGCTTCGTCGCGGTCGCGGGGCGCCGCCACCGCGGCGGCGAGTAGGCCGGCGAGAACTCCGGCGATGGCCAAGTTCCTCCAGCTCGATGAGCGCCTGGCCGACTACGTCGTCGAGTTCGGCTCGCGTCAGGACGACGTCCTCGCTCGGATCCAGGCCGAGACCGAGGCGATGGGCGAGGTCGCCGTGATGCAGATCTCGCCCGACCAGGGCGCCTTCATGACCCTGATCGCGCAGCTGACCGGCGCTCGTGACGCGCTCGAGATCGGGACCTTCACCGGCTACTCGGCGATCTGCATCGCCCGCGGCCTCGCGCCGGGCGGGCGCCTGCTGTGCTGCGAGCTGAGCGATGAGTTCGCGGCGATCGCGGCGCGGAACTTCGAGCGCGCGGGGATCGGGGCCCGGGCCGAGATCGTCGTCGGCCCGGCGCTCGACACGCTCAGCGCGCTGCCCGCCGCGGCGAGCTTCGACCTCGTCTTCATCGACGCCGACAAGGTCTCCTACGGCGACTACTTCGAGGCGACCCTCGAGCGCACGCGGCCGGGCGGGTTGATCGTCCTCGACAACGTCCTCTACAGCGGCGAGGTCGCCGCGCCCGCGGGCGAGCGCTCGGCCAACGCCGACGCGCTCGACGAGCTCAACCGCCGGCTCGCCACCGACGAGCGGATCGACCTCGCGATGCTCGCGATCGCCGACGGGATCACGCTGGCGAGGAAGCGCTGATGGCCACCGCGGGCGGCACCGCCGGCCCGGGCGGGTCCCGCGACGAGCGCGAGCGGCGGATCGAAGCCGCGGTGCAGGCGCTCGCCGAGGGCGGCGGGATCGCCGAGGCCGAGGCGACGATCGCCGTCGCCGCGCCCGGGCTCCAGCGGATCCTCGCCCATGCCCTGTCGGACGGCGGCTGGTTCGGCGAGCCCCATGACGACGCGGTCAGGAAGGTCGCCGCGATCGACGATGAGGCCGAGCGCGCGACGGCGATCGCGACGCTGCTCGCCGAGGAGACGCGGCTCGGGATGATGGTCGGCGCCGCGGTCGGCTTCGCGCTGGCTCGCGAGCTCGAGACCGGCGAGGACCCTCCGACCGGCCCTGAGCGCCGCCCCGAGGGCTGACCGCGCCCGGCGTCGTCCGCGGGCGGTAGGTTGGTTTGGTGATCGGGCAGACCGCCGCACCGGTGCGGGTGATCGTCGCTGACGACCATCCGATCTATCGCGAGGGAATCGTCCGCGCGGTCCGCGAGCGCGACGATCTCGAGCTCGTCGGCGAGGCCGGCGACGGGCGCGGGGCGCTCGAGGAGATCCGCCGCACCGAGCCCGACGTCGCCGTCCTCGACATCCGCATGCCCGAGCTCGACGGGACCGAGGTCCTGAGCAAGCTGCGAAGCGAGCGCGCCGCGACCGAGGTCCTGTTCATCTCCGCGTTCATGGAGTCCGAGCTCGCCTACCAGACGGTCGCCGCGGGGGCCAAGGGCTACCTCTCGAAGGAGGCCTCGCGCCAGGAGATCTGCGACGCGATCGTCACCGTCGCCTCCGGTCGCACGGCGCTCGCCCCCGAGGTCCAGGCGGGGCTCGCCAGCGAGATCCGCGACCGCGAGCTCCAGCCGGCGAAGCCGGAGTTGACCGCACGCGAGGCCGAGGTGCTCGAGCTGATCGCCGACGGCCTCTCCGCGCCCGCGATCGGCCGCCGGATCCACCTCAGCCCGACGACCGTCAAGTCGCACCTCCACACGCTCTACGAGAAGCTCGGCGTCTCCGACCGCGCCGCGGCGGTCGCCGAGGCGATGCGCCAAGGCCTGCTGCGCTGAGCGTGGCCTCGTCCGGGCCGCGTCGCGTCGCGCAGCGCCGGGCCGGGGTCGTCGCCTTCGCGCTCGCCGGGGTCGCAGGCGTGCTCGCCAGCCGCGAGCGCACGCTTCGCCACGAGCGCCTGCGCTTCAGGCGCGAGCTCGATGCCCGGCGCGAGGCCGAGGCGAAGATCCGCCGCCAGAACGCCGAGATCGCGCGGCTCGCGACCGAGCGCGGCCAGCTCGTCTCCCAGGTCGCCGAAGCGGAGCAGCGGACCCGGATGCGGATCGCCGAGCGGCTCCACGACGATGCTTTGCAGAGCCTCCTGGCCGCCCATCAGGAGCTGCTCGAGGCGGCGCCGGGGCGGGCCCAGGTCACGCGGGCGCACGAGGTCGTCGGGATGGCGATCAGCCGCGTACGCGAGGCGGTCGGCTCGCTGCACCCGGTCTCGCTCGAGCGCGGCGGGCTCGAGCACGCGCTGCGCTTCCACCTCGCGGCGGCCGAGCGCCGTGGCGGGTTCGAGTCTCAGCTCGAGATCGCGGGGACGGTCTCAGGCGCGCAGGACGAGCTGCTGTTCGGAGTCGCGCGCGAGCTCGTCGACAACGCGGCTCTGCACTCCGGGGCGACGCGCGTGCGGCTGTCGCTGCGCCGCTTCGGCGACGACGTGCTGCTCGAGGTCCTCGACGACGGAATCGGCATCGCCCCCGGTCGCCGCGAGGAGGCGCTCCGCGAGGGCCACGTCGGCCTCGCCTCGGTGGCGCAGCGAATCGAGACCGCGGGCGGCAGCTTCGAGCTCGACACCCGCGACGGAGCGGGTACGCTCGCCCGCGCGCGGCTGCCGTGGCAGGGGAACGGGGCGGATCAGTCCGAGACCGGCGCGGCCTCGGCGCCAAAGCCCTCGGCCTCATCGGGCGCGGGCTCGACCGGGGTCGGGTCGGCGGGCTCGGCGGGAGGAGTCTCGGGCTCCTCACCGACCGATCCGGAGCCGCCGATGCCGGGCAGCGTCTCGCCGCCCTCGCTGTAGCCCGAGCCGGCGCCCTCGTCGGTCGCCTCCGGCTCATCGGTCACGGGAGGGGGCACGCTCGCGGAATCGGTCTCGGGCTCGGCCGGCTGCTCCCCGTCGACGTCGGTCGCGGGCGGCTCTGAGGGCGCGGGCTCGGGGGCGGGGGCCGGCTCGTCGGCCTGCGTCTGCGGCTGCGGCTCGTCGGCGGGCGCGGCCGGCCGCGCCGCGGTCTCCGCGGTCGCGGCCGGAGCCACGGCGACGTGGCGGCTGTGATCGCTGCCGCTGCCGTGGACGCCGGGCTCGACCGCAGCGATCTTCGACGGATCGGTCTGGGCGATCGTCTCGGGCGCCGGCTGCGGTTCCGAGTTGACGCGGCTCTCCACGCCGACGGCCCCGGCGGTGAGCAGCGCGGCGGTCGCGGCGGTCGCGACGGCCTTGGCCGCGACGGCGCCACCGAAGCCACCCGCGGCGGCGGTCGCGGCGGCGCCCGAGGCGCCGGCGGCGGCACCGCCCGAGGCAACCGCGCCGGTGCCCGCGGTGCCTGCGGTGCCTGCGGTTCCAGCGGCACCGCCGGAGCCGGTGCCGAAGCCGAGCTTGCCGCCGAGCGCCTTGATCAGCGCGAGCGGGGCGAGCGGGACGAACGGCGAGATCGCGGTCAGCCCGCGGCCATCGGCTCGGAGCTGCTTGCGGAAGGTGGTGCAGCGCTCGCAGCGCTTGATGTGGCGCCGGGCGGCGCCGGAGGCCTTGGCGAGCCCCTCGGCGGCCTCGGCGAGCTCGAGCCGGACGTCACCGCAGGTAAGGCGGCGCGACTCGCCGGCCTCGGCGAGCGACATCCGCGCGCGGACGAGCAGCGACTTGACCGCGGGGACGGTGGTGTCCATCGTCGCCGCGATCTCCTCGTAGGAGAGCGCCTCCATCTCGCGCAGCAGCAGTGCCGAGCGCTGGGTCTCGGGCAGGTCGCGGACGTCGGCGACGAGATCGCGGAAGTCCTCGCGCTCGGCGACGTGGTCGGCCACTGTGGCGCCGCCGTTGGCGGGCAGCACGTCCATCGTCTCCTGGTTCTCGGCGACCGGCTTTCGCAGGTGGTTGAGGCAGCGATTGCGGGCGATCCGGTAGAGCCACGGCCGCGCGATGATCTTGCGGTTGTCGGCGAGGATCGCCGCGTGGGCGTTGGCGAAGACCTCCTGGAGGACGTCCTCGGCGTCCTCGGAGGAGCGCAGCATCCCGCGACAGAAGGCGAGCAGACGGGCGTGGTAGCGGTCGAAGAGGACCTCGAAGGCGCGGTCGTTGCCGGCCCGGATCATCGCGATCAGGCGGTCGTCGCCCTGTAGGCGCATGACCGGCGAGCGCCGCGCGAGCAGTCCGGCGCGGCCGGCGGTTGTGAGCGTCTGTGCCTCCATCGGGTGCGAGGGCCGCTCCGCGCCGCGCGCAGCGCGGGCTGCGATGCGCCGAACGGCCACCCTCAAGGTAACAACGCTTCGGAGGCGCGAAGGTTTCTTTCAACCACTCTTAATGAACTTCAGGACAGGCCCGGACGGGACATTCGCCCGCGCCGGGCCGCGTGAGGCGAGCAGGTCGTGGGTGGTCCGAGCCGGCCGGCCGGGTGGCTCGAGGGGTTCGATGCCCGGAGCGGGAATCGAACCCGCAGAGCCCTTGCGGGCGACGCATTTTAAGTGCGCTGACTTTGCCAGTTTGTCTACCCGGGCCCGGCGATCGTAGCTCCGGCGCGGCGGCCCGAGTCAGGTCCAGGGTCGAGCGACGAATCGCCGCCACCAGGTGGCCGCGGATCGTCGCTCGAGGCTCAGCCGGCCGGTTCGCAGACCGGCTCGAGCGGGGGCAGGGGATCGAAGGTCGGCTCCGGCTCGCCGGCCTCGCGCGCCTCGTCGATCAGCGCCTGGCGCTCGGCTTCGATCGCCTCGCGCTCGGCGATCTGCTCGGGCGTCGGGTCGGTGCAGACGGGCTCCGGCGTCGTCGTCTCCGGCGGCACCGTGGTCTCGGGCGGAATCGTCGTCTCGGGCGGGACGGTCGTCTCGGGTGTCGTCGTCTCGGGCTGCTCGGCGCCGGGCTCGGCGGGATCGGCGGGCTGGGCTTCGTCGCTCGGGGCCTCGACGACGCCGCTGCCCGCACCGCCGGTGCCGCCGCGGACGCCCGCCGGGCCGGTCGTCCCGGTGCTCGAGCCGCTCGCGACGCGCTGCGTCTCACCGTCCTCGTCGGGGTCTCCGTAGGCCGAGACGCGGACCGAGTAGGTGCCGTCGCCGACGTAGGGGACCCAGATCGACGTGCCGCCCGCGCCGGCCTCGCCGGCGTCGGTGACGGTGCCGTCGGGGGCGACGACCGCAGCGGTGTAGCGGTCCGCGCCCTCGACCTCGCTCCAGCTCGCGTCGATCGTGCAGACGATCTGCGAGTTCATCAGGCCGCAGCCGCGCAGGCTCGCGTTCACGTCGATCGAGGCGACGGCGTCTTCGCCGTCGACCGCGAGCGCCGGGAACGGCGCCAGGACCGCGAGGCAGGCGAGCGCGAGCACGCGCCGGCGACCGAGGATGGACCCCCGCGAGCGCATCGGCTCAGCCCTCGCCCGCAGCCGTCGGGACGAGCGATCCGGCGATCAGCTCGAGCGCCTCGGCATCCTTCGGCGAGGCGTCCGGGTCGAGGGTGGTCGAGAGGTAGTAGCGGTACGGGCCCGAGACTCGGAGCAGGACCTCGTAGGCCGGGGTGCCCTCGGGCGCGTCCGCCGCGAGCCGCACCGACGAGGCCTCCTCCGACGGCCCGCTGACCCGCTCGACGACGCTCGCCGAGCCGGCGAGCTGCTCGAGCTGACCGAGCGAGCGCTGCTCGAAGTCGGCGAAGGAGAGGTTCGGGTCGCGCTCGATCCACAGCGTCGCGTCGGCGGCCTTGTCGGGCGCGACGGCGGCGAAGCTGGCACCCGAGCTCGGATCGGTCTGCTTCCAGCCGGGTGGCAGCGCGAGCGAGAACGATGCGCCGCTGACCATGCTCGCGTCCTTACCGGCCTTCTCGAGCGCCTTCGCGGTCGCATCGGCATTCGCCTGCGAGCTCGCGCTGGCGCGGGCCGAGGGCTCGGGGATCGCGTCGTCGCCGCCGCGGATCGCGATCAGGATCGCCAGGACGGCGACCCCGGCGAGCGGGATCGCCGCGACCCGCAGCAGGCGCTCGCGGGGGCTCATCGGCGACGCGGACCCGGACGAGCGACGGCGCCGGGGCAGAGAGGGAAGCGATGGGAGCGACGGGAGCGTGGGCAGCGAGCGGCGGGCGTGGCGGCGCGGCGCCGGCGCGTCGACCGCCGTCTCGATTCCGAGGTCGACGAGCGGGCCGCAGGCGTAGGCCTCGCTGCAGCCGCTGCAGCTGACGCGGCGAATCGCGGTGCCCGAGAGTACGGCGGGAAGCCGGATCGCGGTCACCGACCCGCAGGCGTCGTGGACCGCGGCGAGGACTCGCGCGGCAGAGCCCTCGAGCGGCAGCGGCAGGCCGCCGTTCGGCTCCGGGATGGCTTGCGCAACACCGCTCACGAGTGGTTCATCGGAGCCGCGCGCGGATACTTGAGCGTCGGCGAAGCTTGAACGACCCCGTTCGAACTGGCCGTTCAGGCCGGGCGATGGGACAATCCGTCAACACCGATGCTCCTGATCGCGCTGACGTGGCTCTACGGACGGCTCGGGCACCGCTACCCGAAGCTCTTCCTGACGCTCGAGATGCTGACCGCGATCCCGATCGCGGCGGCGAGCCTGGCGCTGTTCTCGTTCTATTTCGAGGGGCCCGGCGAGGACTACCTGCTGGTCGGCGCGATCACGCTCGCGACGACCGTCCTGTCGATCATCCTCAGCCTCCGCGCGACGCTGCCGCTGCTCGATCCGGCCGAGCGCTGGATCGCGGGCCGGCGCGACCCCGAGTCCGCGGAGGCCGCCTGGCGGGCGGCCGCCGGGACGCCGCTCGGGATGGTGCGTCGCTATCTGTGGATCCCGATCGTCGTCTGCGTCCTGCCGACCGTGATCGCGACGGTGATCCTGTTCGGCCTCCCGGCGCTCGCGTTCCTGCCGCTGTTCGCCGGCGCGATGGTCGCCGTCGGCTACGTCGCGATCCTCCACTACCTCGTGCTCGAGATGGGGATGCGACCGGTCCTGCTCGACATCGATCGCGGCGCCTCGCCGCGCGCCGAGGCCGGCTTCGCCGCGCTGCCGCTGCGCTGGAAGATGGGGATCTCGCTGCCGCTCATCAACGTGATCGCGGGCCTCGTCGTCGCCAGTCTCACCGGCGGCGGCGAGAGCGTCGATCTCGGCGTCGACGTCCTGATCGCGGTCGCGGTCGCGACGACGATCTCGCTCGAGCTCTCGCTGCTGCTCTCGAAGTCGATCCTCGGTCCGATCGCCGAGCTGCGCCGCGCGATGGAGCGCGTGAACGACGGCGACTACGAGCGCGGGGTGCCGGTGACGAGCGGTGACGAGCTCGGCGAGCTGACGGCGTCGTTCAACGAGATGATCCACGGCCTCGCCGAGCGCGAGCGGATCCGTGACGCCTTCGGCACCTACCTCGACGAGGACGTCGCCGACTACATCCTCAGCGACAGCTTCGACGAGGGCGGCGTCGAGCGCGACGTCACGGTCCTGTTCTGCGACGTCCGCGAGTTCACGCGCTTCGCCGCCGACGCGACGCCGCAGCAGATCGTCGCCAGCCTGAACCGACTGTTCGAGCGGATCGTCCCGCTGATCGCCCGCAACGGCGGCCATGTCGACAAGTTCGTCGGCGACGGCCTGATCGCCGTCTTCGGCGCGCCCGAGCCGTTC
This sequence comes from Thermoleophilia bacterium SCSIO 60948, assembly GCA_021496505.1. GTDB lineage: Bacteria > Actinomycetota > Thermoleophilia > Solirubrobacterales > 70-9 > JACDBR01. Next base: position 2,502,824 of record CP053031.1, on the reverse strand, counting down.
CCCGACCACGCCACCCGCGCGGTCCGCGCCGCCTGCGAGATCGCGCACGAGATCGAGTCGGCCGTCGAGCGCCGCTCCCCGCTCGGCCTCGACGTCGGCATCGGCATCAACTCAGGCCGCGTCGTCGCCGGTTCGATCGGCGGCGGCGGACGGCTCGACTTCTCGGTCATCGGCAACGCGGTCAACATCGCCTCGCGGACCGAGAAGGCGACCCGCGAGACCGGTGACCGGGTGCTGATCACAGCCGACACGTGGCAGCAGATCGAGGGTGACTTCGAGGCGACGAGCCGCGGGCTCTTCGGGCTCCGCGGGATCGACGACAAGGTCGAGCTCTACGCGCCGCGCTTCGGCGACCGCGACGCGGTGGCCGAGCCTCCGAACGACACCGGCCGCGCTGCGCCCGCCGGCGACCGCGAGGACGCCGAGAGCCACGGAGTCCGCGCGCCGGGTCGGCTCGAGCGCCTCGGGCGCCGCTAGGCGCCGACCGTCGCGCCCTGGGCGGCGTCGGCGAGCTGCTCGATCAGCGTCAGACCGTTGGCGCGCGCGATCTCGCCGGCGCGGCCGGCGTGGGTGCGCACCCCGGCGGGCTCGCCACCCCGGGTGAGCAGGCACATCGTCATGCCGATCTCGGACATCGCCTCGAAGTTGACGGCGCCCATCCGCCGGCACATCTCGATCGACTCGGCGAAGTGCGACTCGGCGTCGTCGATCCGGCCGGCGGTGAGCGCGAGCAGGCCCAGGTCGTGGTGGCCGGGGGCCGTGATCGCCAGCCCGAACGAGATCACGCCGACGTACTCGGCCCGGAACGAATAGGCCGCGTAGAGGCGCTCGGCGGCATCGGCGTCGGCGAGCAGCTGGCAGGTGTTGGCGAGCCAGGTCATCGCCGCCGCCCACGCGACGTCGCGCGGAATCTCGTCGAGCTCTGCCACCAGCCGGTCGAAGACCTCGCGCGCCTCGTCGACATGGCCCGCGTTCAGCAGGATGTTGGCCAGGCCCGCGCGCCAGGCCGGTACCGCGGGGTATTCGTCGACGAGCCTGCGGACGTCCTCCTCGAGCTCGGGTGTTCGGCCCTGCAGGGCGAGCGGGGTGAAGAGCTGGGTTCGCAGTCCTTGACGCGCGTTCTCGGGCTGGACCCGCTTGCCGACTTCGTAGGCGTACTCGAAGACGCGCTCGGCTTCGGCCACCGGTCGCTCCATCGCCGCCCGCATGCCGTTGAAGAGCGCGAGGTTCCAGAGATCGATCGGCGCGCCGGAGCGCTCGGCGAAACCGCGATAGGCCGCGATGTGCTCGTCGACCCGTGCGACCTCGCAGCGCTCCATCCGGTCGACGACGAGCCACGCGTGCCCCATCTGCTCGGTCGCGGCGTCGCCGATCTCGCGGCCGAGCTCGAGCATCCGCTCGTCGTTCGGCGCCCACTCCTCGACGTGGTCGGGGTCCCAGAGCGCTATCCGCCGGTTCGAGAGCGCGTAGCCCAGCGTCGCCGGATCGCCGTAGCGCTCGGCGAGCTCGACGGCCTCGCGGCTCAGGCGGTCGCGCTCGGTGCCCTCGCCGGCGAAGTAGAGCTCGGTCGCGAGCCGCCCGAAGACGTCGGCGCGCCAGCCGTCGTCGAGGTCCTCGCGCTCGGCGGCCTCGCGGAGCAGCGAGATGTGGGTCTCGTCGGCGGCCCCGAACTCACGCCACCAGACCCCGCCGAACCCGCCGCCGCCGTAGGCGAGCGCGGCCCGCGCGAGCATCTCCCCGTCGTCTTTGACGCGCGCGATCTCGACGAGCTCGAGCGCGCACTCCTCGCCGCGGGCACTGTTGCCGGCCCGGTTCTCGGCGTCGGCGAGCTCGAGCAGGATCGCCGCGCGCCGATCGCGATCGGCGCCGCCGAAGCGCTCGTTGGCGTCGAGCGCGTGGCGCAGATGCTCGGCTGCGTCCTCGAGCGCGAGCTGGCTCGCCGCCTCGGCCGCGGCGCGGCGCGAGTACTCGATCGCGTCGCTGGGATCGCCGCTCAGCCCGGCGAGCAGGTGGCGCGCGATCTGGGCCGCGGTCGCGTTCGGGTCGTAGGGCTCGAGCTCGCGCAGGACGTCGGCCGCCCGGCGGTGGAGCTTCAGCCTGCGGGCGGCGCCGAGCGAGTCGGCGAGCGTCGTGCCAATCAGCGCGTGGGTGAAGGAGAACCGCCCCGGCGCGCCCGCCTCCTCGGCGACGAGCCCGGCCTCCTCGGCCGCGGTGAGCTCGTTGAACAGCTTGTCCTCGCCGATCTCGAGCAGGCGCTCGAGCGCGTCGAAGGAGAAGCTGCGGCCGAAGATCGACGCCGTTCGGAGCATCGATTCGCCGTCCGGGCCGAGCGCCGAGACACGCTGCTCGACGGCGCCTCGGACGTCGTCGGGAACACCGTCGAGGATCCGCGGCGCGCGCAGGATCCCCTGGAGGAAGAACGCGTTGCCGGCCGTCTCCTCGTAGAGGCGCTCGGTCAGCTCCTCGCCCGCGCCCGGCAGACCGGCGGTCAGCTCCGCGATCGCCTCTGGCCCCAGGCCGGGCAGCGAGAGCCGCCGGACCTGGCCCTCGCGGCCGAGGTCGGCGACGAGGTTGGCGAGCGGGTGACCCGTCGCGAGTCCGCCGGCGCGGGTCGTCGCCAGGAACGAGATCGGGTGGCGGCCGTAGCGCAGGGCGTGGGTCAGCGCGCCGAGCGCCGCCGGCGTGTCGGCCCAGTGGAGATCCTCGAGGCAGACGAGCAACGGGCCCCGCTCGGCGAGCAGCTCGAGCAGCGCGAGGATCGAGTCGAAGAGCCGCAGCCGATCGGTCGCCATGTCGCCCGTCGGCTCGGCGGCCGGCGCGCCGAGACGGCGGGTCAGCGACGGGATCAGCATCGAGATCCGGGGGTCGGCGCCGCCGGCCGCCCATCCGCGCAGCAGCTCCTCGTCGACCTGGTCGATCGCCTCGCGAAGCGCCTCGATCCAGGCGCCGTAGGGGAGCGGATTGCCCTCGGTCGTGCGGCCGTAGAGAACCGTCGTGCCGCGCTCGTGCGCGCGCTTGGCGTACTCGGCGACGAGCCGGGTCTTGCCGATCCCGGGCTCGCCGGAGACGAGCGCGAACATCGGGCGCCCGGTCGAGTCGCCGAAGGCGGCGTCGAGCTCGACGAGGTCAGCGCCGCGGCCGACGATCGGGCCGCGCGTGGCCTGCTCCACCGACGGCGGAAGCCGCAGCGCCGGGGCCGGGCCGCGCTCGTGCCCGATCGCCGCGCCGCCTGCGCCCACGCTCGCCGCGCCGGCGTCGGCGGCTCCCCTTCGTCCGCTCGCCTCCGTGGTCCGCGCCGGGGCCTCGGCCTCCTCGGCGGCCTCCTCCGCGAGTAGCTCGGCGTGCAGTTCGCGCAGCTCGCCGCCGGGGCTCGTCCCGAGCTCCTCGCGCAGGATCGCGCGGGCGCGCTCGTAGGCGAGCAGCGCCTCGCCGAGGTTGCCCTGGGCGCGCAGCACCCGCATCAACCGGGCGTGGTTCGTCTCGCGAAACGGCTCGCGGTCGACGAGCTCGCGGGCGGTCCGCTCGGCCTCGGCGAGGCGGCCGAGCGCGAGCGAGGACTCGGTCGCCACCGCCAGCATCTCGAGGTGGCGGTCGGCGAGCAGAGCGCGTTCGGCGTCGAGCCAGTCGGCGTCGAAGCCGGCGAGCAGCGGCTCGGCGGTGATCGTCAGCGCCGCGGCCGCCGCGACGCCCGCTTCCTCGTGGCGTCCTGCGTCGAGCGCCGCGAGCGCTTCACGCTCGAGCGCGACGCTGACCTCGACGTCGATCCAGGGGTCGTCCCCGAGCTCGAGCGCCGGCAGGTCGCGGGCCGGCAGGCGCTCCTGCCCGACGACCCTTCGCAGTCGCGACAGGACGGTGGCGAGGCCGGCGTCGGGGTTGGCGGGCTGGCGCTCACCCCAGATCGCCTCGACGATCTCACCGCGGGAGGAGGATCGGCCACGGTTCAGGACCAGGAACGCGAACAGCTGTCGCCCCTGGCGCCCCGGCAGGCGCTCCTCGAGTCCCTCGCCCTCGATCTCGAGACCGAGCGAGCCGCAGAGGCGGATCCGCACCTGGTCGGCCGTGGGCACGGCCGGAGATTACGAAAGCGCGGCGGCGATGTGGGCCGGGTCGCGGCGCGAGCCGGCTGGGCTCAGGCGAGGGTGCCGACGCGGGCGGCGATCGCGTCGAGTCCGTGATCGCGCGCGAGCACCAGCACCGACTCGCGAAGCTCGGCCGCGCGTGCCGCATCGCCGTCCGCGTCTCGCATCCCGAGCGCCGCGATCAGATCGGCCTCGGCGGCGGCCTGGAGGTTCAGCGCTCCGATCCGCACGCAGAGCTCGCGCGCCGACGAGAGCCGCTCGACCGCGAGCTCGACCTGCCCGGTCAGCATCGCCAGGCGCCCGACCTGGGCGTCGAACGGGCCGGTCGAGAACGTGCCGCTCGCGACGACCCCGATCCGCCCGCTCCGCGGCCCGAGCTCGGCGAGCAGTCGCTCGGCCGTCGCCCGGTCCTCGAACTCCACCGCGAGCTTCGTGAGCCACGCCATCGCCGCGTTCCAGCCGATGTCGCGCGGGACCGCGTCGAGGTTCGAGGCCAGGCCGGAGTAGATCGCGTGCGCCTCGTCGCGCTCACCCGTCGCGATCAGCGTCGCGGCGTGCCCGGCGCTCCACGCCGGCACGGCGCCCGCGAGCGCCTCGCTCAGCTGGCGGACCATCGGCTCGACCTCGCCGAGCCGGCCCTGGAAGTCGCGGAGCATGATCAGCTGGCTCGAATACGCCTGGTAGGCGTTCTCGGGCTGGAGCGCGCGGCCGAGCTCGAAGCTGCCGTGGCAGATCCCCTCGGCGAGGTTCAGCGGGTCGCTCATCAGCGAGCGCATCGCCCGCATCTGGCTCAGGTGCCATTCGTAGACCGGCAGGCCGAGCTCGCGGCCGACGGCGTCGAGGCGGTCGATCGCGCGGTCGCAGCCCGCGGCATCGCCGGCCTCGAGCAGGTCGATGATCAGCCAGGCGAGCGCGCTGATCTCGATCGTCCGGTCGCCGAGCGCCTCGCCGATCGCGAGCATCCGCTCGCTGACCGCGCGCGCCTCGTCGGCGTGATCCGGACCCCAGAGCGCGATCCGGCGGTTCGACAGCGCGTAGGCGAGCCGGCGCTCGTCCTCGCCGCGCTCGGCGATCTCGAGCGCCTCGGCGCTGAGTCGCATCCGCTCGGGCGGCGGCTCGACGAAGTAGATCTCCGTCGCGAGCCGGCCGAGGATCTCCGAGCGCCGCGACGAGCCTGGGTCGAGGAGTCGCTCGGCGTCGCGGAGCAGCTCGATCTGGGTCGGTTCGGGGACGCCGAAGCGCCGCCACCACACGCCGCCGAAGCCGAGGCCGCCGTAGCCGAGCGCCGCCGTCGCGAGCAGCTCGCCGTCGCCTGCCGTGCGGGCCGCCTCGGCGACCTCGAGGAAGATCGCCTCGGCGCGCTCCCCGTTCCCGGCCCGGTTCTCGGCGTCGCCGCGCTCGATCAGCAGTTCGAGCCGCAGCTCCGGGCGCGAATCGCGGATCGCCTCGATCGCGAACCCGAGCTGCGCCGCGGCGTCCTCGTGGGCGAGCAGCGCGGTCGCGTCCTCGGCGGCCTGGCGGCACATCCGCACGATCAGGTCCGGATCGGCGCTGCCGCTCGCGATCAGGTGGCTGGCGACCTCGGCGGCGGGCACGGCCGACGGTCCGCCCTCGAGCTCGAGCATCGCCGCCGCCGCGCGGGCGTGGAGGCGCCGGCGCCGGGTCGCCCCGATCCCGTCGGCGAGCGTCGCCGGGATCAGGGCGTGGGTGAAGGTGAGAGCGCCCGGCATCGCCGGGTCCTCGATCAGCAGCCCCGCGGACTCGGCGGCCGCGAGCGCGTCGTCGAGCCGCGCGACGGCCTCGTCGGATCCCCCGAGCATCCGTTCGGCGAGCGCGGAGCCGAAGCTGCGGCCGAGGATGCTCGCGCTGCGGATCACCTCGGCGGGGTCCTCGCCGAGCGCTGCGACCCGCTGCTCGACCGCGGCGCGGACGTCCTCGGGAACGCCGGCGCCGACGCCGGCACGCAGGATGCCGCCGAGGAAGAACGGGTTGCCGGCCGTCTCCTCGAACAGGTGGTCGGTCAGCTCGGGCCCGGCCTCCTCGAGCCCGCTCGTCAGCTCCTCGATAGCCGAGCGGTCGAGGCCGGTGAGCGAGACGCGTGAGACCTGGCCGGAGCGGTCGAGCTCGGCGACGGTCCGGGCGAGCGGATGGCCGGTGGCGAGACCGGTCGGGCGCGTGGTCGCGACGACGCAGAGCGGCGCGCGCGAGAGCCGGATCACATGCGAGAGCAGTCCGAGCGCCGACGCGTCGGCCCAGTGGAGGTCCTCGAGGCAGATGACGAGCGGCCGCCTCACGGCGCTCAGCTCGAGCAGCGAGGAGACCGCCTCGAGCAGGCCGTAGCGGTCGGCCTCGGCGTCGCGGGCGCTCGTCGGCCGCACCGCCGGGATCCGGCGCCCGATCTCCGGGACGAGGTTGGCGAGCCAGGACTCCTCGCGGCTGCTCGCCCACTCGGCGAGGAGCTCCTCGTCGGCCTCGGCGATCATCTCGCGAAGCGCCTCGATCCAGGCCCCGTAGGGGACGAAGTCGCCCTCGAAGGTGCGGCCGTAGAGGACGTCGGAGCCGAGCTCGTGCGAGATCGAGCTGAACTCCGAGATCAGGCGCGTCTTGCCGATCCCCGGCTCGCCTGAGACGAGGACGAGGTGTGGCAGCTCGGCGGCGCGCTCGGCGGCGGCGGAGATCGCCGCGAGGTCAACGGAGCGGCCGGACAGCGGCCCGTCGGCGCCGACGCGGATCGGCGGCGGCAGCCGCAGCGGGCTGCCCCCGTCCGCGGGCTTCGTCGCGGCTGGGGCCGGTTCGGGCGCGGGGCTCGGCGGGGTGGGGTCGGCTTGGAGCTCCTCGGGCGACTCGGCGAGCAGCGCCGCGTGGAGCTCGCGCAGCTCGGCGCCCGGCCCGGTCCCGAGCTCGTCACGCAGCAGGGTCCGGACCTCCTCGTAGATCAAGAGCGCCGCCGCGATGTTGCCCTGCGCCCGCAGGATCCGCATCGAGCGCGCGTGGTTCGTCTCGCGGTAGGGCTCGAGCGCGCGGAGCTCGCCGGCGGCGCGCTCGGCCTCGGCGAACAGTCCCAGGGCCAGCGCCGCCTCAGCCCGGGTCGCGAGCAGTTCGAGGTGGAGGTCTGAGAGCCGCGCGCGCTCGGCGTCGATCCAGTCGGCGTCGAACCCGGCCATGAACGTCTCGGCGGTGATCGCCGACGCCTCGCGCGCCGCCTCCGCGGCGGCCTCGGCCTGACCGGCGGCCAGCGCCTCGCGCGCCTCGGCCTCGAGCTCCCGCGCCCGCTCGACGTCGACCCAGGCGTTGTCCCCGAGCTCGATCTCGGGCAGGTCGCGGACGGGCAGGATGTCGGCGCCGAGGGTGCGCCGCAGGCGCGAGAGGATCGTCGCGAGGCCGGCCTCGGGGTTCGCGGGCGGGTTCTCGCCCCAGACGGCGTCGACCATCGCGTCGCGGCTCACCCTGGCGCCGCGGTTGAGGACGAGGAAGGCGAAGAGGAGGCGGCCCTGACGGCCGGGGAAGCTGGCGTCGGCTCCGTCGCCGCGATCACCCACGTCCATGGCGAGTGACCCGCAGAGCCTGATCCTCACCTGCGCGGCCGGGGGCACCGCGGGGAGAATATGGAAGCGGCTGGGCGGCCCGTCGCGGTCGGCATACGGGTTGAGTTCCATCGGCCCAGCCGGTGCGGCCGGCGGTTCCGGCCCTAGCCGAGGCGCGAGAGCTCACCGGCGGCGGCGACCTGGTGCTCGGCGCCACCGACGCCGAGCAGCGAGATCGCGACGGCGAGCATGACGAGAAGTCCGAGTGCGAGGCAGATGTGCGTCTCGGTCCTGGTCATTTCGATCTTCCCCCGAAGTTCGTGTGGTCTGGTCTCAAAGGCTTCGCGGAGCGGACGAGCTCTGCGATGGCCGGGAGACTGCACCGAGGGGGTTGCAGCGACATTGCAGCCGCGTTGCGATCTGCGGTTGGGGATCGCAAGCGGGTGCGTTGGGGTTGCAATCTGGCTTGTCCAAGCGGTTGCGATGGGGTGTGGCGTTCCGCTCGGCGTGTTGCGGGCGCGGCGGGCGCTTGCGGATTGCGACGAGGGGATCGGGTCCGGGCGGGATGGAGGGTTCGCGGCGGGGGCGGGGGTCTGGATCGAGGTTGACCTTTCCGGGGAGCGTCAGGCTCGATTCGGAGCTGGGCGAGTCGCGCCGAGCGGGTCGCTCCGCGGGTCTCGATCGAGCCGGCCCTCTCCGGTGAGGGGTTGGCTCGGTTCAGGCGCTGGGGTGAGTCGCGCGGGTGCGGGTGCGGCCGTGGGCGCTACTCGCCGGCCAGGCAGCGCTCGGCGGCGCGGGGGGCGAAGCGACCGAAGATTCCGGCGAGGCTTGCGACCTCGTCCTCGGAGAGGCGGTCGAAGAACCGCTCCTGGACGGCGCGCAGGTGCGTCGCCTGGGCGCCGCGGGCGAGCTCGAGCCCGGCGTCGGTGAGCGAGACGTGGATCGCCCGAGCATCCGACGGGCAGCGCACGCGCTCGACGAGCCCGCGGTCGCCGAGCGAGTCGACGATGCGAGACATGCGGCTGACCGACAGGCCGGTCTCGGCGGCGAGCTCGGAGAGCCGCAGCCGGCCCTCCTCCGCGGCGGCGAGGCGGCCGAGCGTCTCGAGCGAGGAGAGCGTCAGTCCGTGACTCGCCTCGAGCTCCGTCTCGAGCGCGCGGGTCAGGCTCTTGTAGGTCTCGAGCAGGCCGATCCATGCCTCGCCCGCCGTGCCGCTCAACTCCTCGACTCCCTGGTCGCCAATGACGTACGCGCAGGCGCCGTCGCCGGTCGGGACGGTGGGGGAGGGCTCTGTCGTCGTGTCGGTCATCGGCTCGGTGGTCTCGGCGGGGGAGGCTGGAGAACGTTGCGCTGACAACTTTACCGCCTCCTCGCAAATCGTGTGCTACAGTTGCGCTAGCAAAGGTTGTTAGCGCAACTACTTCCACCCCGAACAGACAACAGGAGGAGTGCCCACGATGAGCACCGCCACACAGTCCACGATCGAGACCGGCACCTGGGCCGTCGACAAGAGCCACTCCAAGGTCGGCTTCTCGGTCAAGCACATGGGAATCGCCAACGTCCGCGGCGAGTTCACCGACTTCGAGGGTTCGCTCGAGGTCGCCGAGGACGGCACCGTCAAGGCATCCGGCACGGTCGCGGCCGACACGGTCGACACCAACGACGCCAAGCGTGACGAGCACCTGCGCTCGAACGACTTCTTCGGCGCCGAGGACAACCCGCAGATCCGCTTCGAGTCGAAGTCGATCGAGGGCGACGGCGACGACCTGAAGATCACCGGCGACATCACGATCAACGGGATCACCAAGGAGATCACGCTCGACGCCGAGATCACTGGCGCCGACACCGATCCCTGGGGCAACGACCGCGTCGGTCTCGAGGTCAGCGGTCAGGTCAACCGCAAGGACTTCGACATGGTCTGGAACCAGGCCCTCGGGTCGGGCAACGTCCTCGTCGGCGACAAGGTCAAGCTGACGCTCGACATCTCGGCCGTCAAGCAGGCCTAGCACCCTCCCCGCGGGCCGCGGCGCCGCGGCCCCGCTCGAGGAGTTCAACGTCCCGGAGAGGCCCCCACGGGGGTCACTCCGGGACGTTCTTCGTTCCGAGGACCTAGGCCGAGGCCGTGTTCGCGACGTTCAGCTCGACGTCGATGTTGCCGCGGGTCGCCCGGCTGTAGGGGCAGCCCTTGTGGGCGATGTCGACGATCTTCTGCGCCTCGGACGGGTCCGCGTTCGGGAGGTCGACGTCGATCCTCGCCGTCAGGTCGAGACCCTTCTTCATCTCGCCGACCAGCCCGACTGTGACCGACACCTCGCAACCGTCGACGTCGATGTCTCGGGAGCGGCCGATCGCCAGCACGGCCTGCTGAAAGCACGCCGACCAGCCGGCCGAGAACAGCTGCTCCGGGTTGGTGCCGCTGGCCTGGCCGTCGCCGCCCATCGACTCCGGCAGCGCGAGGTCGAGCTCGAGCTCGGGGTCGGCCGAGCTGACGTGGCCGGCGCGTCCTCCGGTCGCGGTGGAGCTGATCTCGTAGAGGTGGTCGTCGGGCATCCGGTCTCCTTCGTAGGCGTAGGAAGCGGAACTAGGGTTCCGCTCCACGGAGCTTGTCGCCCTCGCACTTACCCTCGCGGCCGCTTTTGCGCACGCGGGCTGGAACCTCCTCGCCAAGCGGGCCGGGGGAGGCGTCGCCGTGGTCTGGTCCTTCGGCGCCGCGGCGACCGTGCTGTGGACGGTCCCCGGCGTCGCGGCGCTGCTGATCGCCGGCGGCACGGTCGATCCGGCGCTGATCGGACTGATGGCCGGGAGCGGGCTGCTCCACGCCGCCTACTTCATCCTGCTCCAGCGCGGCTACGCCTCGGGGGACCTCTCGGTCGTCTATCCGCTCGCCCGTGGCACCGGCCCGCTGCTGGCCGTGCCGCTCGCGATCGTCCTGCTCGGTGAGCGGCCGAACGCGGGCGAGATCGCCGGTGCACTCGTCATCGTCGGGTCGATCATCGCGCTGACCGGCCGGCCGCGAGCCGGCGACGGCGCGACGATCGGGTTCGCGCTGGCGACCGGTGTGCTGATCGCGAGCTACACGCTCTGGGACGCCAACGCCGTCGGAAACGAGATAACGGTCAGCGTCGTCACGTATTACTGGGGCACCGAGATCTTCCGCACGGCGCTGCTGACGCCGGCGGCGAACGTCCGCCGCGCCGACGTCGCCGCGGTCTGGCGCGAGCAGCGCCGAGCGGTGCTCGGCGTCGCGGTACTGAGCCCGCTCGCCTACATCCTCGTCCTTGCTGCGCTCCAGCTCGCGACGGTCGCGCTTGTCGCGCCGGTCCGCGAGCTCAGCATCGTGATCGGGGCGCTCGCCGGCTCGCTGCTGCTCGGCGAGCCGCACGGCCGCAGGCGCGGGCTCTGCGCGCTCGGCGTGGTCGCGGGAGTGGTCCTGATCGCGACCTGAGCCTGCGGGTACGTTTCGCCGCGATCCAGGTGGAGGGCTTCGGGACACTCGCGACACCGCACACGGCCGCGACCGAGGCCGGTTCGCGCGTCTTCGCCGACGGCGGGAACGCCCTCGACGCCGCGGTCTGCGCGGCCGCGGTCCTCGGGGTCGCCTTTCCGCACATGTGCGCGATCGGGGGCGACGTCATCGCCATCGTCCGCGGCCCGGACGGGTCGAGCACGGTCCTCAACGCGAGCGGCCCCGTGCCGCTGGGCGCACGGCGTCCCGAGGGACACTCGATGCCGCTCACCGGACCCGAGACGATCACGGTCCCCGGTGCGCTCGCCGGTCTTCGCGTCGTCCACCGGGCCGGCGGCGCGATGGAGTTCGGAGCGCTGCTCGGGCCCGCGGTCGGCCTCGCCACGGGCGGCGTGGCGGTCGCCCCGTCGCTCGCCAGGTCGATCCGCAACCACGCCGCCGACATTCGCGCCGACCCCGGGCTCGCCGCCGTCCTCGCGCCGGGCGGCTCGCCACTCGCCGAGGGTGACGAGCTTCGCCAGCCCGCGCTCGGCGCCACGCTCGAGACGCTGGCCCGCGACGGTGTCGAGAGCTTCTACGGCGGCGCGCTAGGGCGTCGATTCTGCGCCGGTCTCGCCGGGCACGGCGCCGCGCTCCAGCCGTCAGATCTCGAGCGTTTCGAGGTCGAGGCGGCGGAGCCGCTGCGGACCGAGTGGCGCGGCCTGCGGGTCTCGACCGCGCCGCCGAACTCGCAGGGCGTCTCGCTGCTCCAGATCCTCGGCGGACTCGGCGGCGATGACGACCCGGTCGCCGTCGCTCGCCTCTTCGCGGCCGCCGCCCGCGATCGTGACCGCTGGCTCGCCGATCCGGCGTTCGAGGACGTCCCGGTCGAGCGTCTGCTCGCGCCCGAGTACCTGGCCGAGATGCGGAACCCCTCGGCACCCGGCGAGCCCTCGGCGGCTCCAGACGGCGACACGGTCGCGGTCTGCGCGGTCGATCGCGACGGGCGTGCCGTCAGCCTGATCATGAGCGTCTTCCACGCCTTCGGCGCCGCGCTGCTCGAGCCCGACACCGGCATCCTCTGCCACAACCGCGGCGCCTCGTTCTCGCTCGACCCCGCGTCGCCGAATCGCTGGGAGCCCGGCAAGCGGCCCGCCCACACGCTGATGCCCGTGCTCGCCGAGGGCGACGGGCTCGTCGCCGCGCACGGGACGATGGGCGGGAGGGCGCAGCCCCAGATCCACGCCCAGCTCCTGCTCGCGCGCGACCGCGGCCTGAGCGCGTCGGAGATCGTCGGCGCTCCGCGCTTCGTGGTCGGCGAACTCGACCAGGGCGGCCGCGGCGACGTCGTGCGCGCGGAGCAAGATCTCGACCCCGACACCCGGCACGCGCTCGAAGCGTCGGGGCTCTCCTTCGAGGAGCTCGCGCCGCGCAGCGACGACGTCGGGCACGCGCAGATCGCCGAGCTCTCGGGCGCGCGGCTCGACGCCGGGACCGATCCCCGCGCCGACGGCTGACCTCGCCGCCCCGGCCGGTCTCGCCTAGATTGCGCCGGTCATGGCGCTGCCGCCGATGAGTTGCCTCAGCCTGCGTGGGAGCGTCGAGCGCCGCGAGCGTCTGACGTGGCGGCTCAAGCAGCTCGGCCTGCTCGAGCGGATGACGTTCCGGCTGCTCGACGGCGCCGACGTCACCGGGCTCGACCCCGACGCGGCGAAGGCCGCTCGCGCCGCCGACAACTTCTCCCAGCACCTGCGCTCGATGCGCGAGTGGCTAGGCGGTCCGGCCGAGCACTCGCAGGGCCTGATCCTCTGCGAGGACGACCTGATGCTCCACCGCGACTTCGTCCGGCTGGCGGAGGCGGCGTTCGACAACCTGCCGCCCGGCGCGCCGTGCCTGCTGCTCGGGCATCTGCTCGCCGACGACGTCGCCGATCTCGTCTGGGCCGGGGTCGAGCCCGAGCGCCACAACCTCTGCCAGATCAGCCACGCGACCTGGGGGCTCCACTGCTACTGGGTCTCGGAGGACTACGCGCGTCGGCTCGTCGCGCAATGGGGCGATCTCGCCCCGGCCGAGCTCCCCGAGCCGCCTGAATGCCTGACGATCCCCTCGGGCGGCTTCACGGCCTGGCCGTCGCTCGGGATCCAGGACGCCGCCCCGTCGACGATCCGGCCGACCGACGACATGCACCTGCACGTCGCCGGACAGCCGTGGCCGCGCTCGGACTACGTGCTCGACGGCGAGGACCCGCCCGAGCCGGTCGGCATCGCGCCGCCGCGCCGGACGATCGGGTTGTCGATGATCGTCCGTGACGAGGCCGCCGTGATCGAGCGCTGCCTCGACTCGGTCCGCGACCTGATCGACCACTGGACGATCTGCGACACGGGCTCGACCGACGACACCCCGCAGCTCACCGAGCAGGCGCTCGACGGCATCCCCGGCCAGGTGCACCATCGCGAGTGGGTCGACTTCGGCCACAACCGCACCGAGGCGCTCGAGCTCGCGCGCGGGCACACCGACTACCTGCTGCTGATCGACGCCGACCAGACCGTCGAGATCCGCGGGCCGATGCCGCCGCTCGTCGCCGACTCCTACCTGCTGCGCCACTCGGGCGACGTCGACTACGCGATCCCGCGGCTCGTCCGCGCCGACCGTCCGTGGCGCTATCAGGGCTCGACGCACGAGTACCTGACGCTCGACGGCGACCAGCATCGCCAGACGCTGCCGGCGCTCGTCATCAACCACCACGGCGACGGCGGCAGCAAGGCCGACAAGTTCGAGCGCGATCATCGGCTGCTCGAGCGCGACCTCGCCGCCCACCCCGACGACGAGCGGGCGACGTTCTACCTCGCCCAGACGCTCCGCGACCTCGGCCACAACCGGCGGGCGACCGAGCTCTACCGCCGCCGCGTCGAGCTCGGCGGCTGGGACGAGGAGGTCTTCTACGCCGCGTTCCAGGTCGGCGCGCTGCTCGCCCGCGAGGACGACGACGAGGCGATCGCGGCGCTGCTCGCTGCCTGGGAGCTGCGGCCGACCCGCGCCGAGCCGCTCCACGAGCTCGCCCGCTTCCAGCGCATCCGGGGCGCCCATCACAGCGCCCTGATGCTCGCCCGCAGCGGGCTCGAGATCCCGCCTCCCGACGACAACCTCTTCGTCCATCGCGACGTCTATCGCTGGGGCCTCGCCTTCGAGGTCTCGATCTCGGCCTTCTACGCCGGCGAGGTCGAGGAGGCGCTCGAGGCGGGCCGCGTGCTGCTCGCCTCCGACGACCTGCCGGGCGAGATGGTCGCGACGGTGCGCGAGAACGTCCGCCACTGCCTCGTCGCGCTCGGCCACGACGTCGGTCCCGAGCACGCCGAGGCGCGCGAGCTCTCCGAGCTGTTTCCGAGCGCCGCGACGGCCGAGGTCCGGCTCGACCTCGACGACGACTGGGCGCAGTTCAATCCGACGATCGCGCCCGACGGCGACGGCTTCCGGCTCGTCGTGCGGAGCGCCAACTACACGGTGGACGGCGCCTCGTACGTCGTCCGCGATGGCGAGTCGGCGGTCCGCACCCGCAATTACCTCGTCGGCGCCGACGCGGGGCTCGGGCTCCGCACGGCCGAGCCGATCGTCGACCGGTCGGCCGGGCCCCCGACATTCCCGTCGCTGGTCCAGGGCCACGAGGACATCCGCCTGATCGAGGTCGGCGGGCGCTGGTACGGGCTCGCGGCCGTCCGCGACCGAAACCCCGCCTCGCGCTGCGAGATGGCGCTGCTCGGGCTCGACGGGCCGCGGGTCACGCGGACCACGATCCTCGCCGGCCCCGAGCCCGGTCGCGACGAGAAGAACTGGATGCCGTTCGTCCGCGACGGCCGGCTGCTCCTGGTCTACAGCTCCTCACCGGCGCGGGTGCTCGAGTGCGACCCTGACACGGGCGCCCTCCAGGTCCTCTCCGAGCGTCCCGGCCCGCGCTGGGCGGCGGGGCTGCGCGGCGGATCCCAGGGCGTCGACGTCCCTGGCGGGACGCTCTTCTGCGTCCACGAGGTCCTGTTCGCGGACGGGCGCACCTACCGCCACCGGCTCGTGCTGCTCGACGACGAGCTCCGGCTGGCAGGGATCAGCGGCCCGTTCAGCTTCTCGCGCAGCCCGATCGAGATGTGCACGGGGATGGCCGCCGACGGCGAGCACCTCGTGCTCGCGTTCGGGATCGAGGACCGGATCGCCGGGCTGGCGCGGATCCGCCGTGACGAGGCGCTCGCGGCGCTGAGCGAGCCGACGAACTGAGCGTCGCGGCGCTACCCGCGGTTTGCCTCGGTAGGTCCGCGAAAAGTCCTCGGTCGGGAACCAACATCGGGCTTGACGACAGGGTCTAGGCTGGCGCCCGTCATGGGTGAGTGTGAAGACTGTGGAAAGTCGGGCGACGGCGTAAGCCGCCGCGGGTTCGTCGCCGCCGGCGCGGCGCTCGGGGGATCGATCCTGTGGTCCCAGGGCAACGCCTTCGCCGCGATGCGGGGCCGGGGAGCGCGCCGCAACCTGACCGACTTCCGCTCCGACCTTCGCAAGTCCGACCTCGAGCAGCCGCTCAAGCAGCGTCTCGTCTCGAAGCTCGCCCGCGCCCAGCACGCGCTCCGCGAGGGGCCGCGCAGCGACGCCTGCGAGTACATGAACGAGTTCATCGCGATCGTCCGTGAGCGCCGGGGCGACAAGGGGCTCGGCGGAAACCAGGCCGAGCGCTACATCGATCGCGCCAAGGAGATCAAGCGCCAGATCGGCTGCGGCGACGGCGACGTCGGCCCGACCGGCAACACCGGCAGCACGGGTCCGACCGGTCCGACCGGACCCACCGGCCCGACTGGTCCGACCGGCCTCACGGGGCTGACGGGACTCACGGGGCTCACCGGCCTGACCGGGTTCACCGGACCGTTCCGCTAGGAGCCCGCCCGAGCGCCGGCTCACCTCGGCGCTCGGCGGCTTTCGCCGCATCGGGGACAGACCACCTCGACTGAGACCCGTTCCCGGAGCCGGTCCACGCGCCGCAACCTCCTCGCAATCGCCTCGCAACCGCACCCGGCGAGGCTCCGAGCATGAAGTTCATGCTCCAACTGATGAACACGAATCGCCCGTCGACGCGCGAGTCCCGGCCCGCGGCCCCGCCCGCACCCGAGCCCCGTCCCCGGGCCCAGGAGCCGCGGCCGCGCTGGATCGGCCCGCTGCCCCGCGGGGTTCGCGCCACGAGCGTGCGCCGCGCCGAGGGCTGAGCGCGGCCCGCCATCCCCGGCGGCCGGCCGGGCCCGCTGTGCCGCTCCAACGCGGCCGGCCCCTGTTCAGCGCCTTTACGCGAGGATGCTTGCGCATGCCGACGCTGAAGCCACGGATCGTCGATACGACGGCCGCCACACCGCTCATCGCTCCCGATGGATCGGCGGTCCGCGAACTCGTTCAGCGCTCGTCGGGTGCGAAGGCGAGCTCGGTCGCTGAGGCGCGGATCTTCGCGGGCGGCGAGACCCGCGAGCATCTCCACCGTGCCTCCGAGGAGATCTACATGTTCACCTCGGGCAGCGGGCGGATGCGACTCGACGAGCACGAGTTCGAGGTCGAGGCGGGCCAGGCGGTCGTGATCCCGCACGGGCACTCGCACAAGCTGTGGGCCGCCGAGGGGACGGCGCTCGTTCTGCTCTGCGTCTGCTCGCCGCCGTATTCCGACGCCGACACGGAGCTGCTCGACTGAGCAGCGGGTGACCGGGCCCGGTGCGGCTCGCGCTAGCGGCGCAGCTCCGCGACCTCGTCGATCCGCGCCAGCTTCTCCGGATTGCGGACCGTGAGGATGCGTGTGATCCGCCCGTCCTCGACCGCGAAGTTGATCGCGGTGCGGAAGTCGCCCTCGATGTCGAGCAGGGCCGCGGTGGCCCCGTTCAGCGCGACGAGGCCGATGCCGCTCACCTCGAGCCCGGCGCCGATCCGAGACAACAGCCTCGCGACCGTCTTCTGCCCCCTGATCGGCCGGATGGCTGCCTGCGCGATCCCGCCGCCGTCGGAGATCAGGACGACGTCGGGCGCCAGCACCTCCATCAGCGCCTCGAGGTCACCGCCCTGGATCGCTGCGAGGAACCGCTCGACGACCCGTTCCTGCTCCCCGCGGTCGACCTCCATCCGCGGCCGTCGCGCCGCGACGTGCTCGCGGGCGCGGTGGGCGATCTGACGTACCGCGGCAGGTGACTTCTCGATCGCGGTTGCTATCTCCTCGTAGCCGAAGTCGAAGATCTCGCGCAGCACGAAGACCGCGCGCTCGGCCGGGCCGAGCGTCTCGAGCACGGTCAGCATCGCCAGCGAGACTCCCTCGGCGAGCTCGACGTCCTCGGCGACGTCGGGGCTCGTCCGCACCGGCTCAGGCAGCCACTCACCGAAGTACTCCTCGCGCCGGCGCGAGACGGTCCGCAGCCGATTGAGCGCCTGCCGCGTTGCGACCTGCACGAGGTAGGCGCGCGGGTCGCGGACCTCCGCACGCCGCTCTTCGCCGAGCGCGTCCCAGCGGATCCACGCCTCCTGCACCACGTCCTCGGCGTCCGCCGCCGAGCCGAGCATCTCGTAGGCGACCGTGAACAGCAGGCTGCGATGCCGGGCGAACGGATCGCCCTCGACTTCGCTGGTCATGCGGCCGAGGCTACGGGCTCACTCGGCCGCGCGAGCGGCGCGAGGTCACACGAGGCGGCGAACCCGTGGGCGCTGATCCCGAGCGCGACGTTCGAGCGCGAGTAGAAGTTCATCAGCGCGATCGAGGCGGCGAGTTCGACCAGGGCGGCCGGTCCGATCTGAGCGAGCAGCCGGTCGGACAGCTCGTCGGTCACGGTCGGCGGGGTGGCGCTCATCGCCTCGGCGTATTCCATCGCGTCGCGCTCGAGCGGAGTGAACACGTCCGACTCGCGCCACCGCGGCACCTCGCGCGCCTTGCGCTCGTCCATGCCCTCGTTGTGGACCTTGAAGTAGTGGAGGTCGAGGCAGAACTCGCAGCCGATCTTCGCCGCCGCGGCCATCGAGGCGTAGGCCTTGAGGCTGTCGTCGCAGGCGTCCCACTTGTCGGACTTGCGGCCGAGGCCGAAGCCGAAGTTGAGGACCTTGCGGTTGTGCCACATGACCCCGACGCCCTCCGGCAGTTCGCCGCCGCCCATCTTCTTGCCCATCCGCTTGACGAGCGCCCCGTAGGGGCCCGTTACCTGCGACTGCGGAATCCGTGCTCTTGTCGACATCTCGCGTCCTCTCGGTCGGTGACTCTCGACAAGGGGACACCGCCGGGGACGCGGATGTGACAGGAGGCCCTGGGTCAGGCCGGCGAGTTGAAGCTCCCGGGGCTGTCGGAGGTCGCGGTGAACTCCTCTGGGCGCTCGCGCGAAGCGGCGTCGAGCGCCTCGCGGACCTCGGCGGCGTCGCCATCGGCGGTGTAGACCGGGGTGCCGGGCTGCTGGCGCCACGAATCCTCGAGCGAGCCGACGTCGACCGCGTCGAAGCCGAGATCGTCGATCAGCCCGATGACGACGCCCTTCTGACCCTCGTCGTCGCCCGAGACCGGCAGCGCGATCCGATCCTCGGCGCCGGCCGGCTTGCCGCCCGCGTCGAGGCTCGAAAAGTAGATGTTGTTGAACGCCTTGATCACCGGGCGCCCGATCTGCTCTGAGACCCAGACCGACTCGAGCGTGCCCTGCTCGAGCGCGTCGATCGCGCCGTCGCGCTGGCGCGGGTAGTAGTTGCAGGTGTCGACGACGACCTGGCCCTCGGGCGCGTCGTCGAACAGCCCGTCGGGCAGGTCGGGCACGTTGACCATCGGGATCGTCACGACGACGACCTCCTTGTCGCGAGGCGCGTCGGTGACCTCGACCGGGGTCGCTCCGGTCCGCTTGGCGATCTCGCCGAGCGTGTCCGGGCCGCGCGAGTTCGCGATCTCGACCTCGTGGCCGAGTTCGGTGAACCGCTTCGCGAGGACGCCGCCGATGTTGCCTGCTCCGATGATTCCGATCTTCATGCTCTCCGACTACCCGTTGCGCGCATCCGGATAGTCGTGGCGCCGAGGTCGCGGTTCCTCACCGGCCGCCGTAGTTGAGGGCGCGCTCAGGTCGCGACGGACAGAATTCGTTTCGTGGAGCTCCTCGTCCTCGCCGGACTGCTCGTGATCGCCGCCGCGAGCGTCCTCGAACCACGGCTCGGCGTGGCCGCGCCGTTGCTCCTCGTCCTGACCGGGATCGCGATCAGCTCGCTGCCGTTCGTCCCCGAGGTCGAGGTCGACCCCGAATGGATCATCGGCGGCGTCCTGCCGCCGCTCCTCTACGCCACCGCGGTCCAGATGCCGGCGACGAGCTTCCGCCGCGAATTCCGGCCGATCGCCGGTCTATCGGTGCTGCTCGTCCTCGCGAGCGCGACGCTGATCGGCCTGTTCCTCAACTGGGTCGTGCCCGATCTCGACCTCGGCTTCGCGATCGCGCTCGGGGCGATCGTCAGCCCGACGGACGCCGTCGCGACGAAGATCGCCAAGCGCGCCGGCGTGCGGCCCTGGGTGGCGACGGTGCTGGAGGGCGAGAGCCTGCTGAACGACGCGACCGCGCTCGTCTTGCTGCGCGCCGCCGTTGCCGCGGCGGGCGCGTCGATCTCGGTCGGCGGCGTGATCGCCGACTTCGCGGTCGCGGTCGGGATCGCCGCGGCGATCGGTCTGCTCGTCGGGAACCTCAACCTCGCCGTTCGCTCGCGGGTCTCCGACCCGACGGTCAACACCGTGATCTCGTTCACCGTCCCGTTCCTCGCCGCGATCCCCGCCGACGAGCTCGGCGCCTCGGGACTCGTAGCGGCGGTCGTCGCGGGACTCGTCACGGGCTACTCGGGGCCGCGAAAGCTCTCGCCCGAGCATCGGATGTCCGATCGCGTCAACTGGCAGACCGTCGAGTTCGTGCTCGAGGGCGGTGTGTTCCTAGTGATGGGACTCGAGTTCTACGCCCTGTTCGCCGACGTCGAGGCGAGCGACGACGGGATCGCCACGGCCTTCGCTCTCGCGGCCGCCTCGCTCGCGATCGCGCTGTTCGTCCGCGGCGTCTACGTCAAGGCCCTGCTCGGGCGGCTGCGGCGCCGAGCCAAGAGGGGAGAGGCGATGAAGCCGCGGCTCGCGTCCTTCGAGGAGCGCCTCGACGACCCGAAGAAGCTCGCCGAGAGCCGCCGCGGTTTCGGCTCGGGACGCGAGCCGTCGCCGCGGCGAATCGAGCGCGCCCGCACACGGATCCGGCGAGCGACGTCGGACATCGACTACTTCCTCTCCCAGCCGCTCGGCGACCGCGACGGGACCGTGATCGTGTGGGCCGGGATGCGCGGCGCGGTGACGGTCGCCGCCGCCCAGACGCTGCCCGCCGACACCCCCGACCGCTCGCTCCTCGTCCTGATCGCGTTCCTCGTCGCGACCGCATCGTTGCTCGTCCAGGGCCTCTCGCTGCCGCGCGTACTGGCCTGGGCGCGGGCGGGCGAGGGTGCGCCTGAGGAGGCGAATCGCGAGGAACGGAGCCAGATCATGGCGCTGCTCGAGCGAGCAGCGGGTGACGTGACCGGCGCCGCCGACGTCTCGGATTCCGAGCGCGACGCACTCGCCGCGCTGAGCGGCTCAGGCGACCGCGCCGCGACCGACGACGTCAAGCGAACGCGGATCGCAGTGATCCGCGCACAGCGCGAGGCCATCCTCGACGCCCGCGACGACGGCCTGCTTAGCGCCGAGGCGATCGAGGCCGTGCTCGCGACGCTCGACGCCGACGAGATCGGGTTGCAGCTCAAGGGCCGGCCGGTGGACTGAGCTCGCGCTGTCCGGCGAACGACGCTACGAGCGCTCGTGCGCGCGGACGAACTCGTCCACGGACTTGCGACCGACCGCCTCGCCGATGACGCCGTCGGGCAGGTCGTCGAGGCTGCGGAAGCGCAGGCACGACTTGCCCATGTCGAGCTTCTTGTCGGCCTCGGCGAAGCGCGACTCGATCCACTGGCGGTCGCTCTCGTCGAGGTAGGCACAGGTCAGGTAGGCGGCCATGTATCGCTTCTGCGAGGCGAGCGCGGCGTACATCAGCGGCTTGCCGTTGTAGGTCGGGCCGCTGCGCTCGAGCGGGACCTCGTAGGTCGGCATCCCGAAGCTCATCGACTCCTCGACGCCGTCGGGGAGGTTGGCGAGGATCTCCTCGCGGATCTGGGAGAGCGCCTCGCGGCGGTCGTCGGGCAGCGCGGCGAGGTACTCGTCGACGGTGGTGGGCTTGGCGGCCATCGTCGCCGAAGCTAGCTCGGCCGCCGGACCCAAGCGGCTTTGCGTTCGCTCGTTCCTCGCCGATACTGCGCGAATGCGCCGATTCGCCCCGCTCGCCATCGTCCCGCTCCTCGTCGCCGCGATCGTCGTCGGCGGCGCCAACGCCGACCCGTCGGCTCCGTCCGCCGAGACCGCGGCGGCCAAGAAGGGCAAGGTCGTCAAGTACGAGGGGACCTGGCGCTTCGCCGGCAGCGAGCCCGACGAGACGCTGCCCTGGAAGGTGAGCGGGCGCAAGACGGGACCGAAGACGGTGAGCGTCAAGGGCTCGTTCCTCGACTCCGACCTCTGCCCGACGAAGATGACCGAGGACGACCTCCGCGGCGAGGGCAAGGGCAAGCGGAAGGGCAAGCGCACCTGGCGTTCGAAGGGCGACAAGAACGCGCCCGGCGACTACAAGCTCGTCCTGAAGACCGGCCGCAAGGCGCAGCGAGTCGAGGCAAAGGGCGTGTCGCCCGCCTGCAACACCGACGGCTTCTACTCGATCACCGGAAAGTTCACGGGGCCGAAGGGCGGGACGGGGCTCGGCAAGCGGTTCGAGGGAACGCTGCGAGGCAACGAGGACCCGCCGAACCGGCTGAAGGTGGTGCTGCGGGCGAAACGGGTGGGGTAGGGCGCGGGCACAGTTCGTGAGCAGGGCCAGGGCCAAGGTCCGTGCGTAGAGAGGTCAGTCTGAGCGAAGCCTCGTTCGGTAGCCGATCTCTACGGTGACCCCGTGCCGGGTCCGCCACGACGACCAGCCACGATTTTCCTCGCCTTCGTCCTTGCGCTCCTGCCTGCCTGCGGCGAGTCCGATCGCGAGCCGCGGGATCGGGACCGCAGTTCGAAGGCGCAGCGCAGCAGCGCTGAAGATCGTGCTCGCGCGGGGGAAAGGCGCGATCCATCAGGGCCGCAGGAGCCGGATCGGGCGAACCCCGACCGGCACTCGCCTTCGCCCGCTATCCCGGCCGAGGCGCGCCCAACGACCGTCACCGAGAACACCGACGGCGACACCGTCGTTCTCGCGGCGACCGGGCCGAGTCGTCTGATCGGCGTCGACACGCCTGAGGTCTACGGCGGGACCGAGTGCTTCGGTCCCGAGGCCTCCGACTACACCGCTGACCGGCTCGCCCCCGGGACCCGCGTCTTCTACGTCTTCGGCGCCGAGCGCAAGGATCAGTACAGACGCTCGCTCGTCTACATCTGGCTGAGCGGCGGCACGTTCTTCAACGCCGAGCTCGTCCGCGACGGCTACGCGACTCCGCTCGCGATCTCGCCCAACACCGAGTACGCGAGCGAGTTCAGCCGCTACGCGAGCAAGGCGAGGTCTGAGGATGAGGGGCTGTGGGGCAAGAGCGCGTGCGATCGGGGCGCGTACGACGGATCAAGCCAGGCCTCCTCGGCCGGGTCGCAGTCAGGCGGCTCCGGCGCGAGCGGAGGCGGCAACTGCACCCCCGGCTACAGCCCCTGCCTGGCACCGGCTGACGACTACGACTGCGCCGGCGGCAGCGGGGACGGCCCGAAGTACGCGCAGGGCCCGGTTCGCGTTTCGGGCGGCGATCCGTATGAGCTGGACGACGACTCGGATGGAGCCGCGTGTTGAGTGTGAGACGAGGACGAATCGCGCAGTGCCACTCCTAGGTTCAGGTGACCCGCACGATCTCAATCTGAATCGTCTTTCCGGGAAGTTCAGCGTCAGCAACGTCACCAGCTTCCCGGCCGATCATCGCTCGCGCGATGGGCGTCTCATCTGAGAGCTCGTCCTTGCTTCGGTCGGCGGGGCCCCGCACAATTCGTCGTCGCATCAGCTCGGACCCGCCGAGCTTTCGGAACTCGACCTCCTGGCCGACACGAATCCCCTCTGCGGGGCGAGACGGGGTCCCGACCCTTCGCTTGAGGTCGGACGCGGTCGCGTAGCCCTGGTAGCAGCACGGAAACTGGCACGGCTTGACCGACTCCGGGAGGTCGTCGAGATCAAGCTCGAGGTAGCTCGCGCCGTCAGCCAGCTCGCCCTTCCGCAACCCCGAGCAGCCTGGGTCGCGGTGAATTCGAGTCCAAGTTCCGGGTTTGGGCCCGCGTGCGACGAGGACCTTCACGAGGGGCAGCGTCCGCATGGACGCGTCCCCGGCGGAGGCTTGGGGTGCCACTCGAGGTCGTCCTGGTACCGAAGCATCGCGCAGCGGTTCCCGGTCTTGTGCCGCCGGGACGGGTCGTGGACGACCTTGGTCTTCGGGTTCACGTATACGCCGCTGTTCTTCACGCACTCACTCTCCGAGATCGATTCGGGCTTCGACCATCTTGCAGCCCTCAGTCGGAACCGGCAACCGAGTTCTGACGCCCTGGGGTCCTTGCTGTTCGGCATCGGCAGCACGAGCTCAGTCCGGGCGCAGACACTGGGCCGATCGCCTGAGGCGGTCGCGAATGCGTCAGACCCGCCGTTCAGGTACCGACCTCTGCTCCATGACCTCACCCCGCGAGCAGATTCAGGTCCATTGCGTCCGCTGCCGGATCCTTCTATGGGGACTGGATGCACCGGTCGATCAGTCCGTGGGTCACCCCCGAGCTCGCAGCCGATCGGAACTACGTCCGCGAGGCAACCACGACCACCTGTCCGACCTGCGGCCTGGACCTCTCGATCGACCAGTTCGTCTTTTGTGAGATCGCCTGGTCGCTCGACCCCGTCGAGCGCGACCGTTACGCGGTCTACCCGCTCGAGCACGAGGTCCCAGGAGCGAGACCGCTTCGACGTCGCCCTGGCCTGCTCGCCAGCTCTTCGGTGACGACGGCGAGGGTGCGGTGCGGATGGCGGCGGGGTCGATCTACCGAAGTGACATCGAGATCAACGGACCGGCGCCCGACCGGTCTGCCGAGTGAAGAATGCGGCCGATGGACGCCTTCACCTGGACTCGAGCGGCCGAGCGAAACGAACACTGCCTGATCGCGATCCGTCACGGCACGACGTCCGACAACGATTCCGGGATCGCATCTACCGACACCGACGTCAGGCTGTCGGCAGCGGGCGAGGAGGCCGCGAGGTCACTCGCGCCCGTCCTCGGTTCGATCGCGCTCGATGCCGCGTACACCTCACCGCTCCTGCGCGCACGTCGCACCGCGGAGCTGGCCCTCGCCGATCTGGCCATCACGCCGGAAATCGACGAGCGCCTGACCGAGCCGGCAGCCGGTCCCTTCGAGGGGCAGTCCTTCGACGAGCTCTGGGCCGGCACGCATGAGCTCTCGCCGCTGTTCGATGCCTATATGGACGAGGAGGACCCAGTCGCGCCGGAGGGCGCCGAGCCGATCGCGTTCTCGGCCGCCAAGGCGGCGGAGTTCCTCGCAACGCTCGAGGCAAAGCCGGGCCGCTATGTCTGCTTCTCGCACGGCGGTCTGCTACGGATAATGGCCTGCGTGTTTGCCGGAACGGACCCGAAGTACAGCCGCCGGCTCAAGCTTGACAACTGCCACGCGCTGGTCTTGAAGTGGTACCCAAAGCCTCCGCACCAGGTGTTGGCGGTGAACCTGCCGCCGGGCCTTCCGAGGAATGGATGATCGGCTGATGCCACCGCTGGACGATTCGCAGGAGCCGACGGCCGCCCTGGAGCAGCTCTACCGCGATGCGCTCGAGATTTACGATCGTGCGCGCGAGGAGGTCACGATCGAGCGCAAGGATGGCAGCACCCAAAAGTACGCGGCCACCCGCTTCAAGCAGCAGATCGATCGCGGTCACGCCGACGGATTGCTCGTCCCGGCGGTCGCGAAGATCATCAGGCCCCCGACCCTCGGCTTCGGGCACCTTGAGGCAGCGCGCCGACCCGATCTGATGCTCGAGACACTGGTCCTTGACGAGACGAAGCCCTACCACCGACTCTTCTCCGCGCCAACACTGAAGCTGGCGCGCGTGCGGATGGACGACTACTTCCGCCGATACCCGACATAGGTGATCTCCCTCGCGCCACCCGGGCGTCGGCGCATGACACGGCTCGCCTGCTTACGCTGCCGCGCATGGCGAAGGATCTATGTAGGGGCTGGAGCGCCGAGGACATCCGCGAGCTTCACGGGCGCGCCTCTGCTCGCCAGTGGTCGGTCGTCGTCGAGATCGCCCGGAATCCGAATACGACCACCGAGAAGATCGCGGATCGTCTCGGCTGGGAAAGCCACCGGAATGTTCGCGGGGCTCTAAGCGCTCTGGGAAGGACGACGCACGCCATGGGCGTCACCGATCGGCGCGGAAAGCCCTCCTGGCCTTTCGAGATCGACGAGTCGGGCGCCGGTTTCTGCCGTTATCTCATGCCCGACGAGGCGGCGCACTTGGTCGACTCGATCGGGTGAGTGCTTCGGCCTCAGATGAGCGCGGTCCAGAAGGCGCACCCTGCGTCCTCTGTGCCCGAGTCGCCGCGACGGACAGTCTCGTCGCCGAAACCGAGTACTCGGCCGCCTTCGCCGACGAATTTCCGCTGAGCGAAGGCCACAGCCTGGTGGTTCCGCGTCGCCACGAGACCGATCTGATGGCTCTGCCTGACGAGGAGCGCTCGGATCTTTGGGCCCTCGCGGATGCGCTCGCGGCAACCCTCCGGCGCGAGCTGGAGGCGGCCGGGATCAACGTCGGAGCCAACATCGGGGCGTCTGCCGGTCAGACGGTCGCTCACGCTCACATCCACCTTATTCCGCGCTACGAAGGCGATGTGGCGGATCCGCGCGGCGGCGTGCGCTGGGTCTTGCCACACCGGGCGGCCTACTGGAATGAGTAAGCCGCAACACGACACGCTGATTTCATTCGGGACGAAGGTTCTAGGACTGCTCGACGAGGCGAGCTTCTCGACGACCTACAAGTTCGGTCTCCTGCTCGCGCTGATCGACCGCGCAAGGGAGGGAACGGGTCCGGACGGCCGTGCACCCGACCGATTGAGCGTCGCGACGGTCGCCGCGCGGATGCTCGAGATCTATTGGCCGCAGACGGCGCGGTTCCCGGGGCGTTCGGGCCCAGTGCTTCTGCGCCAGAGCGGTAACAAGAAGGCCGTCATAGTCTCGCGGCTCTCCGAGATCCGTGCCGTCGGCGGCTACTCCCCGACCGCGTCAATCCACTCGGTCAAGCAAAGCCCCGACTATCCGCGACTTCTCGACGACGTCGAGTGGACCGCCGCACAGATGCCGCTCCCTCGCCTCCAGCGCCCTTACGCGCCGTTCCTCTACGAGATCGACTGGGATGAAACGACAACGCGAACGTCCTACCGCCAGAGTTCGCGAGAGATCCGCTTCCTCCGCGGTGCATCCGACCACCTAGTTCGCCTGGCGCCGCTGCTTCGCCCGCAGATCGAAGGTCGCTGGGCCCAGATGGTGGCCGGCCTCAACCGCAACTACCTCGATTCCTCGAGGCTCGAGAGCTTCCTCTTTGATCAACAGCGCCGCCCCCCACGAAAGCTCGTCCGGGGTCTGTCCCTGTTGCAGAACCGCCGTTGCTTCTACTGCGCGGGCTCGATCACGACAAACGATGTCGACCATTTCCTTCCTTACGCGCACTCGCTCGACGATGGGATCGAGAACCTCGTCGTTGCCTGTAAGCGCTGTAACTCGGCGAAGAGCGCTCATCGAGCCGCGGCGCTTCACGTTGAGCGCTGGGCCGAGCGGCTCGAGCGACGCGGAGAGGACCTCGTCGGACTGGCGCTCCAGCAGTCGTGGGAGCACGACCGCGGCAGAACGACGGGTCTGGCGCGGGCGACGTATTTGGCGCTGCCGCAGGACGCGTTGTTGTGGCGTGGGCCGGGGAATTTCGAGGCGATGCGGGGATCTCGCGGCGCGATCGAACGGAGCCTGGCGCACGCCTGAAGGGATCCGGCGTCCCTCCGTCTGTCTCCTTCGAATGTGTTGGAACGATGTGAACCGAGCGACACAGGCGCCTGGGTTGGCTTTGCGCCCGCGGAACGCTCCGCGCTCGCCGGACCGTCTGATGCTGAACGAGCGAGCGAGTTCGGCATCCTCGGCCTGCCGTCAGTAGCTAAGGGAGATGGTCATGAATAGACATCTGAACGCTTTCCGCGCCTATAGCGGATCTCCAGGCCACGAAGATCAGCTCACCCGGGCCGCCATGATCGTTATGCGAACGGTGCCGCCGGCGTGCGACGCGTTTCTGAGGCGAGTGAGAGCGGATCCACTTGCGCAGCTGCCGGGCCTCGAGGTCGACATGCAAACGAGCCATGTCTTCGCCGCTGACCATCGGGCGGCGGCGGCGCAAGGCGAGGTCGAAGGCCCGCTGGTTGACGAATTGCTCAGCGTGTTCCTGTCGCCGGACGAGGATGTGGATCTCAGCTCCAGTGAGATAGTGGAGCGTGAGGGAGAAGGACAGCGTTTGGACGGCGTCCTTCGTTTTGGCAGTCGCCTCGTGATCGCGGTTGAATCGAAAATCTTCGAGGGCCGCGAAACCAAACAGGTGACCCACCTGGGCCTTGAGGGCGTTCAGCCGGCCAGTTCGCGCGCGGAAGGGTTGAGCTGGCACCGGCTCCTTGAGGACTGGTGGAACCTTTCAGAGACCGGCCGCTTGGGCCCTGCCGAAACAGCGCTGATAACCGACTTCTTTGATTTCGGCGAAGATCACTTCCCCGATTTGCTCCCGTTCACGAGTCTTCGCCGAGCGGGCGATAACGCCAAACGTCGCCAGAAGAGAATTACGGCGCTTCTTCGGGGCGTCGTGACTGTCGACGGTGTTCGTACCCGCGGGGATTCGGGCGCGGAATTGCTCATCGAGAGATCCAGGTCGACTCAACGCATCGCTCTCGAGGCTCTTGAGGGATACCTAGTGTTGTCTACGTGGCCGTCCGAGCTGAAGGGTCAGGCAGTGACGTTCTACACCTCCGATCGGTGTGAGCGGCTCCTTGAACTCGTTGATTCCGCTCCGGATGTCTGGCGAGGCCGGCCAAATCCTCACCTGGGGTTCTGGAATGCGCGAAGCCCCCTTTACCTCAGCTCGAGCTTCGACGCGGGCGACTTGTCCGAGTACATCGCGCAGTGGCGAGACGACGTGGGACGCTTGCTACATGGGGTAGACGGTGAGGTCATGCGAACCGCGATCTGGCCGACTCTCAAGGCCAGGGGTTATGCGAGCGATGCGGACGACAAGGGGTTGACGACGTTCATTGACGCGCTCGGCAAGCGCAAAGGCATGGTCCGCCCGGGGATCGAAGTGCGCCGGTACTGGCCGTGGACGGAGGCAGAGCGACTCGACGAAGAAGGCCGCCTGTCGGACGAGATCAGGACGGCCATCGAGGAGGTTCTGACCGCCCTCCGCGAACCGATTCCAACGGGTCTCAACGAGCGGTAGCGGTGCGACCGGGCCGGGTGCCCGATACGTTCCCCTCGTGGGAACCGAGGAGAGCGCCGCGACGGGTCAGACCGATGCGTCGGCGGCAGGCGAGCAGGCGTCCGGCGACGGCCAGGTCGAATCGAACGGAGTGGAGGAGGGGCAGTCCTCCGACGGCTACGGCGCCGACCTTCAGGGCGGCCCCAAGCACGGCGGGGTAGTCGAGCCAGGCGCCCCTCACGGCGGTCGGCTCATCGCCAAGGCCCTCAAGGCCCGCGGCGTCTCGAAACTCTTCACCCTCTCCGGCGGCCACATCTTCTCGATCTACGACGGCTGTCGCGAGGAGCGGATCGAGATCGTCGACACGCGCCACGAGCAGGCGGCGGTCTGGGCCGCCGAGGGGTATGCGAAGGCGACCCGCGAGCCGGGTATCGCCGCGCTGACCGCAGGTCCTGGCGTCACTAACGGCATCTCCGCGATGGCCGGGGCGCTCTTCAACCGCTCGCCGATCGTCGTCCTCGGGGGCCGCGCGCCCGAGGGCCGCTGGGGATCGGGCTCGCTCCAGGAGTTCGACCACGTTCCGGTCTGCGAGCCGGTGACGAAGAGCGCCGGCACCGTCAAGGACCCGGCGCGGATCCAGGACGCGACGCTCGAGGCGATCGACAGCGCGACGGCGCAGCCGAGCGGCCCGACCTTCGTCGACTATCCGATGGACATCGTCTTCTCGTCGGCCGAGGTCGACGACCCGACGCCAGCGTCACCGCCCGACGCCATTCCCGCAACCAACGCCGACGAGGCCGCCGCCCTCCTCGCCAAGGCCGAGCGCCCGGCGATCATGGCCGGCACCGGCCTTTACTGGTCGCGCGGCGAGGACGAGCTGCGAGCGCTCGCCGAGCAGCTCGGGATCCCCGTCTTCCTGAACGGCATGGGTCGCGGCTGTCTGCCGGCCGACCACGAACTCTGCTTCTCGCGGGCGAGGGGCAAGGGACTGAAGGGGGCCGACGTCGTGCTCGTCGTCGGCGTCCCACTCGACTTCCGGCTCGGCTTCGGCGGGTCGGTGGGGGAGGAGGCGAAGCTGCTCTGGCTCGACTCGGCGCCGAACGAGCTGACGGCCAACCGTACGCCCGACGTCGAGCTCGTCGGCGACATCCGCGCGACGCTCGCCGCGATCCGAGAGGGCGCGGTCGAGGCCGGCGGCTCGCGCGACCGCACCGCCGCCTGGGTCAAGCAAGTGACCGATGAGGAGTCAGAGAAGCGCGCGGCCGAAGCCGAGGAGCTCGCCGACGACCGCTCGCCGCTCCACCCGATGCGCGTCTACGCCGAGCTCAACGCGTTCCTACCCCGCGACACGATCGTGATCGGCGACGGCGGCGACTTCGTCTCCTACGCCGGCAAGATGATCGAGACCTACGAGCCCGGCTACTGGATGGACCCCGGGCCCTACGGCTGCCTCGGCGCCGGCCCCGGCCAGGCGATCGGCGCCAAGGTCGCCCATCCCGACAAGCCCGTCTGCTTGCTCGCCGGCGACGGCGCCTTCGGCTTCTCGGGCCTCGAGTTCGACACGATGGTCCGCCTCGGCCTGCCGATCGTCTGCGTGATGGGCAATAACGGCGTCTGGGCGCTCGAGGAGCACCCGATGAAGTACCTCTACGGGTATTCGATTGCGGCGCAGCTGCGGGAGGGGACGCGATATGACGAGGTGGTCACGGCGCTTGGGGGGCATGGGGAGTTGGTGCGGGAGCCGGTTCAGCTGCCGGGCGCATTGGAGCGAGCGTTTGCGAGCGGGAAGCCGGCGCTGGTGAATGTGCTCACGGACCCCGGGGTCGTGTATCCACGCAAGGCTGTGCTGGCGTAGCGATGGCTCGAGTAGTCGAGCATCTCCCGTCAATCGAGCGGCCGGGCGCGGGGCGTGGAGCCCGGGCGCCGGTTCATGAACAGGCAGATCGCCCGCCCCGAAAGCCGCCACAGTATGTGGTCGATGTCATCTTGAACGCGTTAGATCAAGATCGAGACTGGCAGCGCGCCGAGCTTGTGGAGCTCCTGAGACGCGATCGCAGGGCCCGACTTCTGGACCCTACGACGCCATCGAGTTATGTCAGCCAGGCCCTCGCCTATTTGAGCGACGCCGGCAGAGCTTGCGTGGTCGATCATGATGGCTTTCGTCACCAAGTATGGCGAGGCTCCGGGTAGCCGAGGGCGTTCCGAGGTCGAGCCAGTTCACCGCCCCCTTTTAGAACGGCAAGCATGGCACCCTGGGTATCGAGGCGGGCTCCCGGCACTGTTATGAACGCGTTTCTCGCGGACTGGTCAACTCGCGCGGCCGGCGCTGTCACCATGCCGCGGACCAACGCATGGCGAATCGTCCCTGAGTGACACTTAGGGACGCATGACTGACGCCCTGCCCAAGACCGCACTGCACGACGAGAAGAGACGTCTCGAAATAGCCGTCGTCGGTGGAGACGACTCGCCCGCCGCTAGAGCAGTGAAGGCTATGTACGAAGGACGGGACTACGAGAGCCTCGGCCTGTCCCCGAGCGATGAGCAAGAGGCGATCAAGCTCCTAGCGGAGATGGGGAAGTTCCATCTCTTTGACGAGATGGTTGCCGGTGCCGAGCGCCTCGCCGAGTCGATACACAGCGTCGCTACGCGAGGTCTTCAGGAGGTCGTGCAGAACGCCGAGGATCAGCAGGCATCCACCGTTCGCTTCGGGTTTCGGAAAGGTCGAAGCGGTTCGGGCGAACTACTCGTCGCTCATGATGGGCGACCCGTCGAGCTTCGCGACGTTCTAAAGATGTCGCTTCCCCTAATTTCAGGCTCCAGGCATGACGCCGAGAAGATTGGCCAGTTTGGGGTCGGCCTAAAGACGCTCAAGCAACTTGGGCGTGAGCTACAGGTGCACTGTCGCCCGCTACCTAGTTTCTCGATCGAAGATGGACGGATTAAGCCTGCTTCGCCGGCGCGTCCGATTGCAGGCTTCTGGGACGCTGACGCACGCGAAACCCTTTTCGTGTTGACGCTAAAGGAAAAGGAGTTCGACCTTGGCTTCTTCGAGGACTGGATCGCCAAGTGGGACGCATCGTCGCTGCTCTTCCTCGATCACGTCTCATCAGTCTCACTTACGGAGCTTGGACGACGTAAGAAGCTGATCAGGTCCTGCCGGCTACGGAGGGGTCCCGATAGGCCTTCGTCTTTGACCGTGGCACGGGCGCTTGATATCCGGGAAGCAACCGTAACTGAACCCGGGAGCAACCGGCGCTGGACGAGGTACGTCGCGAGGTTTCGACGGCCGCAGGCTCTTGCTGACGCGGGGGATCGGCTTGGCGAGACTTTGGACGTACGCCTTGCTGTTCCGGGACGAGCGTTACCTAGTCGGGTCTACGTCGGCCTGCCCCTCGAGGAGCCCAGCTCCTTGCCGTTCTCGGTTGGCTCGAAGCACTTCAAGCTGAGCACAGACCGAACCGATCTACTCGCTCACAAGCGGAATAGCTGGCTGGTCGACGCAATAGGAGAGCTAGCTGTCGCAGTCGCGGTTGAGCGGCTCTCGAGTCGTCCTAAGATCGCGTGGCGCGCGATCGCGCTATCTACCGAAGAGTGCGGCGGGTCGGAATGGCTCCGGAGCCAGTTTGATCGAATGATCGAGCGGCAGTGGCGCGAGTTGGCAAAACGGGGCTCCCTTAGGCTCGCGGGTGGGGAGGTGCCTCTCGACGACCTCGTCTACGAGGTGGATGAGCTCGAGAGCGTTCTTCAGGTTGCCGATGTTGAGCGACTTTGGCTCGAGGCTTACCACGACGACGCTCGAACCGTCCCGAAGAGCGCGCGCGATGGCGGCCGTTGGCGAGATGTCCTCAGCGATCCGGCCTGTCGTGCCGAGCCGCTGGATTTCACAGAGGCTCGTGGGGTCTTCGACTGGTCTGACGAGGAGATCGGTTCAAGGGGCGGCGGATGGCTCGTCGATTTCGTCGCGGCGTGCCTGACCCTCCGTGCCGGAGAACAGCTCACCCAGCTTAGGTGCGTTCCGCTGGCCGACGGCCGGGGCCGGTTAAGTCCCGAAGACGTCATCGAGAAAGGAGCTTTGCTTGTTCACACTGTTTCCGATTCCGGACTCGCAGCGTCCTTAGGACTTGCACAACAGATCGCGCCTCAGCTCAGATCGACCGGTCGAGCGGCGCAGGAGGTGCGGCAATGGCTCTCCGAAGTCGGTGCCCTGCACCAGAGAGCGAGCGATGAAGCCACGATTCGCGCGCTGGCAAGCGCATCGGGGGCACGACCGCACGATCTCCGTAGCCGTCCAGATGTACTAAAGCGCTTGAAGAACTCTTTTGATCAGTTGTCTCAAGAGGAACGGACAAGCCTAGGGCACGGCGTAGGGCGGAATATTGCGATCGAAGGCTACGTCAACATGAACTCTCGCAAGCAACCAGTGAGTGTCAAGCCGGTCGATGCCTACCTTCCTAGCGCGATCGATAGCAGTCCGTTCCCACGAGCGGCCGGCAAGACCAAGGATCTAAGGTGGGTGGACCCGAGCTACCGGGAGTTGCTGGCGGGTCCACGTGGACGAGGCGCCCTGGCCTTTCTCAGAGAGCTTGGCGCAGCAACGGCTCCTCGTCTCGTGCCAGCCGCACAGCCCACGAAGAATCCTCACGCGCCCAAACTCACCGAACAGGACGGGCTCTGCGCTCAGCACCAAGAGGAGCTGCAGGCGTTCCCCCGCGCCACCGGACTGCAACACGATTGGGAGAGCCCGGACGCCTACGCGATCGCCGTCAACATCGCCTCGGAGCGCAAGCTCGCGCAGCGACAAGCCAGAGCGCGTGCCTTCGTGCTTGCGATTAACGAGCGATGGGGTCAATACGCGGACAGGACTGAGGCGACTGCAGTCTGGCATTACGGTTCGTTCCACGAGCAGGGCACGGTAACCGCGACTTGGCTCGCGCGGTTGGCGAGCTATCCATGGTTCACCACCCGCGAGCGAGGATTGAACGCTGCTTGCCCTCGGGACTTGGCCGTTCTTACTGAGGCGGCATTCGGCGTCGAGGGCGAGAATCGGGCTCGATATTCCGGCGAGCTTGAACCGGAGCATGCCGACCTATCCTTTGTCGCGGCGCTTGGCATCAGGGGTCGGCCCCGCGCATCGGATGTGCTTGCGCAATTAGGTGGACTCAAGGACGCCAACCGGGCGGGTCGCCTCGTAGAACAGCAGGAGGCCGACAGATATCTGGCGGCGCTCTCAGATTTCGTAACCGGGGGCAGGTACGAATCGGAAAGCGACATGTCCGACGAGCAGATCCGGCGTGCGCTAGCCGACCCGGGCAGAGAGGGCGGGCTGATACTGGTCGCGGACAGTTGGCTGTCCCCAACGAATGTAAGGCGCGGTCCCCAGCTCCACACGAGCCTGCCATGTACGAGCGCTGCTCCGGGGCTTCTTGAAGCCATCGGAGTACCCAAGCCCTCGGCGGCCGAGTGTGTTGGCGTCCTACAAGCATTGGCGCAAGAGGAGTCCGTCGATCGCACCGCCGAGTTCCGCGTGTTCGAGCGGCTGCTCGACCTGGCGTCCGAGTCTCGACGAGGCCTAGGAGCGCTCGCGAGAACTCCTTTGCGGCTCCACTCAGGCTGGCATCAAACGCGTCGGCGGGACGACGTATTCGCTACCGCGGACTCCGCCCTGGCTAAGCAGCTTGGGGAGAAGTGGCCCGTCTGGGCTCCCCCGATGCCTCTCGCGCGGTTGGATCCCCTGCTGCCGAAACTCGGCATCGTGTTGCTGGGCCCAGAGAACGTGGAGGCTGATATCCCCCAGCGGCTACTCAGTGCCGAGCTCGATCGAAGAGCGGAGTTTCTCGACGCGCTTTCGCGATTTCGCCACTACCTGCAGATCCACCATGTCGACCTTTATGGCGCAGTGACGGCCGAGACATGGCGCTCGCTGGCAGACGCTGCCCTGATCATCAGCCCAGATTGGGCGCTACGGGTTCGAGCCCCACACCGGCGAGTGGAGCGCGTTTCAGTTGACGCCTATCTGTTCGATGATCCCAACGTGCTGTGCTTGGCCGACGACGATCAGCTCGGGCGCCGCGAGGGTGCTGCGCAAGCAATCGCGGCACGCGTTGGCGGACCGGATGCGAGCGAGGCGGAGCTCTCAACACTCGCGCTCGTTTGGGCCGAAGCGTTTCGGGATGACTCCGGGCCAGAGTTCGATTTGGATCCCTCGGAAGCGCCTCAAGATGCTCCCGACTTCCTTGGCTTTGACAACTTCGAGCGAAGAACGCGAAGAAGGGGCAGCGCGAGGCGGAAAAGTGTGCCGCGGCACCAGGCCCCGATCAAAGAGAAGCCTCGCAGGCTCCACACGATCGACGAACTGGACCTCAGCGAAATCGGTGGTTTGCTTTTGGAGGGAAATCGAAGAGGCGCAACAATCCGATTGTCAAGCAGATCGAAGCTCGTACTTCCGAAGAAGCAGAGGAGAGGAAGCAGTCCCTCGCGACCCGCCCGGGCAGGAAACCGTGAGTACACCGACGAGGACAGGGAGAACCTCGCACTCGATTTGATCTCCACCGTTCTCGCCGATCGTAGGGGAGTGGAGCTTGAAGACATTCGTCACCACAAGAACGCCGGAGCGGATGCTGTCGATCGCAGCAAGGACGTGTGGGTGGAGATCAAAGCGCACGGAAAGGATATGCCGGAGGCAGTGAGGTTCGAACCAAGTGAGTTCGAGCTTGCCGAAAAAAAGAAGGGGCGATATCTACTGGCGATCGTCTGGGGCCTGGAGGTGCCGCGTCGTCCCGATTACGTCCTCGTTTCGGACCCACTGCGCCGTCTCGATCGCAAGATATCCGGGCGCGTTCACCTATCGGGCATTGGAGACCTTCGACGCAGGGCGGGCGTTTAGGAGAGCCGCGCGCGAGTTCGCTAAACGCAAATATGTGTTCGAGTTTTCAAGCGGAGGAAATACCGGATTCAATATAAGGACGCCGGGGCACGCGCCATGGTTTGCTCAGCCGGCGGATTTCCCGGCCGTCGGCCCCGGCCGGTTGACCCCGGTCAAGGTCGTGCCCTCTGAGGACCCCTTCGTCTGCAGGTCGGCGACAAGGCCCTCCGGTTCTTAGATCTTGGGTATGAGGGCCGCTGAGCACTGGCGCAGACTCGTAAGGAGGGTTGGCGTGCCCATTGGCGGCTCGTCTACCGCGGCCCTCAAACTTTGCGTCATCTGCGGTCAATAGGGTTGACGAATGGCGGCAACAGCGATCTCGTTCCGGCGTGCACCTCGCGCCTCCCCCCTCAAAGAACAGGGGCGCATGATCCGTCTCCTCGAATCGGAGATCCCGATGGGCGATCGGACGGACCTTGCTCCGCTCGTAAATTGGGGCGGCGCTTCCGTGAAGCCCATCCACCGCTGGTTTCGCTACCGCGAAGCGTTTTCACCGGGTCTGATCGAAGCGCTTGAGCTGGAGCCTCCCTTCATCGATCCCTTTTGCGGTTGCGGGTCGATCGTCGTCGGCGCGGCCGAACGAGGTGCGGATGCGGTCGGGATCGACCTCAACCCGCTCGCGACGTTCGTGGCGCGAGTGAAGCTGCGGCCCCTTTGCGGGGACGACATAGGACGGCTGCGTGAGTTCTCCGCAGGTGTAGATGCGAGAACCTCGGAACGCTGGCCGGTCCCGGGTCTGAGCATTGCCAGCCGAGCATTCGAGCCCCGCATCCTCGATGAGCTAATGCGAATCCGAGGGCTTATTGAGTCAAGCGCTTTGAGCGAACAGCAGCGTGATGCTGTGCTGCTCGCGTGGATATCGGTTTTGGAGCCCTGCGGCTCGTTTTTCAAAGAAGGCAACGGTCTGAAGTACAGGAACCGAAAGCGGACATCGGCTGGATACGTCCTTCGTCCTGACGGAGTGTGGCAGCGCGAGCGATTCGGGGATGATCAGGCTTCTTATGTGCGGAGAGCTTTTCGGCTCGCGCTCGACGAGATCATCCAAGACGCGCCTCATTGGCGACATGGATCCTGGGAGCGGCAGGTAATTCGCGAGGGGTCTGCGCTGGACCTCCTCGAGTTAGCCCCACACCGCGACTTCGGCTCCGTCATCTTCAGCCCTCCGTATGCCAATCGCTTCGACTACTTCGAATCCATGAAAGTCGAGCTTTGGTTCGGCGGTTTCGTCAGCTCGTACGACGAGGCCAGGGCCTTGCGGAAGCGGTCCTTACGGTCTCACCTTGGGGCCGAGCTGACCGCGCCTACAACGACACGCCCCGACTTGGAGCGACTACTGGAGCTTATGGAGCCCGAATCCAGTAGCGTGCGAATGGGGGTCCGCAACCTGCTCCGCGGCTATTTCGACGACATGGACGTGGTCCTTGGAGCCAGCCAGGCTGTCCTCGCGGCCGGGGGTAAATGTCACGTAGTTGTAGGTAACTCAGCCTACGCTGGCGTGATTATTCCGACCGATGTCCTCCTAGCCCGCATGGGGCTCGCGGCTGGGTTCGAGCGAGTCCGTATCGACCGGGTGAGACACCTCACCGTTGCTCCTCAGCAGCGCGCCAAGCTAGGCTCGCTGGCAAGTCAGATGCGTGAGAGCATTGTCACGTTTTCATGACGACTGCAGTTAAGTCGTTGCCCACTCATCGCGAGGTGACGGAGCTTCCTTCGCTTGACGAAATCGCGTTTGGCGAGGTCCTCGCCATGAGCCTGTCCACGCCAACGACACACGGCACGCATGGTCTCCACCGGTTCCCGGCGAAGTTCGTTCCGCAGATCCCGCGGTGGGCGCTTCGCGAGTTCTCCCACCCGGGTGCACTAGTCGTCGATCCCTTTGTGGGATCGGGCACCACCTTAGTAGAGGCCCTTCGATATCCGGTGCGAGCGATCGGTATCGACCTCGATCCTCTGGCTTGCGCGATCGCACGAGCGAAGGCCGACGTTCCAAATCTCGAAGATGTTCGACTTGCCTGGAGCCGCGTGATCGCCAGATGGCCGCACGTGCCTGTCCCCGCCAATGTCCCCATGAGTGGGGTGGATAACCCCGGACACTGGTTCTCGGAGGGCGCCCGCTCCGAACTCGACGGGCTGTTCAGAGCGATCGAGGCGGTCGAGATGAACGCCCGGACAAGAGCATTCCTCCACGTGGCAGTCAGCTCGGTTCTGCGAAGGGTCTCGAACGCAGATGACCAATCCATGAAGACCTACGTGTCACACACGAATCCTAAAGATCCGCCCGCGGTCCGAGCAATTGTTGGTAAGTCGGTCGACCGAGCCATAGCCGGACTCGCGAGCCTCGAGAATATGCGAAATTCGCGCGCAGAGATGCCGCGAGTGCTGCACGCTGATGCGCGAGAACTACCTATCGAGAGTAGTTCGGTGGACCTGATGATAACGAGTCCACCGTATCTAGATTCGGTCGACTACCAGTACAACCTGATGGCGGAATACTTCTGGCTCGGCCCGTTGGTAGGTGCGGAGAGTCGGGATGATTTCAACCTTCTTCGTCGGCAAGCGACGGGAGCCAAGAACCCGCTGAGCGAGACACTTCACGTGCCGAAGTCCGTTGCGGGGTTACTCAGTGCTGAACATGTCCCGCACGACCGCTGGCGGAGTACCGTATCTTACCTCCAGGACCTAGATACACACCTCGCCGAGGCTGCGCGTTGTCTGAAGCGACACGGTATTTACGTGATGGTGGTCGGCAACAGCGGCTCACGGAATGGAGAGGTTCCTCTTCACGACTGCTTGACGCGAATGGCAGCGAGTCGCGGTCTGTCGTTGGAGCACGCATTCGGCTACCGGGTTCGGCGACATTACATGAAGTTCCCGCGCAAGGGTCGTGGAGGGATCATCCTGGTCGATTGGGTGCTCGTATTTCGACGTGTGATGGATGCGACCCCGTCGCCCGACCGCCTACCGCTTCTGGGCTGGACGCTTCCGCCTGACGCCGTCGCCAATTAGGGTTGCATCGTGGCGACACCTTGGGGCATTCAGAGCATCAGCTACCCCAATCCGCTAGCCGATGGAGAACGCACCTGGAATCGGCTTGAGACGTTCGTTCAATTTGAGAAGTACGCCGATGCGAAGGCGTCGATGACGCCGAAGGACAACTCGAAGTCGACGATGGTCGAGACGCTAAAGGCAGCTCTTGAGTCTTTCGGGCTGCTCTGGGTTCGGCCAGACGAGCGAATTGAGGTGACACCGGGGGGGTCCCAGTACATCGAGGCGGTCAACGCACAGGACGAGAGGCGCGTCGCTTGGATCGGTCTCAACCTCCTCCTCCGTTGTCCTCTAGGAGGCCCCCGGGGCACCTGGAGAAGAAGCGCCCACCGCGAATCAGACTTGCCGGTCTACTGGGCGCTCATGGCCTCATTGCTGGATTTGGATGGGATGATCCACTGGGAAGAGCTCGGGAGAGTTCTGTGCGTAGTCGAATCCCGAGAAGCTCTTCCGGGCGCGCTAGACCAGATACGAGCCATGAGGTCAGGCGATTTGCCGCTGGAGAAGGTCCCGGGGCCGGGTGGACATCATAAGGGGGATCTCTACAACCGCCTCAATATGGCGATGCTGCACGTCGGACTGGGGAATCTACTCGTTGAGAGGTCGAGAGACGATCATTACGTCAACCAAGGCGGGAAAGCGCGGCGGGAGAGCGTCCGGCCGAACTGGCCCCGAGAAAGTATCGAGCTCGCTATGGGCTCGGGCGGTGCGTGCTCGCTAGAGACCCCGTTCGCAGAGCGTCTTCCAGTTGCGTTCTCGGGCACGGATTTAGAGGAGCGCTTTGCGATCCTGGGAGCGGCCGTCGAGGATCAGCCCCTGTCCGGGGCGAGCGGGCCTGTCAAGGTTTCCCTAGGGCCTGACGACGCCTGGTTAATTGACGAGTACGACATGAACGTTTCCGAAGGCGCGGTGGAAGGTCCGACGACACTGCTGTGCCGCGTAGCCAAGGGCGAGCGCGTAATCCTCCGCAGCGTGGAGACTCACACCTTCTTGGTCCAAGACAAAGTCTTGAAGGCAGGAGGCGTCGAGTTGAAGATACGGCCCGCACGACTAATTCGTAGACCTGACATCGTGCGTGCAGAGTTTAAGGAGCGGTATGGCGACTGAGTCGACGGATATGGCGCAAGCTGGAGGGGTGCCCCCGAGCGACTTCTCTTCAGACCCAAGTCGGGTCGCAGAAATCGCGGCCGATGAACTGATCCTTCCGAACGATCTGTCGCAACTGGCGATGGACGCTACGGAGGATCTCGTTCTAGATCCGCGTGTTGTTGAGCAGGCAGTCAGCGCACTCGTGGCCGGTCACGTTGTCCTGCAGGGCCCGCCGGGAACTGGAAAGACCGAGCTCGCCAAACGGTTGGCTGGTGCCTTTCAAGCCAAGCTAGCGATCTCAACAGCTCATGAAGATTGGACGACGTACGACGTCATCGGTCGGCAGGAACTTCGAGCTGATGAAAATGGAAATGAAGTCGTCGTGCCGGTCGATGGTCACGTGACGAGAGCAATCCTCGAGTGCGCAGGCCAGATGATAAAGCGCGAGGATGCCGACGATGACGCTACCGAACAAGCAGTGTGGCTCGTCGTAGATGAGCTGAACCGATCTCACTTCGACAGGGCGTTTGGTGAGCTGTTTACAGCGCTCGGATCTGATGATTTGGTTGGCGTCGGCCTTACCTACCGACCGGGGATCGAGCTAGTAGTTCCGCGACGATTCCGCATTATCGCGACCATCAACAGCGTAGACCGCCAGTTCGTACACAATTTGAGTCAGGCATTGCGCCGCCGCTTCAGCTTCGTGACGCTCGACGTCCCCGGACCTCCGCCGGCAGACGCCGAGTGGAGCCGAACGGCGGACTCGAGTTCGCCTCTAGCGATTCAAGAGTTCACCCTGGTTCTTAAGAAGGCTCTCGGCCTGGCAAAAAGCCGTCTGAGTGGGCATGAGGATGAACTCGATGAGGTCTTGCACGCCACCGAAGGGAGCCTGATAGAGCTATTTCAGATCGTGCATCGCCTTCGTTCGGGCGGCGAAACCACCAAGTCGGCTCCTTACCTACCAGTGGGTACGGCAACAATGATAGATCTCATCGAGACCTTCTTAATCGACGCCGTTGTAAACGATAGAACGGACGAAGAGCTCGACTTTGCGCTGGACTCAAGCGCCGCCTTGCGGGTCGCTCCCCTATTAGAAGCTGACGTGCTCGAGCCCGACCAGCTTGAAGCGTTCGCGGATGCCCTCACGCCGCCGTTCGACGGAGCGTTCGCGCGGGCTCTGCGGCGAACCGCCGCAGTCGGCCTCCATGGCATCTGAGACTGAAGTTCGTGAGAGCGTGTTGCGGGAGGCACTCCCACGCCTTATCACCCGTCAATCCGCCCAGAGAACAGAACTCGTCGCCAGGGAGGTGCGCGCTCATGGTGATTTCGACGAGCCAGGCGTGGAGGCGGTGGTTCGGCACGCTATGGCGTGCGCTCTGGCACTTCAACCCGTAGTACAGCAGCTTGAGCGGAGAGCTTCGCATGTCTTCGTCAGCCATCGCACCGAATCGATCGGCGCAATCCGCGGACGGCTCGACGTACCTCGCTACGTGCAAACACGCATCCTGGGCAACCGCGATACACAGCGCCGCTATCCGGTCTTAGTCCTTCGTGACCAGCCCGATACACCGGAGAACGCACTGCTGAGACTCGTCCTCGTGCAGCTCGCGAAGCGCCTTAGATCCTCTCCTTTCACGCTTCCTAGCGGCGAAGCCTTGCTTGTCCGACGACTCAGGGCCTGGACATTCACAGCGGCGCGCCAACCCTCGTGGGGGGCCGTGCAGGCAAGGTCAGGGCTTCAGCGACTCACGAAAGAAGCTCAAACAAGGGTACGGCGCCGCCAGACCGGCAATGACGTTCTGTACGCCAAGGTTTGCGCGATCGCGCAAGAGCTAGTCGATCCACTAAGCGTCGGGCACGAACCGGAGGTCCGTAAGCGCCTTATGGCCCTTCCTGGCTCAGAGGCATTCTGGCACAGCTTGTTCGAGGTGTGGCTTCTTGGAAGAGCAAGTGATGCTCTGACGATGGCAGGATTCGAACCTGGGGAAGATCCCGTTCCGCTTCACGCCGTTCCGCCCGGATCCCCTGTCCTGGTGCATGAATCCGTCGGCGAAAAGATTAGTGTGTGGTTTCAAAGGCAGCAGCCGATTGGCATAGGAAGGTGGACAGCGCGCGAGTCGAAACAGGCCTTGCGCGGGATCCCGGACCTGGTGTTGACGAGAGAAGGCCGTCCGCCACTTCTTGTTGACGCCAAGTTTCGATGGGCGCCCGACGCGCGCCGGTCGGAGGAGGTATACAAGATGCTGGGATACGCAGAAAACTTCGCTACCACGGCATCTGGGGGTGGGTTCCACGCGATCCTGGCGTTCCCCGGACCATCGACCGAGAGTCGCGCGTACGACGGCCCGGACAAAGGCAAGGTCGTCGTGGTCATCTTCTCCGGCGAGGATTCGGCCTTTGATTCGCATCTGTGCTCGGCGATCGGCCAGTGGTTGACATGGAAGCCTGGTGTCGGTCAGGGCGGCGGCGCGAGCAACGCGACTGAGACCCAGGTATCCGCTCGTGCCGCGGTGCGACTCGACCTCTTGCAGGTGGAAGCGGCAAAGCTGCTCGATACGGCGCACAGAGCGCAAGCTGAAGAGCGTCTATCCGAAATCCTCGGAGATATCTGGGTGCGATTCGATCTGCCGTCGCAAGCCATGTTGGTAACCGGCTGGGCACTGGGCGAATCGTTCGACGAATCAGCGGTCGATTGGTCGGGACCAGTGCTCGCCCTCCTTGCCGCATGCGAACGTCTTGCCGACTCAGAGATCACCGCGCCGTTTGCGCAGGATCACCCGGAGGTTATGCCGGCCCCCCGGACATTCGGGCATATTGCTCGTGTACTTCGCCGAATAAAGAACCCAAGTGACGAGGTGTCAACTTTGTCCCGTCAGTGGGCTGACGCCAACGGTCTCTCGATCAGCCAGCTTCAAGCGATCGGAAAGAAGATGACGAGACTGTCAGCGCTGCGGAATGCGGCCGCGCACGTCGAGCTCGTCGGCCGCGATGGCTGGCAACGCGCGGTTAGGGAGGTTCTAACCGACAAGACGTCGCTTCCGCGATTGCTCGCAGACGTTGCTTTGGATGATCTCTGACTGCGGCCCTTGAGCCTGCGCAGGCGAGAACCGGCTCACGGCGTAAGTTGCGGGCTCGGCCGTCGAATCTCGCGGGGAGTTAGCCCGCGGATTCACGGAGCGCTCGCATGAATGCACGCTGTGCGAAAGCCGACTCCAAGGACCTGGGTTGGGGGCGGTTGCCGTGGCATGAACTAGAAGCTTCGCCGGAGTCGCGGCCCCAGTCCCGAAGCACGATCGATCGGACGCATCACCGCTGACCGAATTGCATCCGCGGTTCCTACCACACTGACCGCGGAGCGTGCACGCGTAACGCTGGTGTAGAGCAGCTGACGTGACGTTGACGGAGAGGTCGCCGGCGGGACTATTACGGCTACGGATTCAAACTGCGAGCCCTGCGCTTTGTGGATGGTCATCGCGTAGACAGTCTCGTGGCGGCCAAGGCGCTCGGGCAGCAACGCCACAGCTTCGCCGCCGGAGCCTGACTTGACAAAACACGCGAGAGGTCCGTCGGCCCCGGCGACGATGATCCCTAGGTCGCCGTTGAATAGCCCAAGCTCGTAGTCGTTGTTAGTAATCAGGAGAGGGCGACCGATGTAGCGGTCCCCGCGCGGCGTGAAGCCCGGGACCACCTCCGCGACCCATGACTCAAGCCGCCGGCCCCAGGCGGCGGCACCGTACGGACCCTCACGATGTGCGCAGAGAAGCTTGGCTTCAGTCAACGCATCTAATGCAGCCGCGGCATCCCCGGCGAGCGCCGACTCAACCATTCGCCGGCTCGAGGGCATGATGGCGTCGCGGATCGGACCCAAGTCTCCGTCCGCGCCAGCTTGACAATCGACGTCGGTCCAAGCGATCTCCTCGGAGGGCTGAGCGAGAAGGTCCACGACATGATCGGGATCCCCTCGGCGGATAGCCTCGGCAAAGTCGCCAATCGCGGAGCCGAAGCGGTGGCTCTCCTTTAGCACCACGACGCCGTCGGCGACCGGGTTGTTGTGATCAGAACTAGGCGGAGGGTCCTTGCCGACCGTCTCAGGGAGCCGCCGGCTCGCGCGCTCTCCGATGACTAGCCCTTCTGGCGTGGCGCTGCCAACGATGTCGCCTAGTACCGCGCCCGCTTCGACCGACGCGAGCTGGTCTGGGTCACCGACCAGCACGAGTCGTGCGTCAGGTCGCACCGCCTCCATAAGGCGAGCCATCTGCGGCAGGGAGACCATAGACGCCTCGTCGACGATCACGATGTCGTGGGGAAGGCGCTGGGTTCGGTCGTGGCGGAAACGGCTGTGGCTACCCGCCTTCCAGCCAAAAAGGCGGTGGAGCGTCATCGCTTCGAGGTCGACAAGGTGAGCTCGGACTGAATCGGTGACGTCGAGGCGTTCGGC
Organism: Thermoleophilia bacterium SCSIO 60948; assembly: GCA_021496505.1. Lineage (GTDB taxonomy): Bacteria > Actinomycetota > Thermoleophilia > Solirubrobacterales > 70-9 > JACDBR01. Next base: position 2,458,727 of record CP053031.1, on the reverse strand, counting down.
TTCCTCGTGGATCGCTTCTGTCAGCCGTGCAGCTGCCTTGCCGGTTGGCGCTGCTAGACCGACCATCGGGGTGCGTTCGCCGTCTTGCTCGGTTCGGCCCAGGAGCAGGGCAAGGATTCGGGCGACTGTTGTGGTCTTGCCGGTCCCGGGACCGCCCGCGATGACGGTGAGGTGGCGCAGGTAGGCCGTCGCGGCGGCCATCGCTTGGCGGCCCGTCGTCTCGCCAGGAAAGAGGCGATGGAGATCCTCTGTGATTGCGGAGGCATCGACGTTTGCTTCGCGACCCAGTGCGAGAAGGTCTTTGGCCACCTGGCACTCCTCGCGCCAGTAGCGATCTAGGTAGAGATGGGTCCCCTCGAGGCGCAAAGGCAAGCGTGCTTGCTCTTCGTCGACGGCGACCATCGACGATGCGCGTGTCGCCTGGACCCAGGCCGTCGGCTCAGGCCATGGGAGGGCTTCGAGCGAATCGTCCTCCGCCTGCTCCACGACAATCGTCTCGCGGATCGAGGCCAGGTCGATGAACACCTGCGCGACGCGCGGCGCTCGAACCGCCAAGGCTGCCGCGAGGATCGCTCTCTCATCCTCCTCGGAGCAGAACACCGCGAGGCGCTGGGCTGCATGGACATCGGCCGCCGAGATGACGCCCGCAGCGCTGAACTCGGCCAGCAGGCCGGGCGCGCTTGCGGCGCGGCGCCCGTCGAATCGATCGATTGGGGTGATTTCGGCATCGGGTGCGAGCGCCTCGTCCGAGGTGTCGGTCATGCCGCGACTCCGTCCATGACATCGCTAAGCGCCTCGACTGCAGTACCTGGCGGGCGCCAGCCAAACACGCCGCAACGGTGGTCGCCGATCATCGGGGTCTCGGGACCCGACATCCCGCGGACGAACAAGTAATAGACGCCCGCAAGGTCGGTCTCAGGGTCGTAGTCGGACAGTCGCCAGCGGAGGTAGCGGTGGAGCGTCGCCAGGTAAAGGATCGCCTGGAGCCCGTACTGGCCGCGGCTCATCTCGCGGCGGAGCGCGTTGGGGCGGTGGTGCCACGCCGCGAGCTCCTCGCCCGGCGCCGCGAGCCAGTTGGTCTTGTAGTCGAAGATGGCGAAGCGAGGTCGCTCGCCATCGTCTTGCGTTCGGAGCACGAGGTCGAGGCTGCCGGTCAGGTAGCCGCGGACAGCGCGCCGGAGGCCGGGTTCGTCGAGCGCTTCGGCGTAGCTCGCGAGCGGATCGTCGGTCGGCAGGTGCTCGCGAAGAACGTCGGCGATCGCCGTGATTTGGAGCTTGCCCGTCGGGTCGTCGCCGCCCGCGAGGGGGAGCTCGAAATGCAACTCGTCGAGACGGTCGGCTCTGCCGAAATCGCGCAGAGCGCGGTCGCCCAGCTCCGGGCCGAGGGGTGTCGTGATGACCGCTTCGAGTGCGCTCGTCAGGGCGGCTGGGTCACCGACCTCCAACTCGGATCGCTCAAGCCGCTCGGCGACTCGCGTCTCGACTTCGGCTCGGAGGTCTGGGGCGGCGAAGTCGATGCGCTCGAACGTCTCATGGACGAAGGTGCCGAACCTGACGCCGGTCGGAAGACCGGCCATGAGCGAGCGGGTGGCGAGGGCGGGGTCGGTCGGCGCGGCCTCGCCGGCCGGCGCGCCGTCGGTGCCCACGGGCTCGTCGTCGAGCGCGGGCACCTCCGGCTCGGACGCGACCCTGAGCTCATACGCGCCAGAGGCGATGTCGCTGTAGGAGGTCCGACGCCAGATCGGGTCCAGGTCACGGTCGAAAGTTGCGGCTTCGAGTGCGCCCGGCGTCTCTCGCTCGGCGCTCCAGGACCCCGCGAGTGGGTCCGACTCTTCCACGGCGATCCGGCCGGGCGCGGCCTCGGCGATCGCGTCGAAGGCGTATCGGACCTCCGCGTCGCTCGGCGTCTTCGGGCCGTCCGGCTCGATCCGGCCGTTGGCGTCGCGCGCGAACAGGAGGCGTTCGAGTGGTGAGTGCTGGGTGTTGTGGGCTGCCACCCACCAGATGACCGCCTGGTGGCGGGCCCGCGTCAGCGCGACGTAGGCCAGCCGCAGGTGCTCGCCTCGATCCTCGACGACCGCTTGACGGTGATGCTCCTTGAAGCTAGCGCCGGCGAGGCAGACGTCGAGTCGCCGCTCGTCGCCGGCGGCCGGGTCGTGGAACGCGATCGGCTCGTTGGTCTTCGGAACGCGGCTGGTGTGCCAGAGGAATGGCGCGTAGACGACGGGGAACTCGAGGCCCTTGCTGCGGTGGATCGTCAGCACCTGGACCGCCTCCTCGTCGGACTCGAGCCTGCGGCTTCGCTCTTCGTCCGCTTCCCGCGGCGCCTCCTCGATACGCGCGTGCAGCCACGCGACGAGTCCGGTCACGCCGAGGCGCTCGGCGGACGCGGCCTCGTGCAGGAGCTGACCGATGTGACGTAGGTCGGTGAACCGGCGCTCGCCGTCGGTGTCGGCGAGGATCCGCTCCGGGATCGACTCGCCGATCGTCATCGCCTCGAGCAGCGAGGCGACTCCCTTGTCGCGAAGGATCCGCCCCCACGCATGGAGGCGACGATGGACGGCGCCCCAGTCGGCGTCCTCGGCCTCTGCTACCTCCTCGACCGACCAGCCCAGAAACGAGGTCAGCGCTGCGCCGTGCGCACGCGAACCTGAAGAGGGTCGCTCGATCGCCTTCAACAAACGCAGCCACTCCTGCGCGGGTTCGGTGCCAAAGACGCTCCCGGAGCCGTTGATCACGGCCTTGACGCCGACATCGTCGAGCGCCTCTCGGACCTGGCCCGCGATGCGGTTGGTCGGGACGAGTACGGCGAGGTGGCCCGGCCTGACGCCCTCGGTCTTCGTCGGGGTTCCGTCGTCAGCTCGCTTCGTCACGACCTCCGCGCCGGAGCTCAGAAGGTCCACGACTTCGCCGGCGAGATCGGCGGCTATGTGCTCGCGAGCTGCCTCGGTCTGGATCAGTCCCGACTGCGTGCGAACGAGATCGGGGTCGTCGCGTGAGACGAGCCGGACCCGAAGCGGGGTCGCGTCGGGCGCACCAATAAGCCCGCTCTCCTGATTCGGCGGGGCCGCGCGGACATCGCGATAGACGATCTCGTCGTGGCCGAGGCGGGCGCTGCGAAACAGGGCGTCGTAGGCGTCGAGTAGACCCTGGTCGCTCCGCCAGTTGGTGCGAAGCGTCGCGCGACGAGCCGAGTGACGCGCGGCCTCGAGGTAGGCGTAGACGTCGGCGCCACGGAACGCGTAGATCGCCTGCTTCGGATCGCCGATTAGTACGAGGGTGGTGCCGGTCTCACCGAAGGCGCGACGAAAGATTCCCCACTGGATCGGGTCGGTGTCCTGGAACTCATCGACGAGGACGACCGAGTAGCGCTGGGCCAGCCGCTGCGCGACCGCGTCTCCAGCTTCACCCTCCAGGGCGGCGTGGAGGCGGCCGAGCAGGTCGTCGTAGGTCATCAGCCCTGCGATCCGCTTTCGACGGTCGAGCTCCGTCCGCGCGGCCTTGGCGAGCCGGCGGCGCATCGACGGCAAGCCGTCGGGGTCGGCGTCGTCGGGCTCGGCGAGGACGGTGTCCGGGTTCCCGATCGCGATCCTTGCGATCTCGGCGGCCTGCGCCCGCTTCATCCGCGGTTCCTCCTCGCCGGCGAAGCGCCGTACGTAGAGGTCGTCGATCACCTCCTCGACCATCTCCGCCATGTCCTCGGTGAACTCGGTCTCGTCTTCGACTTCCGAGTCAGCCCCGAGGCCTGCGAGCATTTCTTGGCAGAAGGCGTGAATGGTGGCGATCGTCGCCGCGTCGAAGTTCGAGATCGCGTCGGCCAGCCGATCTCGGCGCCTCTGGACGGTGTCCTCATCACCGTCGGTCAGCAGCGTCGCGATCTCGTCGGTGGGCGGTTCGGGTGCGCCCGCGAGGTGGCCAGCGAGCGCCGCTTCGACGGAGACGAGGCGGTCGCGGACGCGCTCGCGCAGCTCGCCCGTCGCCATTCGCCCAAAGGTGACCAGGAGGAGCTTCTCGATCGGCACGCCATCGGCGACGTAGCGCGCCGCGAGTGCCGCGATCGCGTACGTCTTTCCGGTCCCAGCGCTCGCCTCGAGCAGCGTCACCCCCTCGGGCAGGGGGCCGACGACGTCAAATCGGTCGGTGATGTTGGTCTCCGGCGAGCTCAAATCAGCGCCTTGACCTGTTCGCGGGCGAGCAGCCCGTCCCAGAGCCGGACCGCGTAGAGGCCGAACCGGGTTTCCTCGTCTGAGCCCGGCCGGTCGTTCACGTCGCCGGCGTCGGGCGGTCCGAGAAGATCGTCGAAGCCGACCCTTCCGCCGAGCACGAACTCGTGCTCGGCGTCGTCGTCTTCGCCGAAAGAGTTGTAGCCCGAGGTCCACGCCTTGCGGGCGGCGGCGTAGGCCTTTTTGGCCTCGCCGGAGTAGACGCCGACCGCGTACGCGGCAGAGGTGGAGCAGTAGATCGGCAGCGGTTCGGTCAGGCCGCGGTCGTAGATCGCGACGATCGCCTCGAGGTGGCTGAGCGCAGTCTCACGCCGCGTCTCGGGGTCGTCGCCGAGCGATGAGATGACCGCGGCGGATGCACCGTTTCCAGACTTCCCAGCCGTGAGCGCCGTCAGGTCGCGATCGGGGTCGGTGGCGAGCAACGCCAATAGCCTGACCCAGGCGCCGATCCGGTTCTTCGGCTTCAGGCTCGAGTAGCTCGCCGCTGTCACGACCTTGCCGCGGATGCCGGTGACGGTGCCGGCAACCGTGCGTCCGTCCGCCAGCTCCACTCGCGCCTCGGTCGAGGTGGGTGGGCTCGGATCGGCTTCCGAAACCGCCTCGTAGATCCGCTCCGCGATCGTGAACGCTCCGTCATGAATCGCCTTGCCGAGCTGCTGCGGCGGTAGGCCGCCGCGTGCGATCTCCGCGAGGCAGACGGCGCGAGGGCTGGCACCGGAGAGGAGTCCTTCCAGCATCTTCTCGCCGATGCCCCAGCGACCGAGACCGTCGAGATCGATCGGCAGACGGTCCTCGACCTCGTTTCCGTAGCTGCGCAGATTGATTCCGAGCCGCCCTCTCAGGAACTGGCGAACGGGTTCTTGAACGAAGCGCACGAGGTCGTCGAGCTCGATCGTCCTCGACTCGACCGGGCTGAGCGGCCGATCCAGGAAGGGCCGGTCCTCGACATCGGTACCCGCCGAAAGCTGCGCGGCGCCGTCGAGTAAGAAGCGGTCGAAGCTCCACGACGTGTCGGGCCGAATCCGTCCGTTCTCGAAGTTGCGCGGGTCGAATGGCTGGAGCGGGTGCTCGACGAGGACCATGTCTCGCGCGCGGCCGTCCTCTACCGACGCGGTCGCGTCGACCGCGTCGAGGAGCTCGCCGACCGGCACGCAGGGCGGGCGAATGAGGTTGGTCCGCTCGTCGCGCCCGGAATAGGTGACGATCAACGTCTCCTCGGCGGCCATCATTGCGTCGAGCAGCATCTGGCGGTCTTCGAGCCGACCGTCGGGGTCGCCGATCCGCGGATCTGCGAGCAGGAGGTCGTCGCCGTCGCGCTGGCTCTTGCGAGGGAACACCCCATCGTCGAAGCCGAGCAGGCAGACGATCCGGTGCGGGACCGAGCGCATCGGCTGGAGCGTGCAGATCGTCAGATGCCCGGTGCGGAAGTTGGCTCGGGTCGGCCGGCCCTCCAAGCGGTCGGCGATGAGGCCCTTGAGCTCGCCGAAGCTGATCGCGATCTGACTCGGCATGCCGTCCTGCGCCGACTCCTCGACGAGATCCTCGAGCAGGCGCTCGAACTCGGTCGACTGCCACGCATCCCGGCGCCGCGTCCTCGTCATCGAAGCGACGAAGTGCCACAGGTGCTCGGTCCAGGCAGCGATCGGCTTCGGCTCCGCGAGGCCGGTCAACCCGCTCTCGAGCCGATCGACCATCTCGGCGAGGCGGCCTGCCAGGTCGATCGCGCCGCTCTCGACGTCGTCGAGCGGAAGCACTCCCCCGACGAGCGGCAACTCGTCCTCGGTCATCGCGACGCCGAGCAAGATCCTGTCGAGCCCCGCCTTCCAGGTCCCGCTCTCGAGCGAGTCGAGCTTGAACGGAGCGCGATGCCGAGCGTCGAGGCCCCAGCGGATGCCGGCGTCGCTGATCCATGACTGAATCCGCTCGAGCGCCTCGTCGTCGAACCCGAATCGCGAGCGGACGGGTTCCTCGTCTGCGAGCTCCAGGACCTGGGAGGCGGTGACGCGCTCGGTGCCGAGTTCGATCAGCCGGGCTGCGACTCCGAGGATCGGGTTGGTCTGTCGGAGGGCACGGTCGGCGAGCCTGACCTTGAGGTCGACCGGCTTGTCGCCGGTCGCGACGTCGCTCAGGTCCGGGTCCTCGAAGACGTCGCCCGCACCGAACGTCGCGTGGATCAGTGGTGCGAACGTCTCGATGTCCGGGCACATCACGATGACGTCGCGCGGCTCGAGCGTCGGGTCCCGCTCGAGCTCATGAAGGATCGCCTCACGAAGGACCTCGACCTGGCGGGCGGGCCCGTGGCAAGCGTGGATTCGAAGACTCGTGTCGGCCGGGTCGAGCGGTTCTCGCGGGGGTCCGTCCGAGTCGTTGCGAGACAGGGGTGCATCCGTGCGCACGCCGGCCTGGATTCGCTCCAGCATCGAGGTTGCGCCGTACTCAGCGGCGAGGTGGCGGTCCTCGAAGCTCTCGACCGCTCCGAGGCTCAGCTGCATCTCCCGCGCGTCCTGACCCCACGAGGCCAGCAGCCGGTTACTAGTGAGAGCGCGGGTTGAGTCTGTGCTGCGGACGACCTCGCTCGGCATCGGGCCATCGGCCACGCGCCCCCATAGGGCGGGGGAGGGGTGCAGAAGGAACAGGTTGACGTCGCGATGAGCCGCGATCGCCTCCAGCACACCCAGGCGGAGCCCGCTGACGCGGGTCATGCCGAAGAACGAGATCCGCTCCGGGAGGTCGACCGCGTCCGCGCTCGACTCGATCGCTCGCGTCGCCGCCTCGAGTCGGCTGACCGGGTCGGTGCCGCCAAGGCGGTCGGCAAGGCGTCGCCAGAGGCTTTCCTGCCAGGACTCGGCCGGGTGGCCCGTTTCGGCCTCCTCGCCGCGTGCCCAGGCCGCGATGATCTCGGGCCGGTGGCGTCCATAGCGGTCGAAGAGATCGGCGAGATGGCGAGCGAGCCGGAACCGACGCCCCGAGTCGGCGCCGTCGTCGCGACGTAGGTGTCGTGCCACGGGCTCGAACCAGGCCTCGTCCATGGATTCGTTGATGACGTCCACGAGCGGCCAGGCTGCGCGCTCGGGTAGCCACCGATCCCGGTCGGGGTCTTCGCCGAGCGCCGAGACGATGGCTGATTCGACGAGCCGTTGCGGGAACGGAAAGTCGACGTTGGCGCAGACCCCATCGCGGCGGCCAGATTCGTCCGAGGTCCCGAGCCGCGCGGAGAGTCGCTGCGTCAGCCAGCGCTCCATACCGCGGGTAGGTACGGCGACCACCTCGGTCGCGAACGGATCCTCGGGCGGATCCGAGAGGAGTTCGGCAAGCCCGTCGACGAGGGCGTCTGCGCGCTCGGACCTATGGACGTGGAGCACGATCCGCGCGGCGCATTTTGGAAGCGATCAGATTCAACTCTCCGGTCCCAGCGGTCAGGGTAGGAGGGAGGTCGAAGCCGGGAGCCGGTTCCTGACGTACCGACGCAGAGGGCACGGTGCAGGAGGCATGATCGCCCGGTTCGATCGTCAGATCGAAGGGTTCAGTACCGACCGGGAGGTCAGATGAGCACTGGTTTCGAGATCCGGGGCGAGCAGGGCAAGGTCATCGGAGACCTGAGTGAGTGGGAGCGCTTCGGAGGGCCCAAGCACGACTACCA